>JBBQPO010000216.1:0-10650 GCA_038217285.1 Chthonomonadales bacterium
TGGACCGGCGACTCGGTCTCCGCGTTCGCCTGGCCCTGCTCGGTCAGCAACCGGTCCACCTCCCGGCCCGCTTCCAGCGCCTCGTCGTACTGCCCGGCATGATTGAGCGCATAGACCAGAGACATCCGCGCTTCCAGCATATAATAGGCCATGCGGATAGCCTCCCGGTACTCAACGGCAGCCTGCTTGAACTGTTGCTGCATGCTCAGCAATTCCCCCAGCCCGAAGTGTGCGGACGCGTCGCGGGGGTTCAGCCGCATCGCGAGACGCAGTTCGGACAGCGCCTCCGGGAACTGACGATCGTGCTTGAGATCATAACCCAACGCGAAGTGCGCGGCGGAGTCGAACGGGTCGAGTGCTACTGCCCGCCGATACTCGGCTATCGCTTCGACCGTCTTGTGCCGCCTATCGAGTACGTCCCCGAGCCAGCGGTTGATCGCAGGGGCGTTGGGCATCAGGTGCTCGGCGGTGCGGTACTCCAATGAGGCTTCGCGCAGGCTGGCGGGGGTGTTCTGAGCAGCCAGCGCGGCGGCCAAATTCCAGTGGAGGAGGGCGTCCGACGGCGCTTTTGCGATTTCGGCGCGCTCCCGCGAGAGGAAGCCGGAAACCACCCCATCGGCCTGCGCTGCAAATCCCGCCGAACGCAGGTTCTCCGCCGCACCGATCGCCTCGCTGGAGTCGTCCCACGGCTCGGCGGCGGCCAGCACGGCGATTTTGCTGAGTGCCGCCGGGTCGTCGTGCCACTTGGGCTGGTACATCTGAAGGCCCCACGCGTAAACCTCCTTTTTGTCCAGGTCCATGGTGAGCGCCTTCCCGATAGCGTCGGTGGCGCGGCCCTCATCGCCCGCGAAGGTGGCGGTTTCGGCCAGCCGTAACCAGGCGTGGCCTTCGTGTGGGTCCAGCGCCGTTGCCCGCAGATCGGCATTCTCCATTCGGGAATATAGGCTTTGGAGGGTCGTCCATTCCACCGCCGAGATGTCTCCGGCCAGCCGGCCCTGGCGCAGGTCCTCCGACACATTGGAGAGAGTATAGCCGAGGGTAAGCCAGGCGTCGGGGTCGCCCGGCGCGTCACGGGTGGTCCGTAGCGTTGCCTCCAGCTCCCCCGCACGTGTTCCCCACACCCGCTGTTGCCATACGTCCGTATGGGCGAGCAGAGCACTCGCCGGATAGCGGGCGAACAGGGTCTGCGTTGCGGCGGCGTAGGGGCGGAGGGCAGCCGGCTCTTTATAGCCGATATGGGCCAGGACGAGCGCATTGTCGGGAAGTTGCTCCCGCAAGGTCTTCACCAGGCCGGTGAGCAAGACCTGATCGTTCACGGCGCGTGATCCCAGGTAGAGCATGCCGGCCGCCGGCGAGCGGGCACTGAGGCGCGCGAGAACCGAGAGGTCCGCGTCGTTGAGGTGGGCTCCCTGGCGGAACGTGTCCAACTGAGTCAGTTCGGCGGGCGACAGGGCCACGGAAGTCGGAACGCGCGGGGCGGGGACGCCAAGCCGGGCATCGAGCGCCTGCGCCATGGCCGGTAGGCCGTCGAGGACCTGCGCCTCGCTTCCGGTTTGGGTAAGCGGCAGGCCAACCGATTTGCCTTCAGGCAACTGGTACAGCCCGTAGGTCAGCGTACAGCGCTCCGGAGTGCCGTCGATCGTGCCGCACGCGGCGTGGGTCGCCCCCGTCATGGCGGCCAGCCCAATGGCCTGTTCGGGGGAAAGGCGAAAATCCTTGCGGCCCATCTCCCGTTGAGCGCGGGCCCGGGACTCCCAGAATGGCGTGCGGCCCAGTTCGGGCTGGCCCGCGGCGACCAGGTCCAGCCAGCGACCACACTCCGAGCCGAACGCCGCAAGTTCCGGGCTGCCGGCGACCGGGTCGCAGACCACCAGGCCTGCATTGGGCGGGGTGGCCCCACGCGGAGCGGGATCGGCGCCGATGGCCCGGCGGGCGACCTCGCCGGTATCGGAGGGACGGGGCGGCAGGGGCGCGTGCTCCACCTGTCGGGAGGGCGACAGGGCGAGGGTGGCTGCAGAGGCGAACAGCGCCAGAGGGGCGGGCAGGTTTGTGGGCGCGTCCGGTATGGCGCGGAAGGCCGCGATAGGAGATAGACCAGCGTCCGTGTCCGCCGCCTGATGGCAGCCTGCGAGAAGCGGCAGGGCCACAATCAGCGCGGCAAGGGCAGAGTTTGGCCGGAGCGTTCGATTTCGAGAGCAGCAGTGCGGGCGCATGTCGTTCCTCCGAGGCAGCCTGAGCGGTCTATACAAAAGCAGCAGATGATTATGTCCGCATGTTCGCGGTCGTTTCACCACTCTCCTGCCCGAAACAGCAGGTCGATTTCATCTCACCCACACTACCTCCCGCACCTAATTTCGGTTTCAGTTTCAAAGTTAGCAGATGCACCGTCCTCTCCCACACGGCGCTTCCATTGCATGAAGTGTTGGCGACAGGACGCATGAGGCAAAAGACGATGTATCACCTCGAAGGTTGGCCGGAACCGATCCGGGATGTGCAGGCATTTGCAGCAGAGCATCCAACCGGCGCGGTGGTGGCCCATCTCGATGCGGAAGGTTCTCCTGTTTTGTAGGGGTTCGAATCGCGAAACCTTGCGATTGTCGCGTTGACCCGGGGGACGCCGCCAATTTCCGCGTAAATAATCCCTGGCGCTTTTCGAGATACCAGCGTATACTATTGACTGATCAATCAAACAATCGATAGGGGACCTATTGACCACGCGACGTGAGCAGATTTCGGAAGAGCGACGACAGCAGATCATCGATGGCGCGCTGAAAGTCTTTGCCGAAAAAGGCTTCGTGCAGGCGACCAACAAGGATGTGGCGGAGGCGGCGGGCATCAATTCGCCCGGCCTGATCTATCACTATTTCGCGGATAAGGCGGACCTGTTGCGCGCCATCATCGAACGGTATGGCCCGCCAATGCAGGTGCTGGCGCGGCCGGAAGAGTTTATGCAGCTTCCGCTCGAAGAGGCGCTGACGCAGTTTGGCCTCAGCTATCTGCGTCTGACGGATGACCCCAAGATCGGCGCGTCCATCCGGGTGTTGATGGCCGAAGCGTTCCATAATCCCGAGTTTGCAAAGATCCTGGCGGAGGTCGGCCCGTTGCGTGTCTGGCAGTTGCTCGCCGACTATCTGGCCCATAAAATGGACGATGGAACGCTGCGCCGCGCCGATCCGCGCATTGCGGCACGCTGCTTTGTGGGGCCGCTGGTGCTGGAAATGCTGTCGCGAAAGATCTTCAGTCTGGCGTACGATATGAGCGTCGATGCCGGCGCTCTGGTCGCAATGAATGTCGCAATCTTTGTACGCGGCATGAGCCCGGAGCGCTGATCTTTTGTGCGTAAGAAATTGATTGACTGAACAACCAACCCCAGCGATCAGACGGATAGAACCAGGGAGAAACCTCTGGAAAAGGAGCATTATGATGCCGGCGAGCAGGCAGACCGTGGATACAGCCGCCACCGAACCCTCTGGTGGGAGCGCACCCAAGCCCGGCTCCAGTCTGAAGGGAGCCGTGCCCGGCGACGACGGAGCGGGAGATAAAGCCGGCGCACATCGCAAGTTTCCCGTGCGCATCCTCATCCCCCTGGCGATCCTTGGAGCGATTGCGGCGTGGTGGTATTTCACCCGCCCCGCGCCTCAGCCGCGCAATCTAATCGCCGTAAGCGGGCGCATCGAAGGCGACGATGCCGCCATTGCCTCCAAACCCGGCGGGCGCGTGCTGGAGATCCGCGTGCGCGAGGGCGACAGCGTCAAAGCCGGTGACCTGATTGCCGTGATCGACGACGCCCAATTGCGCGCCCGTGAAGACCAGGCACGTAGCGCCCTGCAGCAGGCGGAGGCGCAGGCCCTGGTGCAGAAGCAGCAGATCCCGGTTCTGGAGCAGCAGCTGGAGCAGAGCAGGCTGGCGGTAGGGCAGGCTCGACTGGATACGCAGGGCAAAGTGTTCCAGGCGCAGCAGCAGGTGGTCGCCGCCGACGCCAATATCCTGCAGGCGGAGGCGCGACTCCGGGCCGCACGCCGACAGATCGCCGTGCTGGGGCAGCAGTTGGAGCAGAACCGCCTCGGAGTGGATCAGGCGCGGCTCGATGCCGAGGGCCGCGTCGCGCAGGCCGAGCAGCAGATCGCGGCGGCGGAGGCGACTCTGGCGCAGGCGCAAGCGCAGCACCATCAGGCCGAAGTGGATGCCAGACGTTACGTCGTGCTTGCCAACGAGGGCGCCACGTCCCGGCAGACGGCGGAGCAGTACCAGACCAATGCGGCCAGTTTGCTGGCCGTGGAGAACGCCGCGCGGAAGCAGGTCGCCGCAACCCAGGGCGCGCTGACCACGGCGCGGGCGAACCTGACGAACCCCGCAGTGCGCCGGGCACAGGAGGCGGGCACGCGGGAGCAGATCCAGGCGGCGCATGAGGATGTGGCTGCGGCCGAGGCCGAGGTGGGCCAGATGAAAGCCATGCGCGCCCAGACGGCCGGCAACCTGACCGCAACCCGCGCGGGCCTGACCAACCCCGCAGTGCGCGTTTCCCAGGAGGCGGCCATCCGCGAACAGATCGTACAGGCGCAGTCCACGATTGCGGCCGCACAGGCGACGGCCAAACAGGCGCGTGCCAAACTGGCCGAGGCGCAGGCGGACCGTAAAGACCTGCGCGTACTTGCGCCGTTCGCCGGGACGGTGGCGACCCGCGTCGCGGAGCCGGGCGAAGTGCTGGCCCCCGGCGCGACGGTGGTCACCCTCGTGGATCTGAGCAAGGCCTATCTGCGGGGTTACATCCCGGAGGGCGATATCGGGCGCGTCCGGGTGGGCCAGGAAGCGCGCATCTATCTGGACTCCGCGCCAAACCGGTCTGTGGCCGCCGTGGTGTCCCGTATCGACCCCGAAGCCTCGTTTACGCCTGAGAACACGTATTTCCGCAACGACCGGGTTCTTCAGGTAGTGGGAGTCAAGCTCCAGATCCGGGACGGGATCGGCTATGTCAAACCCGGCATGCCCGCCGATGGCGAAGTGCTGGTCGAGGGCGTATGGCCCGCCGGGAAGAAACGATGACACCGGCCGGCGCGCTCAGCCAACCCGGCGCGATGCGCCTTGCCGAGGCGCTGCCACAGGCGGCCGAACCGGGCGCCGCGATCCGGGTGCGGGACCTGTGGAAACGCTATGGAGCGGTGGAAGCGGTGCGCGGCATCTCGATCGACATCCGGCCCGGCGAGATCTTCGGCCTGATCGGTCCGGACGGCGCGGGCAAGACCTCCACGTTCCAGATGCTCAGCGGCGTCATGGAGCCGACCTCGGGCGAGATCGCGATGCTGGGCCTCTCCGCGCAGGGGGGACGTGCGCATGTCGGGTACCTCACGCAGGCGTTCAGCCTTTATCAGGACATGACCGTCCACGAGAACCTGCGCTACATCGGGGCCATGCGCAGCCTTACCGACGCGCAGATCGACGAGCGCGGCCGGCATTACCTCGGCCTGTTCGGCATGGATCGGTTCCTGGACCGCCTGGCCGGACGGCTGAGCGGCGGGATGAAGCAGAAACTGGCCCTCGCCTGCGCCCTGGTGGCCGCGCCGCGCGTGCTGCTGCTGGACGAGCCCACCACGGGCGTCGATCCGGTCTCGCGCCGTGAATTCTGGGACTCGTTGGCGGACCTGTCCTCCAGCGGAATGACCATCGTGGTCGCAACACCCTATCTGGACGAGGCGGAGCGCTGCACCCGGGTCGCGCTGATGTACGACGGGAATATCCACGCGGTCGACACACCCGCCGAACTGCGCGCCGGTCTGGGCCTGAAGCGGCTGGAAGTGCATACTCCGGACCTGCGCCATACCGAAAGCGCCCTGCGCGCCATCCCCGACATTGCGGACGTGCAGCGCTTCGGCGATCGACTGGACGTGATGGTGCAGGACGCGGAAGCCGGGGAGCGGCAGGTACGTGAGGCGCTCGAGGCCGCCAACATCCCTCTAACCTCCCTGCGCGCCGCGCCGCCGACCCTGGAGAATGTTTTTGTGGCTACGCTGCGCGCTCAACACCCCGAGAGTGCGCGGAGCGAGCCACACGTGGTCGGGCTTGAAACCCATCCGCATGCGCCGGGTGCTCTGACCGGCGACGTCGCCTCTATCGCCATCGGGGCGCGCAGACTGGTCAAGAATTTCGGCGATTTCCATGCGGTGAAGGACATCGACCTGGGCATCCGCTACGGCGAGATCTATGGTCTGCTGGGCGCGAACGGCGCGGGCAAGACCACCACCATCAAGATGCTCTGCGGCCTGCTGGCCCCCACGAGCGGAGAGATCACCCTGGCGGGCGAGACCGGTTCGGCGCGTTCTCCGGCCGTGCGGCAGCGGGTGGGCTATATGTCGCAGAAGTTCTCCCTCTACGACGACCTGAGCATCGACCAGAACCTGGAGTTCTTCGCCGGAGTCTACGGCGTGCCGGCTTCGGTGCGCCCGCGCAAAAAGCAGTGGATCCTGGAGTTCGCCGGCCTGACGGGCCGGGGCAAAATGCTTACGGGGGAGCTGCCGGGCGGCTGGAAGCAGCGCGTCGCCTTCGGCGCGGCCATCATGCACGAGCCGCGCGTGCTGTTCCTGGACGAGCCGACCTCGGGCGTCGATCCCATCGCCCGCCGCGCCTTCTGGGAGGTGATCAACGATCTGGCCGACCAGGGCGTGGCCGTTCTCATCACCACGCATTACCTGGAAGAGGCGGAGCAGTGCAATCGCCTGGGCATGATGGTGGCGGGGGAACTGGTGACGGAGGGCACGCCCACAAGCGTCAAGGCGGAGCAGGGCGGCCATCTGCTGAACCTGCGCACCGATCAGCCGCAGCGCGCCTCCAACACCCTCAAGACCCGCATGGACCGCTGGCGCGTCTCGCTGTTCGGCGATCAATTGCACGTGGTCGTGGACGAGTCGCCGGAAGACGGCATCGCGGGCCTGACGCGCATCCTGGGCGAGGCGGGGATCCAGGTGCTGGACGCGGAGGAGCAGTCCTATTCCCTGGAAGACGTCTTTATCTCGGTGGTGGAAAAGGCCCGTACGCAGGGCAAAGCGGCCGCGGAGGAGTGACCGGGAAGCAACGCATGCTCGCATTTCCCGGCTTCTGGAGGGATCTATGAGACGTATTCTCGCGCAGGCAAAGAAAGAATTGATCCAGTTGCGGCGGGACCGGTTGGCGCTGGTGATGGCCATCGGTCTGCCGCTGATCCTGGTGATGCTGCTGGGCAACGCCATCTCGTTGACGGTGACGGATATGTCCATCGTGGTGCAGGACCTGGATCAGACGCCGGTGTCACGCCGATACATCGACGCGTATCGCACGTCGCTGACGTTCCATGTCGTTCCGCTGGCCCCTTCGGCGCGTCCGGAGTCGGCTCTGCTCAATAGCCGTGCCCGCGCGGCGTTGATCCTTCCGGAGCATTTCGAACGCGATTTGCGGCGGGGACGCAGTGTGCAGGTGCAGATGCTGGTGGACGCCACCGACGCCAACACGGCGAATGTGATTCGTGGCAGCGTCGCGGCGATCACCAGCCGCTTCGAAAGCCATCTGCACCCGAAAATAGCGGGTGCGCCGCTCCTACTGGATACACGGCTGTGGTTCAATCCGGGGCGCAAAAGCAATCTGTACATCGGGCCGGGCGCGTTTGTGGTGAGCCTTTCGCTGCTACCGCCGCTGCTGATGGCGCTCGCCATGTCGCGCGAAAAGGATGGCAAGACGATCCTGCAGGTCTATGTGTCGGGCATCTCGGCGCATGAATACCTGCTCGGTAAGATCCTCGCCTACTACCTGCTGACGACCGTGGCGTGGACGCTGGCTTTTTTGCTGGTCACCACCACGATGGGGCTGCGCGTGCTGGGCGATCCGACCATGTTCCTGGCGGGCAGTCTGGCGTTTCTTTTTGCCACGGTGACGTTCGGCGCGATGCTGGGTTCACGAGCGCCGGACCAGGCGACCGCCATCCAGTTGGTGCAGCTTATCGCCTTCATCCTGGCTTTTCTGCTGTCGGGCTTCATCTATCCGCTGACCAATGTGCCCATCCAGATCCGGTGGATTTCGGGCATCACGCCGGCGCGCTACTATATCGACATCGTGCGCGACGCCTTTCTACGCGGCGGTGGCTGGGCGGCGGAGTGGGGACAGGTGCTCTCGCTGCTGGTGCTGGGCCTCGCGCTTTACGGCATGACCTGGCGGCAGATGCGCCGGATGCAGGTGAAGGCATGACCTTGCTTCTGTTCCAAACGCCGGACATGCTCGGGGCTTGCTCGCGCGGGACTCGCCCCGTGGAGATGGAGACGCCATGAACACAAACAGCACTTTCGGCAGTCGTCTCTGGGCGCTGCTACGCAAGGAGTTTGCGCAGATCGGCCGCAACCGGTCGCTGATCATTTCCCTGATCATCCCGCCGACCCTGCAGATCATCCTGTTCGGCTTCGCCTTGAACCCGACCGTGAACCGTCTGCGTCTGGGGGTGGTGGACGAGAGCCGCAGCCACCCGAGCCGCGACCTGACGTCGGCCTTCACCGCGAACGGAACCTTCGTCGTCACCGGCGCGTTTGCGGGCGTCGAGCCCCTCGGGACGGCGCTGCAGCGCGGCACATTGGATGCCGGGTTGGTGATCCCGGCGGACTATGCGCGGCAGCGGAACCACAAATCGGGACCCGTGCAGGCGCAGTTTCTGCTGAACGCCATGGACGCCAACACGGCGGGCATTGCGGCAAGTTACGCCGGCTCCATCGCCCAGGCGTTCAATGGCAGCACTCTCGACGTGCAATCGCATCCCCGCAACGGACCTTCCGGTCTGGCGGACGCGCATCTCAAGGCGCAGGTGAACCTGCTTTATAATCCCGGCCTGATCTCCGCCTGGTTTGTGGTGACCGGCACCTTCGGCATTCTGCTGATCCTGAACGGCTCCCTTGTGGCGACGACCACGATGAGCCAGGAGAAGGAGAACGGCACGCTGGAGCAGTTGCTGATGACCCCGGCGGGCACCACGGAGATCATCCTCGCCAAGCTCATGCCGCTGTTCCTGCTGCTCATGCTGGACGTCGGCCTGGTGCTGGTGGTGTGCGATCTGGTCTTCCATGTGCCGGTGCGCGGCAGCCTCTGGCTGATCTTCCTGGCGGGTGCGCTCTGCATTCTGACTGGCATCGGGATCGGCACGTTCATCTCCACGTACACCAAATCGGGCCTGCAGGCCAAGCTGCTGAGCTTCTTCGTCAACCCGCCGATGGCGCTGCTTTCCGGCGCGACCACGCCGGTGGAAGCGATGCCGAAGTGGATGCAGCCGCTGGTGAACCTCAACCCCGTGCGTCACTTCTCCCTCATCGCCCGCGGCGTCATGATCAAAGGCGTGGGCATGGACGTGCTCTATCCCAACTTCCTGGCTCTCCTCTGCTTTGCCGTCCTCCTCCTCGGCGTCAGCATCACCCGCTTCCGCAAGCAACTCGCCTGAACACCCCCTTCGCCCAACGAGGAAATCAAGGTTCCAGGCCGCATGAGAATTACGATTTTCGGACGCAACCTTCGGCCCACCTACTGAAGTTAAATATACGCTCGTCAAGAGACCTGTATCGACTGCAGGATTCCGCGTTCGCTCGGTTCAATAAAGAAATCGAAAGAGTGATAAAGTGTCAAGCCCTTGGGGCGGTTAATATTGGCCGTTGGTTCGCATCGACTGCGGGCTTGAATTTAAGCACAACGTGCGAGAGATATCGGTCATTCCTTCATCCATTCAGGGAGTAATGAAACACAAATGACTAAGATGGCCCGAAATGAAGTACTTCGGCTTATAAAGCAGGCAAAGCGAGAGAATGCTACAGAGCTAGACCTTTCCGGAACCGGCTTGACGACGCTGCCTGCGGAAATGTGGCAACTCACGGCGTTGGAGACATTGCTCCTTGCTAACAATCGCTTGACGACGCTGCCTGCGGAAATCGGGCAACTCACGGCGTTGCAGAGATTGAACCTTTTTGGAAACGGCTTGACGACGCTGCCTGCGGAAATCGGGCAACTCACGGCGTTGCAGACATTGGACCTTGCTAACAATCATTTGCCAGACGATCTGAAAGCTGCTTACGACGTAAGTGTTCCGACCTTGCTTAATTACCTCAGGCGTCTTGCTGAAGACAGCGAAATGCTCTATGAGATCAAACTCGTTCTTATCGGTGAAGGGACAGTAGGCAAAACGACGCTGCTGGATGCGCTGCTGGGAAACCCGCTGATAAATAAACGCAATTCGACGGAAGGAATGGAAATTGCCCGTACACAGATACCACTCCCGCATCCGGACGGCGACCATACGCTGCAATGCAACGCCTGGGATTTCGGAGGACAGAAAATCTATCGTGTCCAACATCAATTCTTCTTTAGCAGGAACGCAGTCTATCTTCTTGTATGGGACCCGCGCTCCGGACCGCAAAAATGCGACGTAGATGGATGGCTTGAACGCATTCAACTGCGCGTGGGTGAGGAGGCACGGGTGTTGGTCGTCTCCTCTTATGCCGCAGATGAGAGGCATCCGCCGCGCATAAGCGAAACCGAGATTCGGGAGAAGTACGGCAAACTTGTGTATGGCTTCTATGCGGTGGATGGGATGGAATATGCAACAGACCCCCGCATGAACAGCCTGCTCGCCGACCTTAAATTAGAAATTGCCAGGGCAGC
>JBBQPO010000217.1:0-10613 GCA_038217285.1 Chthonomonadales bacterium
CAGGTCGGAAGCAATCTGGTTGAGCGGTCTCTCTTCCTTGAGGGCTTCGAGGACGGCTTTCGCTTTGAAATCGGGTGAATATCGTTTTCTCATGGTGTCTTGAGTCTAACTTATTTTTGCCCGTTTCCGTGTCTAGATTCCCCCGACCATTATACCCGCTTGCGGACGGCCCCTTTAGCGCAGCGGATGGTTGCGGGTGCAAAACGCGGCCCAGCGGCTTTTGCGCCACTTCAGGGCTTCGTCGGCCATCGCGTCCATTTTTGCGGCGCAGAGGGCGGCGTAGACCGACTTCCAGCTCGCGCCGAACGCCTGACGTGCCAGCCAGTAGGCCAGTTCGAAGTCTACCGCCGCACCGGGAACGCGACGGTCGGCCAGCAGGCCGTGCATCTGCACGGTTCGGGATTTAGAGAGATAGTAGGAGGGGGAGGCTTGCCGGGAGGTGGCGCGCAGCCACTCGACGGTGAAGGGCAGCCCGCGTTCAGGGCGATAGCCGAGGCGAGGGGCGAGGAGCGCCAGACGGCCTTCCAGATCCTCCTGGGTGCGATGGCCGGGCGTGCTCAGGAAAGTGTCCCAAATCTCGTTCGTCATCTCCGTTTTCGCCGCGCGGCGCTGCACGAGATCTTCGCAGCACTGCCCGTAGACGTTGCCCCAGTGCGTTTCCCGCCACGCTTCGGCCTTGCGGTGTACCTCTCCCAGGCCACGCTTTTCCAGTTCCTTGTCCACGACGCCGCCCCGGTGCGGGTCCGTGTAGAGGCGCGGCAGGCCGGAACCGAAGCCGTGGGCATAGTGGGCGAGTTCGTGTGCCAGCGTCTCATCCACGACATAGATCGGCACCTCGGGATTGGCGAACAGCAGGTTGACCATGATATGGCTGACGCCGTTCCGGGCGCTGATCGAGCCGAACCGCCGCTGCGCCCGTGTACCAAATCGCACGACGATGGGATAGCCCTGCGCCACATCGGCGAAATGGTTCTCCCGCAGCAGTCGCACCCGCTCCTGCAGCCACGCTACGTCCCGCAACGTCCCGCTGCTTCCAGATGTTTCCACACTATCCGACATCCAACCTCTCCCCTTCTCTGCGCGCCTCAGAACGGCTCTGGCTCTTCGCAGACTCCGTCCAGAGGACGGCCCGGCAAAGCCGCGTAGCGAGGGACGACGTCCCTTGATTCCCGATTGACGCCCTACAAACGCCGACTGTTCGCAACAGCGGAACCCGTGTTTCAGGCCGTGACCGGATGCGGCAGCGGCTTGCCGAGCAGGCCACAGACCAGATTCTCCGCCGCCAGTTCAGCCATACGAGTCCGTGTGGCTGTCGAGGCGGAGCCAATATGGGGCAGCAGCGTCACGTTCGGGAGTTGCAGCAGAGGATCGTCGAGCGGCAGCGGCTCGATCTCGAAGACATCCAGTCCCGCCCCGGCAATCGTACCCGCGCGGAGCGCTGCGACTAGCGCCGCTTGATCGACTACCGGACCCCGTGCCGTATTGATCAGCAGGGCCGTCGGCTTCATCCTTGCCAGTTCCGCTGCCCCAATAAAATGCTTTGTGGCCGGACCGAAAGGCAGATGCAGCGAGACGAAGTCACTGGTCGCCAGCAGCGTATCGAGATCGACGTACTCGGCCCCGAAATCCCGCTCCGCTTCCGGATGCGTTCGGCGGCCACTATAGACGATCTTCATCTGGAAGCCATGCGCGCGCCGTGCCATTTCATAACCGATCCGCCCCATACCGACGATGCCGAGGGTGGCGTGATGCACGTCCGGGCCGGTCAGCAGCATGGGAGACCAGGTGCGCCACGCGCCGGAGCGGGTGTACTGTTCCGCCTCGACGAGATGGCGCGCCGTCGCCAGCAGCAGCGCGAACGCCAGATCCGCCGTCGTCTCCGTCAGCACCCCTGGCGTGTTTCCGACCACGATCCCCCGCGCCAGACACGCTTTGACATCGATATTGTCGTAGCCGACCGCCATCTGACTGACGACTTTCAGCCGTGTCGCTCCCTCCAGCAGTTCCGCATCGATCTTATCCGTGAGCAGGCAGAGCAGGCCCTCGACCTCCGCCACTTTCGCCTTCAGGACCGCGTGGGACGGCGGCAACTCTTCCGGCCAGACCTCGACCTCCGCGATCTCCCGCACCGATTGCAGGGTCGCTACAGGCAGCGCCCGCGTCACAAATACTCGCATCCTCGCTTCTCCCTCAACCAGATTTTTGGCGAACTCCGCGCCTTCCCGCCCCGGCTTCAGTAGCGAGCGGTGTTGGCGACAGGCTTCCCGAGGATGCTCTCAGCGGCAGCGGCGGCGGACTGCTGCATAAAGCCGAGCTCGCTACTGACCGCGACGAAGCGCCAGCCTTCGGCGATGCGGCGCTTCGCCGCCTCCGGGTTGGAGACATGGATGCCGGGCGCGATGCCATGTCGGTCGGCGGTTTCGCGCAGATGGCGCAGGGCGGCGATAAACTCGGGATCGTCGGAGTCCATGTCGGGGGTCTTGTGCATGGAGGAGAGCAGGTCGTTCGGCCCGACGAACATGGCGTCGATGCCGGGCACCCGGAAAATGGCGTCGGCGTTCTCGACCGCCTGAATATGCTCCGCCTGCACGATCACCAGGATCTCGTCGTTGGCGCGGCGGTAGTATTCGGCGGAGGTTCCCCCAAAGTTCATCGCATGCAGGCTACCCCCGACGCTGCGCTCCCCGACTGGCGGGTATTTGCAGGCCGATACCGCGCGCTCCGCCTCTTCGACGGAGTTGCACATCGGAAACACGATCCCGAACGCGCCGTTGTCCAGGCACCGTTTCACGTTTTCCAGGCTGTTGAACGGCACCCGCGCCAGCGGCACGCCTCCGGCATCCGCGATGGCTCCAAAGATCAGCGCCGCCGTCTCCCAGTTGACGGAGCTGTGCTCGATGTCGAGGGTCAGCCAGTCAAAACCTGTCCGCGCCATATACCGCGCCGCCAGCGGACTCGCCAGCGACAGCCATGTTCCGACCTGTGCTTTCCCCTCACGCAATGCTGCTTTCACGGGATTGTTTCGCATCCGATTTCTCCTTCGGTTTTACGGACTTCTATCGTTGGGGAACGCGCAGGTGCGGCGAGTCCCAGACGGCAGGGTTGCAGATGTTGTCGGGAAGCCGTCCCTGCATCAGATCGAGGATCGATTGGGCCGACTGGCGGCTCATCTCCTGAGTCGATTCGAGGGCGTTGAAGGCGTTGTGGGGGGTCAGCACGCAGTTCGGGGCGTGGCGGAGCGGGCTGTCCGCCGGACAGGGCTCCTTCGCATAGACATCTATCGCGGCTCCTCCAATCGTGCCGGACTGGAGAGCGGCCAGCAGATCGGTTTCATCGACGAGGGTGCCACGCGCCGTATTGATGAAGTAGGCGGTCGGTTTCATGCGGGCGAACCGTTCGGCGTTGAACATCTTGACGGTTTCCGGCGTGGAGGGCACATGGGCCGAGACGTAGTCGGACTGCGCCAGCAGGTCGTCGAGGGTGACGAACTCGATGCTCGGATCGGCTTTGCCGCTGGCCTGCAGGATCGGGTCGTAGGCGAGGATCCGCATGGAGAACCCCTTCGCCCGCTGCGCGACCGCCTGCCCGATACGCCCCACTCCCACCAGCCCGAGCGTCTTGCCATAGACCAGCACACCACGGAACTCGTTCCAGCCGCCGGAGCGCATCATCGCATCGGACTCCGGCAGACGGCGCGCGATGCCAAGCATGAGCGCGAACGTATAGTCGGCGACAGCTTCGGTCATCGCGCCGGGTGTGTTGGTCACCACGACACCCGCCGCCGCCGCCGCCGCCATATCCACCGCATCCGTTCCGACGCCGCACCGTGCCACGAGTTTCAGTTGCGGGCAGGCCGCGAAGACACGAGCGTTGTACGGCTCACTCGATGCGATCACCGCATCGCAGCCCTGCAAAATCGGGATCGTCTCTTCTTCCGAAAACGGACCGGGGCGGTGCGAAGGGACGACTTCACATCCTGCCGCTTCCAGCGCCGCCTGCGCCGCCTGCCCGCTCACCCAGAAAGCCCGCGCCGATGTCAGTACCTTCCATGCCATCCTGTTGTCCCATCCTTCGTCTGCTCGAGTTGTTCGGCTATTATACCCGCAGGGTGATCTCGTACGGTTTCGGCGAAGGCCGGCCTATGTTGGTGCGTTCCATGCGATGCAGTCGAAGCTGTCGGCTCAAGCGAGTCCGTAGTGCGGCGGCGCGCGTATGCAGCCTCCCACCGACAGCGGCTCCCAGAGAACCCAGCAACAGCCAGGGCACCAGGCCGCAGAGACCCGGCAGGGGATTGGGCATCCAGGGAAACTGCGCGTTTTTATCGATCAACACATTGGCATAAGAGAGCCCGAGGAGAAGGCCAGGCAGCAAGATGGCAGGGATACTGAGCATGCCAAGCGCGTTCAGAACGCCGCGCACGGGACGGTTTCGAGCGACCAGTCCCGTTGCCAAACCGGCCAATAGCGGCACGGAGAAGAGAAAGAAGCGGTAGTAGGTAATCGTATTGTTCGAATGGGTGGCCCAGTTGCTGCCGGCCCAAGTAGTGACATCCGCGACATAGGGTAACCCGAATAGACCGAGCGCAGCCAGGGTCGCGCCTCGGGCGGAGGGCGGCTTTAAGAGGGGGGCGCTCTGAAGGGTGACCTGCCGCTGAGACTGTCGGCCGGTCTGTGCGTGGGTCTCGACCACCCAGCGTTGCGAGATCAACTCCGGATCGCCGGACTGCCGAATGGCGGCCTGGATAGCAGCCTCATACGTTGCGCCAAGCTCCCTATGTGCAGCGACAGACGCTTGCAACTGCGCGCTCAAATGCGCTCGAATAGCGGTCCGTTTGCTTCGAGGCAGGACGCGGACCAGGGGAGCGATGACCTGATCCAGATAGTCCTCCATCTCCTCACTTGATGCGGTGTTGAAAGACGTTTCGGACTCCTGACCTGGTTGATGGACATAGCCGGTTTCAGGGTTCTCTTCGGAGTGGTGTTCCAGCATACAGCGTCTCCTGTGAAAGAAGCAGAGGTTACTCCTAATGACGCAGTTACTCGGCGAAGAGTTTCCACGGACGGTCGGTCACAAGACCGGGCGTACGCTCTGCTCTGAGCAGGCGCTAGATCTCGCTCAGGAAGGTATCGAAGGCGGCTAACGCGCGCTCCGACTTCTTGCGGCCTTTTTCGCGCTTGTCTCGGATTGGGGGGCCAGGAAGCTCCGGCACGATGCCCCAGTTGGAGTTCATCGGGGAGAAGTGCTTCGGATCGGTCTCGACCAGATAGTGGCAGAGCGAGCCCAGCACCGTTTCGCGGGGCGGGTTGGCGGGCGGCAGACCAAGGGTCTGCCGATGCGCGTTCAGCCCGACCAGCATCCCGATGGCGGCCGACTCCAGATAGCCCTCGACACCGGTCATCTGCCCTGCCAGATAGATGCCGGGATGGGCACGCAACTGGCATGTCAGGTCGAGCAGGCGCGGCGCGTTGACGTAGGTGTTGCGGTGCATCACGCCGAAGCGGATGAACTCCGCGTTTTCCAGGCCCGGAATCATCGAGAGGATGCGGCGCTGTTCGCCCCATTTCAGACGGGTCTGAAACCCGACCAGACCCCAGAGCGTGCCCTCCCGGTTCTCCTGCCGCAACTGCACCACCGCGTAAGGCCGCCTGCCGGTACGAGGATCGACGAGGCCGATCGGTTTCATCGCGCCGAAGGCCAGCGTCTTGGGCCCGCGCCGCGCCAGCTCCTCGATGGGCACACACATCTCGAAGAAGACCATCTTCTTGCCGTCGTCGCCCTGCTCGAAACCGTGCAGCGGCGCCAGTTCCGCCTCTGTGATCGCCTTCCAGAACGCCAGATACTCGTCCTTCTCGAAAGGACAGTTCAGGTAGTCGGCGCTCTCAGTCGGCGCGCCCGCGCAGCCCACGCCGTCCGTTTCCTCGCCCTCCTCCGGCGCTTCCGCGTCCGCCTCCCCCGCGAGGGCAGGCAGGTTGGCACCTTTGCCCCGCCGCGAGGCCCGGAACACCTTGCTCAGATCGAGACTGTCGAACGTCACCGTCGGCGCGACTGCATCGTAAAATGAAAGGGAATCGCCCCCGGTCAGGCGCGCGATCTCCGCCGCCAGGGCGTCCGAGGTCAGCGGCCCGGTCGCGATCACGAGCGGTCGGGTGGTCGGCAGTTCTGTCACCTCTTCCCGCACGACCGTGATGTTCGGATGCGCCGCAATAGCCGCCGTTATCTCCCGCGCAAACGGCTCCCGATCCACCGCCAGCGCCTCGCCTGCCGGAACGCGGTTGCGCTCTGCGATGGGCAGGACCAGCGAACCCAGCCGCCGCATCTCCTCTTTCAGGACGCCGCTCGCATTGTGGAGGAGGTTCGACTTGAAGGAGTTGGAGCAGACCAGCTCCGCGAGATCGCCCGTCTGATGGACCGGTGTCGTCTTCAGCGGGCGCATCTCGTAGAGCCGAACCTTACTGCCGCGCTCCGCCGCCGCCCAAGCCGCCTCCACCCCCGCGAACCCGCCCCCGATCACCACAATCTCTGACTCCGCCATATTGCCGATCCCCTTGCCCGTTTTCGTTCCGTTGGGCCTATGATACCGTACCTGCCCCCGCAGAGCAAGGAAAGTAGAGGCATCGCTGCACCCCAGCGTCAAGCAGGGAGACAGATCGAACTTTTCCGCAGGTAGCAGCGCGCAACACGCGCAACAGGAATCTGCACGTTCAAAACCGAAATGGGGCCACAAGACGCGGGCAGCACCGCAACATCACGCAGAGAAGGAGAGGACCACTATGGCAGCCACTAAATTCGGCGTATCGAGCTATTCGTTCCGGCAATTTCGCGGCTCGAAGTTTCCTATGGAGACCATGATCGAGCGGGACAGCGCGCCGGGTGTTCAGGGCGTGGAGGTGCGGTTATGAAATGGAATCCTGTGCTGCCGGGAGTGTGGCTCTTCCGGGATAGCTGCAACGTCTACGCCCTCGAAGGCAAGGACGGAATTCTGTTGATCGATGCCGGAACCGGCGCCTGGCACCCTCGCCCTTCTCGCCACTTCCGGCCTGTCCTGCGCTAGCTTCCTGATCCGCAAGCGACGACGCAAGTAAGATAATGCCTCCGATCGGGATCGCAATGACACGGAGGCCACGCGCACAACAAAAGATGCCCTGACAGTCGAACAAGCGATTGTCAGGGCGTTCCACTTCTGAGAATAGACGATACGAGATTTGACGGTTTCGGTACGTTGAGGATTGCCCCAGCGACCGCCCGGGGCTTTGTGGAACGAGGGTGCAGTTTGAGATCAAAACAGTATCGATGCCATGGGCAGTACTGGATTCGAACCAGTGACCCCCTCGGTGTGAACGAGGTGCTCTACCACTGAGCCAACCGCCCGGGCGGAGTGCATCCCACCGTGAATACACTCCGATACAAGATGCCGAGGACAGGACTTGAACCTGCAAGCCTTTTGAGCATACGCACCTCAAGCGTACGTGTCTGCCAAATTCCACCACCTCGGCGAGCGCGTTTCGGGCCGTCCGGCACGGCCCGTAGGGATACGGGGAATCGAACCCCGGCTTAAGGACTGAAAATCCCTCGTCCTAACCTCTAGACGATATCCCCACATTGGCCTGACGGCCCGAATTGCACAGTTATTATAAGGCGGTAACCGGGTTTTTGTCAAGAGTGCGGCGGAAATAGGAGGGAAGGGAGGAGAGGAGAAAAGAATCGGGGTTCCTGCGCAGGTAGGCGTGCCTCCATGAAGCACAAGGCCGCGAAGGCACGGTCGCAAATGAAAGCAGAATTTCTCCCTTCAAAGGAGAATACGGCGCGGGAACTGTAGGAAGCGCACATGCGTCAATTGAGGTATAATGTGCGTGGACGGCGATTTCAGGGACGCTTGCGCCGGAGTTTGTGAAAAATGCAACGAAGTATTGGGGCGAGGCAGGTCCGACCCTGATGTGGCGGGCGTCGAGGAGTGGGAGAGGTGGGTTTCAGGATGGGAACGACCTACACGGAACCAGAGAGCCGGAATGGGCAGGCAGGCAGGCGCAACCAGCCGCCCCGGCCCCTCTATGTCGGGGATAAAGAACGATATGTGCGCGAGATGTTCGCGGCCATCGCTCCCCGCTACGACCTGCTGAACGACCTCCTCAGTTTTCGCAGTCATAAACGCTGGCGGCGGCTGGCCGTACAGATGGCGCAGGTCGAGCCGGGCGACCACTGCCTGGATGTCTGCACCGGCACCGGAGATTTTGCGGTAGACCTCGCGCAGAGCGCGGGAGCCAACGGGCAGGTGGTCGGAGCCGACTTCTGCGAACCCATGATCCGCAACGGTCTCGACAAGGTCGCCCGCGCTGGCGGCAGTCCTATCCGGATGATGGTCGCCAATGTCGAGCATCTGCCCTATCCCGACAGCCGCTTCGACGTCGCTACAGTGGGTTTCGGTATTCGCAATGTCGCCCATATCGAACAGGCCGTCGCAGAGATGGCGCGGGTCGTCCGGCCGGGCGGGCGGGTCGTCATTCTGGAGTTCAATCGGCCCCGTGAGGTCTGGTACAAACCGTTCGTCGATTTCTATCTGTTCCATATCCTGCCGCGTCTCGGCGGGCTGTTCAGTCGGCAGGAAGCCTATACTTATCTGCCTGAGTCCATGAAACTGTTCGTCTCTCGTGAAGAGCTGGCATCCATCATGCAGCGCGTCGGTCTGTGCGAGATACAGGTGCGCGACCTCAACTTCGGTACGGTCTGCATCCATCTCGGCACCCGCCCCGTGCTTCCCGGCTCGGAGGGCACACTATGACCGCTGCAACTACTACCCTGACACCCAACAAAGCCGTTCGGCCTGCGCCCGCTTTGAGCGGCGCCGCCGTCTTCCATGAGTATATCCGCCCGGACCTCGATGCGGTGGAAGCCCGCCTGGATGGGGCCATCGGTTCCGACGTCAGAACCGTCAGCACCCTGACCAATCATATCCTGCGGGCGGGCGGTAAGCGGCTGCGCCCCGCCATGGTCGCCCTCTCGGCCCGCGCCCATCAGCCGGACATCGGACACGCCCGCATCGCCACCATCGGGGCCGCCGTGGAGCTGATTCACATGGCCTCTCTGGTGCACGACGATGTCGTGGACGACACGGCGACACGGCGCGGCAAGCCCACGGCCAACTCGCTTTTCGGCAACAGCGTCGCGGTCATCAGCGGCGACTATATCCTGGCGCGGGCCATGCGCATGCTCGCCGACGACGGGGATGTGCGCCTGCTCCGCATCCTCGCGGATATCACCATGACTATGAGCGAGGGCGAAGTGATGGAGATTGCCGTCGCCGGTCGCCATGACCTGCCGATGGCGGAGTACCTCGAAATCCTTCGTAAGAAGACGGCTGTCTTTCTGGAAGGCTGCTGCCGCTGCGGCGCCGTTATCGCCGAAGCCGACGAACGCACCGAAAGCGCGCTGGCCCAGTACGGTAATCGCCTGGGCATGGCCTTTCAGCTCGCCGACGATCTGCTCGACTATATCGGCGACCCCGCAGTCACCGGCAAACCGCGCGGCAGCGACCTGCGCGATGGGCGCGCCACCATGCCGTTTCTGCTGGCGCTGCAAGAGGCCAGTCCAGCGGATCGCGACCAGCTCCTGACCGCCTTTGGCGATCCCTTGATCGACGACGCCACCGTTCTGCGCCTCTGCACGGTGATCGCCGGCTACGACGGTTTCGACCGCACCCGCGCCTTCGCCCAGGAGCAGGTCGAACTCGCCGATGCCGCCATCGTCGCCCTGCCGCCGACACCCGCCCGCGACTGCTTCCGCGCCCTCACCTCCTACGTCGTTCTCCGCGACCGCTGATGCGTGGAGGGTCTGAACTCTATTTCAGTGTTCGGCCCCAGGCAGTCCGTTGCGGATCGTCGGTGCGGGACGAGGGAGCGGCACGCCAGAACCGAATGCCTCCAGCGGAGATGGAGACCAGTGTATTGGCATTGGAGAAGAAGACGCTGGTAACGGCCTCCCCATGACCGGTAAGAACGCCGTGTTCCCTGTGGGTGCCTAGATCCCAGACCCGCAAAGTACGATCCTCATTGCCCGCGACCAACTCCTTCCCGTCTGGAGAGAAGGCCAGACAGTTTACCGGCCCGGCTCTGTCGTTCAGCAGCGTAACCATTGGTGACGTCTGGACGCGCCCGTCGATCTTGCCGGACAGCCGAGAGACGTCCCAGAGCCGAATGCTCCGATCCCATCCTGCGGTTGCCAGCGTCCCGCCATCCGGCGAAAAGGCGACGGCGACGATGTAGTTATTGTGCGCGCCTCGAATAACTGCCAGCAACTGCCGACGGCGCAGGCTCCACAACTCCACGGTTCCATCTCCATATTTCTGATGTTCTCTGTCAGCGCCGGTAACCGCGAGGATATTGCCGACAGAAGAGATGGCCATCACATCCGGCCCGTTGATATATTGGTGTGCTATTCCACCGAGAAAACGCCACGAATGGGTGTCCCACAGTCGAATGATCTTGCCATGCACCAGCAAAATGCCGCCGTCTTTGGAGAATGTCATTCGATAGCGGCCAAAAGCAACCACGGCAGATGCGACTGCTCCTGCGATTGGGCGCATTCCACCGCCGTTTTGAGCTCAAAGGAGCAGAGTGATC
>JBBQPO010000218.1:0-10561 GCA_038217285.1 Chthonomonadales bacterium
ATCTTCGACTATGACGGCGACGGCCTGCCGGACCTGTACCTTCTCAATGGCCGTGATCTGTACGGCCGAGGCATCCGAACGCGCAACACGCTCTATCACAATAACGGCGACGGCACTTTTACCGATGTCACCGACAAGGCCTGCGTACCGGGAACCGATTACGGCCTGGGCGTGGCCGTCGCCGATTTCGACAACGATGGCCGGCCGGACCTCTATATCTGCCAGTATGGCAAAAATGTGCTCTACCACAACAACGGCGACGGCACCTTCACGGATGTGACCGAGAAGGCAGGGGTGGGCGGAACGGACTTTGGAGGCGCCTTCCATACCGGGGTCGCCTGGCTGGACTACGACGGCGACGGCTACCTCGATCTGTTTGTCTGTGGCTATGTGAACTTTCAACGGGACGGCCCCCGCTCTCGATTGTACTGCAGGCTCGCCAACGGCGTTCTGAGCAACTGTCCTCCCTCCATGTACGACGGCACACCGAGTATTCTTTACCACAACAATCGTGACGGTACCTTCACGAACGTCACCAAGCAAGCCCACGTCTATTTTCCGAACGGGAAGGCGCTCTCCGCGATTACCGGTGACTTCGATGACGACGGTCGGACCGATCTAATCGTCGGCAACGATGGAGAGGAGGCATGGCTGCTCCACAACACCGGCAGAGGCACGTTTACCAATATCGCTTCCGCTGCGGGCATCGCTTTTGCCGAGGACGGCGCAACGATGGCGGCCATGGGGATCGATCTGGGCGACTATCGCAACGAAGGTCTGCCGGGCCTCTTTATCGCCGACTTCTCCAAGCGGCCCCACCATCTCTGGCGTGGAATGCCGGGCGGCATTTTCGCGGAAGTCTCGACGCCTTCGCATATCGCGGACCTGACCTTTGCCTATCTCGGCTTTGGCGGCGGCTTTCTGGATTACGATAACGATGGCTGGCTCGATCTTTTCGAGGCGAACGGGCATGTCTATCCCGAAGTCGATCAGTCGAATACGGACGAACACTATCTCCAGACCAATCAACTCTTTCACAATGAGCACGACGGCACGTTTCGCGAGACGACGCAGCAGGCCGGCCCGGCGCTGCAGGTCAAGCACGCGGGCAGAGGCGTCGCCTTCGGCGACATAGATAACGATGGCGCAATGGACATTCTGATCAACAATAACGACGGACCTCCCCTCCTCCTGCACAACCGCGGCACGCCTGGCAGCCATTTCGTCATGTTCCGTCTGGAAGGCACACGCTCGAACCGCGATGCGATCGGCGCGCGGGTCCGGCTCTCTGCGGGCGGTCTGCACCAGAGGCGCGATGTCAAGAGTGGCGGGAGTTACCTGTCGTCCAGCGATCCGCGCCTTCACTTCGGACTTGGCAAGGCGGCCACTGTCGACCGCGTCGAAGTCCGCTGGCCGTCGGGTCTACGTCAAACGTTTGGTCCTCTGCCCGCCGACCGGTTCTATCTGCTCCGCGAAGGCGCCGCCGCCCCGAAGCCGCAGACGTTCGCCCCACCGCGTTCAGGGAGACAGTGATGAAGCCATCTACAAGGCGCAAACGACAAGGATTATCCGGACGTTGGCTCCGGCTTGCCTGGGCGCTGCTGATCCTGGGCTGCCTGCTGAACGGCTGTGGCCGGACAACGGCGCCTCCTCCGCCTTCTTCTGCCGCCCAGGTTCGCCCCGCCGCGCTCTTTGAGGATCGGGCGGCGCAGGCAGGGCTGCAGTTTACGCTTGGCCATAACGGACGCAGCCCTTTGACAATTCTGGAGACGGTGGGGCATGGCTGCGCTTTTTTAGACTACGATGGGGACGGCTGGCTGGATATTCTGCTGGTGGGGCCGAACAAGGTCGCGCTCTACCATAATAATCGGAACGGCACGTTTACGGATGTGACGGCCGACAGTGGCCTGCGCCAGAAGGGCATCTGGCAGGGCGTGGCGACCGGAGACTACGATAATGACGGCAAGGTCGATCTCTATATCAGCGGGTATCGGGACGGCGCGCTCTACCACAACGAAGGCAACGGCAAGTTCCGCGAAGTCACCCGTCAGGCCGGACTGAAAACGGATCTCTGGGGTGCGAGCGCCTGTTTTGTCGATGTGGACAATGACGGCTTTCTGGATCTCTATGTGACCCACTATGTGAAGTACTTGCCGACCAGCGTGCAGTTCTGTCTTCAGACCGGCGTTAAAGCGGCGTGCGGTCCAACAGTCTACGATCCTGAGAAAGGCGCTCTCTATCATAATAATGCCAACGGCACTTTTACGGATGAGACGATCAAGAGAGGACTGGGAGATGCGCACGGCAACGCTCTGGGAGTGGCGGTCGCGGACTACGATGGAGACGGCTGGCCGGATATCGCCGTCGCCAACGATCAGATGCCCGGAGACCTCTACCATAACAAAGGGCACGGCTCCTTCGAGAACGTCGGGCTCGTGGGAGGGACCGCCTACGATGCGGGCGGCAATGCCCATGCCGGTATGGGCATCGACTGGGCGGACTACAGCGCGGAAAGCAAGTTCGCGCTGGTGGTGACGACCTATCAGCATCAACCTAAGAGTCTCTATGTCCAGACCTCGCCGGGCATGTTTGCGGACGTCTGCTATTCCGTCGGCATCGCGCAACCGACCCTCAACTATGTCGGATTTGGCGTCAAATTTTTTGATTACGACAATGACGGCTTGCAGGACCTCGTGATTGCCAACGGACATGCGGTCGATAATATCGCGAAGACGGATAGAACGACAGCCTATCCGCAACTGCCGCAACTGTTCCACAATAGCGGCGGCGGCAAACTGGAAGAGGTGACGGCAAACGCCGGGCCGCCATTTCAGCATCCCATTGTCGGGCGAGGTCTGGCCGTTGGCGACTATGACAACGACGGTCGTCTGGATATTCTGATCGTAGACATCGAGGGACATCCGCTCCTACTGCACAATATGTGTCCAGCGCCGAACCACTGGCTTACCCTGAAACTGCAAGGCGTCCAGAGCAATCGCGACGGAATCGGAGCCATGCTGCTCATCCAGGCGGGCGGGCGGACGTGGCAGCAGATGGTCACCACGGGAGGCAGCTTTATGTCGGCCGGCGATATACGCGTGCATCTGGGACTGGGGAAAGCGACACGGGCCGACCGTATCGAGATACGCTGGACAGGCGGCCAAAAGACCATCCTTAAAGATGTGGAAGGCGACCGATTTCTCACCATTGTCGAGGGACAGAGTCAGGCGTCTGCGCCAACCGGGAGGTGAACGGTGAAAAAAGAGAGCAGAGGAACGATCTTGCGCTGGGCCCTAGTTTTCGCCGCCTGTCTGGGCATCGCGCTTCCGTTGGCGCGCTGGGGCGCGGCGCGGTCGGAAACGCAGTTCCGTGCCCATCTTCAGAAGGCGTCTACGCAGGATCTGCAGGAGCTTGCGCGGAAACGTGATTGGGACCCTCTCGTCTTCTACTGGCTGGGAATGCGGCAGAAGGCACACGGAGACCATGAAGCCGCGATCCATTCTCTGGCGCATGCAGTCCTTCTGAACCCGAAATCGTTGGAGACGCGCGCGGCGCTGGAGGCGGAGCGGCAGGAGGGTTACAATGCCCATCTTCGGGACGCGGGCCTTCCGGAACTAATGGCGATCGCGGCCCGACGCGGCAATGACCCGGTCATCTGGTACTGGCTGGGAACACGCCTGACCGCTGAGGGCCGGCACAAGCAGGCCGTTCAGGCCCTCTCCCGCTCGGTGGAGCTCAATCCGAAGTCTGCGGTGGCGCATGCCGCCCTGGGACTGGTGCTGGCGCGGACCGATCAGCCGCAGCCGGCGGAAGAGGAGTTAAGGCAGGCGCTGGCCCTCAGCCCACAGTTGCAGTTCGCCCACTTTGCTCTGGGCAATCTCTACGGAAAATACAATCGCTGGGAGCAGGCTGAGACGGAGTTGAAGGCGGCTTCAGAAGAGAACCCGGACGACCTGGAGGCGAACTACCTGCTGGCAACTTGTTATGGCAACCTCTTCCAGGAGGATCTCAAAATGGAAGTGCTGGAGAGACTGGTCAAGCGTGCACCCAACGATATTCGCTTTGAGAAGTCACTGGGATATGTCTATCTGTTCTTTGGCAAGTTCGTGCAGGCGGAGGCGACCTACCGGCATATTTTGAGTCAGGCTCCTGAAGATCAGGAGACGCACTATCTGCTCGGACGCGCGCTGGCGGAGCAAGCAGGCAGCCCGGAAGCCTTCGCCGTTGCGGAGCATGAGTTAAAGGGCGTAGCGGCCAGCGCACCGGACAGGCCCGGGACCTTCTTGGCGCTTGGAATTCTCTACTTCCGGAAGAACGAGCCGGCGCGAGCCGTGCCGGAGTTGGAGCGCGCCATTCGACAGGGAATCATGGAGCAGAAGACCTGGCTCTATCTGGGACAGTCTTACATGCGGTTGGGGCGTATCGCCGAGGGGAAGCGAACGCTGGACAAGTTCCAGCATGATGCCGGCGTCAAGCGGACGGTAACGCAGTTGGAGAACCGCCTGCTCAACACTCCCGGCGATACCGACGTCCGCCTGCGCCTGATCCATATCTCTATGGACGATCACAAGTATAGCCGCGCGCTTAATCATCTGAGTCTCTTACTGGAGCAGAAGAAGAACGACGCGGTAGCCCTGAAACTGATGCGGTTATGCCAGGCGCATATTGCCGCCGACAAGGCCAAAAACGCTTCTCGGGAGAAGAAGAACGAACAGGAGTTTTGAGGAGCGGTTCGCTCCTCCCTCCGGGCGAGGGAGGAGCGAGGGGGTTAACGTGCGTTAAGGAATTTGATTGCCGGGGATGTCCACCGTGACTTTGCCGCAGCCCGACACATTTGTCAGGGGCGAACCGTCTGGGACCGGATTCCAGGCGGCCCAGAGTGAGCCGTCCGTCTTGCTCCAGTCATAGCCGGGGAACTTCTTTAGTCCGGCGTTGGTCGAGTGGCCTCCTGCAGAGGTGCCTTGCTTGGTGCCGCTCTCATAGGCGGTGCCTTTGACATGTCCGTCCGCATAGAGGAAGTTGCCCTGTCTGTTGTGACGCCAGGCGGTTTCGCTCTCGGCATCGTTCACGGAACACCAGTTCCAGATCGTTTTGTCGTTCTGAGAGCAGTTGTCGCGCTCGGTAAGGTAGATCGTATTCGCGGGTTTGGGAATGGCCGCCAGGGTTGGCGGGGGCGCATTGTTGGGGCACCAGTTTCCGCCCATGTTACCGGGCATGGAAAAGGAGCGAACGGCGCCTGCCGTGCCTGCCGTGAGGTCGCTGGGACATCCGGACACGAAGTTGTTCTTGACGTAGGGTTGAATAAGGCGGTCCCAGGACAGGTCGAAACCCTGCGAGTCCCGATTTGTCACAGATACGTTGCCGGTATGCCAGGGCACGAGTTGCTCGTCATAGTCCTGGGCATACATCAGTAATCCGATTCCCATCTGTTTGAGGTTGGAGACACAGGAGATCTTTCGGGCCTGTTCTCGTGCCTGTGCAAAAACGGGAAACAGAATGGCGGCCAGAATCGCGATAATGGCGATTACGACCAGAAGTTCTATCAGGGTAAAACCTTTTTTCTTGCAGTTCATTGCAGCTCTCCTTACGACCCGTGGGTCGTCTGGTCAACGTAACTTTGCAGAATGTCTTATTTGCCCTGGCCTATATCAGGCGGCGGTTTTGAGCCGGGTTCAGCCCCTGAGTAGCCGGCTTTACTGGCCTGGTCCGACGTCAATGCGGCAGGATGTCCGGCACCGGCGCCCGGGTAGCTGGGCTTGTCGAAGTTGGAATGCCAGAGGAAAAACCCTACTCCGGCCAGTGCACAGACAACGACGGCGATGACAACGCCCGGATGCATCTCTTTTTTCATTTTTTACCCCCTTTCTATTTTCCCTTTCTGACTAGATCATGGAGACATTTGCTTGCCAGCATAATCACGCGTAGTATACCATAAACCCTGATCGAAAACAACAGCAGATGCTATATTTACGCCACAGAAATCATTTCCTGCGCTATAGGAATCGTGCTGTGTGCCACAGAACCCGCATCCGGAACAAACTGCCATCGCGCATAGATGCGCAACGAAATGGAACACACTCAAATGAAACACTCCCTTCTCGTTTTGTGGGTATAATGAGGGTGCGCGTGTAGGGCGCACCCGTGTCCGCGGGCAGGGCCGAGCCCACCTTCACCTTCGATTTGTTTACCACTACCTTCTTTCTGCCTGGCAGAGCGGACAACAGGCGCTAGGAAAGGAGGTCGTTATGACCACGACATCTCTGCCTGCTCTCCCCAGCCTGGAACAACTCAAACACCAGGCCAAGGACCTCGTCAAACAGTTTAAGGCGCACAGTCCCGAGGCGATACGCCGGGTACAGTCTCATCTGCCCCGAGCCACCGGCGTTCCCACGGAATCCCTCTCCGCTACGAAATTGACACTCAGCGAAGCCCAGTTCGTTCTCGCCCGTGAGTATGCGTTCCCCAGTTGGCCCCGCCTCAAGCGCCATATCGAGACGTCTCAGCCGGATCAGGATGCCGCGCTCGAAGCCTTCAAGCGCGCGGTTCAGGAGGGAGACAGCCGAAAGCTCCGCACATTACTGCGCACCTATCCGACGCTGAAAGCCCAGATCGATGCCCCACTGTTCTCGTTTGACTCTCCGGCAGTCTTAAGTGCCGCGAGTCGGAACGATAGAAAGATGATGGAGGCGCTGCTGGAGCATGGCGCGGACATCAATGGCAGAAGTCAATGGTGGGCCGGAGGGTTTGGCGTCCTGCCAAACAGTGATCCGGAATTCGCCGCCTATCTTGTCGAGCGCGGTGCGGTGGTGGATGTGTGGGCTGCGGCGGGAATGAAGCGTCTGGACCGCCTGGAAGCGCTGCTTAGAGAGGAGCCCTCTCTCGTGAATGCGCGGGGCGGAGACGGCCAGAGTCCGCTGCATTTCGCGGCGTCGGTCGAGGTCGCCCAGTTCCTACTGGATCATGGAGCGGAGATCGACCTGCGTGACATCGACCATGGCAGCACACCGGCGCAGTGGATGGCGGCGGATCGGCCGGAGGTCTGCCGGTATCTGCTCACGCGGGGCGCGGAGCTCGACATCTTCATGGCAGTACAACTTGGCGACGTCGAATTGGTCCGGCAGGCGCTCGCCGCCGATCCCGACAGCCTTCATGCCATTGTCGGTCAGGGCAAACTCACCTCGGGCGCATCGAACGGCGGCCATATCTACATGTATACGCTCCGGAACGGTCACAGCCCTCTCTATCTCGCCGCAGAGTTGGGCCATAAGGAGATCTGCCGCCTGCTGTCAACGCAGAGTTCACCGCTGGAGAGGCTGCTGGCCGCCTGCCTGAGTGCGGATGAGGCGACCATTCGGGCCGCCCTTGCAGAGAACCCGAATGTCGTCCGATCCCTTCCCCCGGAGCAGATGCGGCTGATTGCGGATGCGGCCTGGGCGCACAAGACCGAGACGGTTCGTTTGATGCTTCAGATCGGGTTCGACATAGAGGCGCGAGGAGACGACGATTCCACGGCGCTGAACCGCGCCGCCGTGCGTGGTTTTGCGGATCTAATCGAGTTGTTGCTGGCGAACGGCGCCTCTCCGGAAGCGAAGAACGCATTCGGCGGCACGGCGTTGGGCGCTTGCCTATGGGGCGCGGAGAACTTCTGTGATCCGGACGGGGACTATGCCGCCTCGGTCAAGAGACTGCTGGCCGCCAGCGACCCCCTTGCGGATGTCCGCTATCCCAACGCGAACAAGGCTGTCAATGCGGTGCTGCGCCGCTATCTGCAACAGAAGGCCGTCACACCCTGATACGAGGGCGCCTGCCTTCGATCTACCGAACGCTATTGCGGAAAGCCAGGGGCGACTTTCCGCAATGGCGCTCGAACAGCGAGTTGAACGATCCATGAGCCTATTCGCTGCGACGCAGGACGATCAGGCCAACGACCGCGAAGATCACGTTTTGCATCCAGGCCGCGATATGGGGAGCCAGCAAGGGAGCGCCGCCCTCTGGCCCCACCGAGCCCAGAATTCGCATCAGCAGCATCGTGTTCCAGTAGACGAATACCAGGCAGATCGAGAGCAGTGTTCCCATGAAGCCGCCGCCGCGGGCGAACCGCATCGCCATCGGGGGACAACAGAGCGCCATCACCAGACAGGAGAACGGCACGGAGAGCTTGAAGTTGTAGTTGAGAATGGCATAGGGATCGATGACGCCCTGCGCCGCATTGCGCTTCACATCCTCCCGGAGTTGCAGGAATGACCGGGAAGAGGAGCCCGCCATCTTCCACATCGGCAACTGGAGCTGAAACGCGCTCTTAAACGCCTGCGGATCGACCGAGATGAAGAGCAGGAACCTCCCCTCCTTTGTCGGCTTCAGTTTCTCCCAGTCGGTGTTCTTACTGTTTCGGCGAAAACCGGCGGGTTGGTAGAGGGTCCAGACGCCGTTCTCGAACCGGCCGTTCTCCGCGAACACGTCGATCGGAGTCACGTCGCCCGTCGAGACGGCCTGTGGACTGGCGACGATCTGGACGCCATGAAGCTCGATATAGCCGTGTCGCCGAAAGAGACTGCGGACGTTGATGGCGTAGGCGTTGTCGGCGGACGTGATCCACTGTCCTGGGACCGGGGCCAACGTTTTGAGTTGGGTCGGAATCTCGTCCAGCACCCCCTGAAACTTTTCCACCGACTTCGGAACCAGATACTCTCCAAAGAAGAAATCGCCGACGCTCACCACCAGCCCCGTCAGAAAGATCGGCAGGAAGATCCGCGCCATGCTGATCCCTGCCGCTCGCAGCACCGTGATCTCCGAATCGCGCCCCAATCGACTGACCGCGAGCGAGGCTGCGACCGCCATCGCGACCGGCATGGTCATGTGAACGAGAAACGGAATGAAGTACAGCACCATGCGCACGATGAAGCGCAGCGGCACCTGATTCGCCAGCAGTACGTCGGCGTTGTTGTAGAGCACGCTGCCCGTCAGCAACAGGACGATGGCCCCCTGCCCGATCATGAAGGGAACCACCATTTCGCGCAGCATATATCGGTCCAGAAGTTTCACGCGTCCACCCTCGTCCAGTCGTCAATAGTTGCCTGTCATGGAGACAGACGGCAGCGCTCGTCGTACAAATCTAGTATAGCACAGCGCACTTCTTGTGGGTCAGATCAAAAATTGGGGGCCGGAACTACCGGGGATCCGAAGATGCGGCGCTGATAATTTCATGGTATAATGATAGTGTCGGAGGGAGCAGTCCTTGCGATGGTTCACAAAAAAATAGAACGCCCAATGTTCCGTGGCGGAGCCGCCAGCGCACCCGCTTTCGAGTATCGGAGTGAGGTGCAGCGGTACGGAGGTTGACGACGGAATGAAGACCAGCTTGAAATGTCATTGTGGTCAACGTATCTTGCGGCGCGACGTGATGCAGCAGGGCTACTACGTGAAGCAGTTTGGCCCGAGCTTCGTCTACATCAAATACCGTTGCTCCCGCTGCAAGAAACTGGGCGAGCACTTCGTGAAGCAGGAAGAGTGGGAAGACGGTCTTCTGCAGGACGTCCAGACCGAAGCGAAAGAGGAAGAGCGCACCCGCTTTTCCGGCCTAGGCGCGATTACCCTGGAGGAGATGCGGCAGTTTCATCACGCCCTGGAGACGACGCAAGCCATTCCCAACCCGCTTGTGGAAGAGCCCGAATAGAGACAGATTAACATCGCAAGACGCCAGCCCTTTCCGGGAGTCCGTTCCGTCCGCTGCGGTGAAGCCCAGAGAAGTAGGGAAGCGTCGCCATGAGGCGACGCTTCTTCATGTGAGGAGCCACGATTTTGCATCTCTTCTTTCTTCGCCACGGCAAAGCCGAAGACTGGTATCCCGGCATCACCGACGCCGACCGGCAACTGACCCCGGAAGGCATCGCGGAGATGCGGCAGGAGGCGCTCGCTTTCGCCGCATTGAACCCCCGTATCGACCTGATCTACACCAGTCCCTATCCCCGCGCCCTCGAAACCGCGCGCCTCGTCGCAGAAGCCCTCGCGCTGCCATCCGAACAGTTCCATATCGTGCCGGAGATGGCGGCTGGAGGTTTCCGGATGGGCGTCTTACAGACCCTGACCGCAAAACTTCCGCCCAGCGCGCGCGTTCTCTTCGTAGGACACGAGCCGGATCTCAGTTCGGTGGCCGGTCAGCTCATCGGCGGCACGCAGATCGAGCTCAAAAAGGGCGGACTCATCTACATCGAATCGATCCGCCCACAGCCGGGCGACGGTGTGCTGCGCTGGCTGCTCTCCCCACGCCATCTTACCCGCCTGGCCCAGGAGTAACCTTTACGCCGAAGAAAGCCATGGAATGAATAATTCATTCCATACAGCCACTCTCCGCCCAGGTCGCTCGATGCAACCCAACCTTCATCGCGTTTGCGGCGTCCAAAGCCACGAGGAACTGCCTGGTCTTCGCTGCGCTCGCTTGGAAGCCGCCTTGCGCTCAATCACCAGGCACACCTCACCAGGAAAAACTATAATGGTCGGGGGAATCTAGACACGGAAACGGGCAAAAATAAGTTAGACTCAAGACACCATGAGAAAACGACAT
>JBBQPO010000219.1:0-10558 GCA_038217285.1 Chthonomonadales bacterium
GCCACGTACAGGATACGATTTCCAATACCCAACGAAACATCCACTATGCGGAACCTCCCTTTCTGTTCCACAACGAAGGAAGCGGTAAATTCCGCGAAGTGGGGCAGGCGGCGGGCAGTCCGTTTACGACTCCCATCGTCGCACGCGGCGTGGCATGGGGCGACTACGACAATGACGGTAAATTGGATCTGCTGGTAACCACCAACGGGGGCCGAGCCTATTTGTGGCACAACGAAACACCGACAAACAATCATTGGCTTCAGCTAAAGCTCATCGGAGTCAAGTCTAACCGGGATGGCATCGGCGCGGTTATCACGGTTAACGCCGGCGGGAGAACAGTTCGCACCGCTGTGCGGAGCGGCTCCAGCTATCTGAGCGCCAGCGACCTTCGCGCCCATATCGGTCTTGGAACAGCGAATCGAGCGGATATCGAGGTAAAATGGCCTTCTGGGATAGTAGATCGCCTGCCTGCGACAGCCACAAATCACATTTGGACACTGCGGGAAGGAAGCGGGAAATTAAAGTGAATGCGCCGAGAGTCAAAAGTAGGTCAGTCCGGCGGGATACATTCCTACTCATCGTTCTGGGGCTTGTTGCGGCGGCTTGGCTGCTGAGCTGGCCTGTGCGCGCCCGCATGCGACGTGAAACCGCACGTATCGAGCGAGAAACGACGCAGCAGAACGAGGCGCTGCAAACCGGTACGCAGTTGAAGGCACAGGAGGAGGAAGCCCGCAAACAGCTCGCGAGCAACCCGCAGGATTTCGAGGCGCATATGAGGCTGGCTTCCGCACTGGGACGCCAGCGCAACTATTCGGAAGAACTGCCTCACCTTCAGGCAGCCCAGCAAATCCATCTGCAAAGTGCGGCCCCCCATGCGGCAATGGGCCAGCTTTTCGACGCGGAAGGCATGCACGACCTGGCGATTGAGGAACTGCGCAAGGCGATTGAACTGAACCCGGACGATATCACGTCATTGACCCTCCTGGCTTACAAATACGTTGCGGTCGGATGGAATTCGGAGGCTGAAAGTATGCTAGCGCGTGCCCTTGCAAAACAGCCGGAGGATGCCCGTCTGCATGTGACCCTGGCACTGGTCAATTTTCAGACCGGTCAGATGGCGGCAGCGGAACAGCATCTTCTCACAGCCCGACGCCTCGCCCCGAAAGATGCTACCGTGATTGGACCTCTGATCGAAGTCTACCGCCATTCGCAGCGCTATACCGACGCGCTTCGAACCATTGCCGAAGCGATGCCGATACTTCCCGACAAACTCGCCTTGCATCTGGAAAAGGCGCAGGTCTATGAAGAGATGGACCGTCCTGCCGACGCAATCGCTGCCGCTGATGACGCGCTGAAGTTGTCAGCGGGACTGCTGCGCGCCCTGTATATTCGGGCGGTTGCGTATAAGATGGAGGGAGATACCGCGTCGGCTATTCGCGATTTTGAACAGGTGCGCGCCGGGGACTCGCGGACGGACCAAACGCTGCTGCTGCTGGGTCAGCTTTATATCCAGCAAGGCCGTCCGGAAAAGGGCAAACCGCTTGTTGAGGAGTACAACCGTAACCTGGAAATCAGTCAGAAACTAGCGCGACTGATAGTGCGCGTCGCGTCGCTGCCCAAGGACTGGAGATCTCATCTTGCGCTGGGAGCCTACTATTGCCAGGGCGGCAGTTACCCCCGTGCTATTGTCGAGTTAAAGCGCACCCTGGAGCTCAAGCCAGGGCAAAAGGAGGCTCTTAGCCTCCTGGTCAAAGCGCTGCGAGCCGTACATCGTGATACAGAGGCAGAAGCCTTCTCCTCCTCCTCTGGGCCGTAAACGTTCCCCTCTCTCCACAATATCTCATTTTCGGTTTACCGGTGGTCGATTGCAACCACATCAGGACCGTGCGTCGGGCAGAAGGAAAGTTGTCCTGCCTGTCCGACTTCGGGCGCGCCTGCATGTGCACGGGTTTCACGGGTACAATGCGGAGGATTTGTACGCTTCTGTACCGAAACGTCGCCTATAAAACTTGAGAGGAGACTATCGGAAAATGGCGTCTTGTGAACTGAAGTACCGCAGTCAGGCGTTGGAGAAGGCGACTGCAGCCACGGTCCTGCTGCCGGAAGGTCCGCAAAAGGGGCCGTTCCCCGTACTCTATCTGCTCCACGGCCTCTCCGACGACCAGACAGCCTGGACGCGATGGACCAGCATCGAACGGTATGTACGCTCACTGCCCCTCATCGTTGTGATGCCGGACGGCGGGCGTGGGTTCTACTGCGATGCCGAACAGGGCTTTGCCTCTGAGACAGCTATCATCCAAGACCTGACCGGCTATGTCGATACCATGTTCAATACGAACCCCACCCGGAACGGACGCGCGCTGGCCGGACTCTCTATGGGCGGCTACGGAGCGGCGAAACTTGCGCTGAAGTTTCCGGAGATGTTCTGCGGTGCGGTGAGCCTGTCTGGAGCGATGGGATTTGCGCATCGGGCGTTTCCGGATCCCATCGAACGGCCCTGGGATCGCGAGTTTGCGCAGGTCGTCGGGAGGAACCCGGTCGGAGGGCCGAACGATCTGTACGCACTGGCGAACGCTCTCGAGAAGACGCAACGCCCCGCCTTACGCATCGACTGCGGGACGGAAGACTTCTTAATCGAAGACAACCGTGCTTTCCATGCCTACCTGACGGAGATCGGCTATCCGCACGAATATGTCGAAAACCCCGGCGCACACGAATGGGGTTACTGGGACCGGCATATCCAGGAAGCGATCACGTTCCTGGCGCGGCCTCTCGGCCTAAAGACATAACCTAAAGACGTAAGAAGATCTAATTCGTCATGTTTTTTTTCGGTTTCAGGAGGAGTACGGGCGAACGAAACAGAACTCTCGTAAACGCACGAGTTAACCGTGCATACGGGCGATAACGCAGCCAGCGTGGCAGGATACGGAAGGGCCGGATGCAGGGCCTCCTCGTTCTCCTCGTCGAGATGTTTTCGGTGAGACAATGTGGGCGGAACCCGAAAGGAGCAATTCCTATTGCCTGTGAAAATCGTTCTTGCTGATGATCATGCCGCCATACGTCGCAGTCTGCGCCTACTGATAGCGGACGAACCTGACATGGAACTTATCGGCGAGGCCGCCGACGGTCTGGAGGCGATCCGAGCGGTCCACGCGCTGCAGCCCGAGCTGTTGTTGATGGACATCAAGATGCCCAAGATGACCGGGCTGGAGGTACTGCAGTACCTGCGCAACGAGAAGAACCCGGTCGCCATCATCATTCTCTCCAATCATTCGGAGCCGCTCTATGTCGAGGCCGCTATGCGACTCGGTGCCAATGCCTTCGTGGCGAAGGCGTCGGGCCTGGAGTCGCTGCTGGAAGCGATCTACGCCGTTCGCGACGGTCGCCCTTACCGCGATCCGAAAATCCGCCCCTGAGGGCAGGCCCGTATCGAGCGGATAGGACAGACTTGGAGGCGAGCCGCGGAGGCCATCCGTTGCTCGCCTCCAGGCCGTTCGGTACAATCCGTTTCCGGACGATTCTGTCACGCGTATTTAATGATCAACGTTTCGATCGTACCGGAAAGTTTCTCCGTCTGGTTGATCGCCTCTTCGACCAGCTCATAGACCTCCTTCCATTTGATCACGAGACGCGTATCCAGCGTTTCATCCTCGAAGAGCGTAGTCAGCGCCTCTCGAAACAGACGATCGACCCGTGTCTCCATCGCGTGGATGCCCGTGAGCATCGGGGTCAGCGTCGGTTGTTTGAGACCCTGGCGCAACTGCGCCACGATTTTCTGCATTTCACTGGTGATCGCCACCAGCATCTCGACCATCGATTTCAGTTCGGGGCGGGACGACCGCAGCCGATAGACCTGAATGTGAGAGGCCGCCTTCTCGATCGTGTCGGTGACATCATCGAGCCGTGCGGTCAGCAGATGCATATCCTCTTTGTCCAGCGGCGTTATGAACTGCGTGTTTACCTTGTTGACAAAACTACGGGTGAGTTCGTCCGCCTCATGTTCGATCTCCTCCAACTGCTTCAGATAGTCCGCGATGTTGGCGAAATCCCCTACGAGGGCATGAAACGTCGTCGCGGCTCTATGCGCGGCCTGAGCCTGCGCATCCAACAGATCGTAATAGGTTGCATTCCATTTGTTCGCAAACATTCTCGTCTCTATAGTTCCTTCCGTCCAGGCTCCCCAACCGTTGTCGGCGCGAGGGATTTGGATACAGGATACCTCACTCCTTAACATTCTCTTAGCGTTTGCCAGTAGAAATACGAACCGACAAGGTAAACTATAACCCGGGTACGCTCCGGCTTGCCAATTTCCGTCTCGACAAGGACCATTATGTTTCTGGTGATAACGATCGTGATCTGCGCACTGGCCTTCGATTTTATCAACGGTTTCCACGATACCGCCAACGCTATCGCTACCGTCGTCTCGACCCGGGTGCTCTCGCCCCGCTCCGCGATCCTCATGGCCGCTGGCCTCAACTTTCTCGGCGCGCTCTGCTTCACCAAGGTGGCCGAAACCATCGCGAAAGGGCTGGTGACCGGAGCGACTCCCCATGTCATCCTCGCCGCCATCTTAGGAGCCATCGTCTGGAACCTCGCGACCTGGTATTTCGGTATCCCGAGTAGTTCGTCGCATGCCCTGGTCGGCGGCCTGGTCGGAGCGGCCTGGATGCATGGCGGCCAGCAGACCATCTTGTGGGCAGGTGTGCGCGACAAGGTGATCCTGCCGCTCGTGGTATCGCCGCTGGCCGGGTTTGTCATCGGGTTCGGGTTGATGGCGCTGATCGTGGTACTGTGTGCGAACGCGCAGGCATCCAAAACAGGACGCGTGTTTCGGAGGATGCAGATCGTATCGTCGGCTATCATGTCGTTCGCGCATGGCAGCAACGACGCGCAGAAGAGTATGGGGATCATCACGCTGGCTCTGGCAACCCTCAGCGCCCATCCGTTGGCAAAGGCGCCGGTCCAGCTCTGGGTGAAACTCGCCTGCGCGGTTGCGATGGCCGCCGGCACCTCGATGGGCGGCTGGCGTATCATCAAGACGATGGGCCATAAGATCATTCGACTGGAGCCGGTGAGCGGCTTCGCCGCCGAGACGACCGCCAGTCTCATTATTTTATACGCGACGCTCACCGGGAAGACAGTCAGCACCACCCATGTGATTTCCGGCAGCATCTTCGGAGTGGGCTCCGCCAAGCGGTTCTCCTCCGTACGCTGGTCGGTTGCGCAGAGCATGTTGATCGCCTGGGCGCTGACCATCCCGGCCTCCGCAACCGTCGCAGCGCTCTGCTATCTCGGGGTGCGCCTGCTGGGAGTACACTAAAACGATGATAGATGAGTTCAGGTTGGCTCCAATGCGAAATACAGGCACCCCCTTGGAATTAGACCGAATCCGCGCGGTGCAGGTAAACCGGAGCGCCGCCGAGCGACGGGCCGCAACGCTGGTGACGCGGCGCACCGTCAAAAAGGAGTGGCAGGCCGCATGGCTCCTGCGGGCCATCTCCTGCATCGACCTGACGACACTGGCGGGCGACGATACGCCGGGCAACGTCCGCAGGCTGTGCGCCAAGGCACGCCGGCCTGTCCGGGCCGATATTTTGCAGGCTCTCGGCGTTTCGCACCTGAACCTGACGGTGGGGGCTGTCTGCGTCTATCATGAGATGGTCGAAACAGCGGTCGAGGCGCTGCACGGGTCGGGCATCCCGGTCGCCGCCGTTTCAACGGGCTTTCCCGCTGGACTGACTCCCTTTGCGTTGCGGGTGCAGGAGATACGCGAGTCGGTGGCAGCGGGCGCGGCCGAGATAGATATTGTGATCTCACGCCGACATGTCCTGAACGGAGAATGGACCGCTCTCTACGACGAGGTAGCCGCCTTCCGTTCGGCCTGCGGCGCCGCGCATATGAAAACGATCCTGGCCACGGGAGAGCTCGGCACACTGCGCAACGTGGCGCGGGCCAGCCAGGTCTGCATGATGGCGGGCGCCGACTTCATCAAGACGTCGACGGGGAAAGAGAGTATGAACGCCACACTGCCCGTCAGCCTGATCATGGTGCGGTGCATCCGCGAATACTATGAGCGAACCGGCTTTCAGATCGGTTTCAAACCGGCGGGCGGCATCCGCACGGCCAAGCAGGCGCTCGACTGGCTCATACTCCTCAAAGAGGAGTTGGGCAACGACTGGCTGCGCCCCTCTCTCTTTCGCTTTGGAGCCAGCAGCCTGCTCGCCGACATCGAACGCCAATTGGAACACCATGTGACAGGCCGCTACGCCGCCTTGCATCATCAACCGATGGCGTAAAATAGAGGCGGTAAAGATAACTTTTCGCGCTCAGCCTCGTCTATTAACATGGTATGTATTGCAACGGAATTCACCGCGAGAGCAGACCGGTTCAGGACAGAAGTTTTTACTGGTAAACGGCACTCCTTTCTGCCCGTCCTGCCGCGCCAGACGCCAATCTCTCGCCAGACCACAGGAGAACCCGACAGATGAAACTAAAACCTCTTTTCGCGATGGCAGGGCTGACAGCAGCTATCGGACTTAGCCTTGCAGTCCCCTGCGCCCAGGCTCAGGGCGGCGGCGGGCGGCGTGGCGGCTTCGGAGCCGGAGCGCAGGTCGGCGGCGGCAACGCCATGCAGATGATGATGGGCGGCGGCGGTAGTGTCGTCGAACCGGCCCGTTCGGCAAAGGCCCGACTGGTCTATCGTCCGGAAGTACAGATCGCCCTTGGCCTCGATCTCAAGCAGAAGAACGCGCTGGACGCCCTCGTCGACGTGCAGAGGCAGAACGGGCAGAAGATGGGGCAGGATATGCGCACCCTGTTCCAGGGTCTGCGCGGACAGACCCAGCCAGCCACTCCGGAAGAGCGCCAGCAGAAGATGCAGGAGATGACCGATAAAGCGAAAGGGATCGCGCAGGGCTATCAGGACGACATCGACAAGAGGATCGACGAGATTCTGACGCCGAAGCAGCGCAAACGCCTGAGCGAGATCGATCTGCGGTGGCGCGGGCCGATGGCTCTTGTGGACCCGAAAGTGGCGGATCAGGCCGCCATCGGAGCCGACGACAAGCAAAAGGTGCAGGACGCCTACAAAGCGTTTACCGATGCTCGCCAAACACTGATCCAGTCGATGATGCCCGCCGGTTTCCGCAACCGCTTTGCAGGCGGCGCTTCCGGCGCGGCTGCGCCTGCCGCGCCCGCTCAACCCGCCCCAACTCTGAGTCCGGAAGAACAGGCGGCGGCGCAAAAGAAAGCCCTCCGGGATTTCGAGAAGAGCCGCAAAGCGATGGGAGTCAAACTCGTCGCCGCTCTCTCGCCCCCCGCTGCCACGGCCTGGCAGGGAATGATCGGGGCGCCCTTCACATTCCGCGACAACGATTAGTCGCTCTGTCCCGTCGACTTCCCAGCGCCAACATCCTTCGGAAGTCGGCGGCAGCGACCGCCTCTGGTTTCCCTGCATGAACTCTCCATCCGAGAAAGAGACTTCTCCCAATGCTAAGAAATAAACGATTCGCCCTTCTGAGCGCTGCCGCACTCTTCGGTCTGATGAATGCCGCTTCTGTTTTGCCGGCTCAGGCGCAGGGTCGCGTTCCCCTGGGCAGTCCGCCAAACTTCAATGTTCCGCCTTCGCTCTTTTTCGGCTTTGTCGGACAGGCTGGCGGCGGCATCGATCCGACGCACAGCAACGCCATGCAACTGCTCCAGCGCAACGACGTGCGCAACGAGATCGTCCTCGATCTCAAACAACAGAACGCGCTGGAAGACCTCCGAACGAAATCACAACAAGAGTTTCAGACCACGCTGCGCACCAACATCCAGGAGAGCATCAAAGCCTTGCAGAACGTCCCTCAGGATCAGCAGCAGACCCAGATTCAAGACCGCATGGACCAGTTCGCCACGACGATGCAGACGTTCCAGGGCGATCTCGACAAACGTACGGAGGCGATTTTGCGGCCGAAACAGGTTAAACGCCTGCACGAACTCGATCTGCAGTGGCGCGGGCCGTTGGCGTTCAGTGACCCGAAAGTCGCGGAAGCGCTGAAACTCACTCCCGAACAGACAGTCAAGGTCAGTGCCATCCTCAAAGAGTTCATGGATCTGCAGCAGAAAGTCCTGACACAGGCCATGGTGCCTGCACCGAATCCTAACGACAATGGTCAGCCGCAGCCTACGACTCCACAGGAGCGGATGCAGCAGATGCAGAAAAAGATCTATGCGGCCACGCACACCCGCGAAATGGAGAAATCCAAAAAGCAGGACGAAGCGAAACTGCTCGACCTGCTGACGCCCGCACAAAAAGAGCCGTGGACCACGATGCAGGGAACGATGTTTGTCTTCCGTAAAACCGAAGTACCCTAAGTTCCCCTGAAGTGCCGACGGAAGGCTCCGCAGAGAAAGATTTCTCTGCGGAGCCTTCCCTTTTGTTCAGGGCTATTTGTGCCTGGTCCTCCTCCCCCTTATAGCTCGCGGGGACGGAGGGAGCCCAACTCTTTCCCATCCGGGGTGAGGCGCAGTGTGCCGAAACGGAGGATATGCGCAGCGTCCGGACTGCGTACCGGCGTCCGAACCCCAAGGGTACGTCGGCGAAAATCCAGGGCCTCCAACAGGCCGAGGCCCAGCAGCTTCCCGCTCCCGCTCTCCAGACCGAGCAGCAGATGCCGCAGGCGCGGAGCGACGGTCATGGCGAAGGCTAGAGGCTTCAACTGCTCCTGAACCATCGCGAGGCCTGGCGCATCTGCCGCCAGCGGTTCGCTGACCATCAGGCCGAGCACCCGGTCACACATCTCGGCATGATAGACGCGGGCGTGGAAGCCCAACGCCTGATTGAGAAACTTGAGCAGATGCGGCGGCAGGGGGTCGCTGCCCGCCAGCCACGTTCCGACCAGCGCGACATCATCGAATGAGAAGGTGTGCAGGGTCGTCGTCTCAAAGTAGGAGGCGAAACGCATGGCCCGCCGCTGAGCCCGAAACCCCGGCGACTTGCGGGTGATCGCCACAGGAACGGGCGGCGTATGCACACGGCATGCGGACCGACGACGCATCGGGGCCAGGATAGGCTCCAGTTCTCCATCACGCTGCAGCGCAATGACATGCGCTGGCTGCAGCAGGTCGAACTCGATCTGGTGCAGTCGTCTGGCTCCCCCCCCCTGAATATAGCCGCACGTATCCACGACCAGCATACGCTCCCCGGCGAGAGCGGCGAGTCGGCTCGTACCGGCGGCGTGTTCGAGAAGGTGGGCTGCCGGGGAGGTGTTCCCGACAAACGCCAGCGCCTGCGGCATGAGATCGGACAGCGCGCCGACCGGCGCGTCCACAAAGGCCAGGCCGATGCAGCCGGGCGGCCCGATTTCCGACTGCCCCGGATCGGTATCCAGCAGCGCCACCCGCTTCCCTGCGGCGGCGGCCCGGTTGACCAGCAGGCGTGTAAAGGTGGTCTTACCGACATCCATGCCTCCGATCAGTTGGACAGGGCCGCCCGTTGCCAGAACGGCGTCGAGCGTCAACTCCCATTCGGCATAGAGTTCGGCCTCCGGAACGCTCAAGGTCGTCGCCGCCATCCCGTGCGAATCATCGCGGCCTGCTCTCTTGAACGTGCTGCAGCAGCGCGGACACGTCGGCCGTACCGGATACGGAGAGCTGACCTCGCGCCGTCGTCACATTGGTAATCTGAACAGGGAAAGGCAGCGTAGAGAAATCGAGGGAGTTCTCGAAACGTCGTTTGAGAAACTGCAACGGTGCCCCCGTGATCGGAAGCCCGACCACGACAAAGCGGGTCGGATCGAGTTCGATGCGGCGGGAAGGCAGTACGCGCAACGGCCCGGTGAAGCTGAAGGGCACACCAACTCCCAGCACGACCCTCTCTGCGGCGAGCGTCACGCGTCCGGCGTTCAACGTCAGATGCAGCTTCTGAATCGTCTCCCCCTCTGGCGCTTCGCCCGCCAGAAACTCATTCAGACTGTTCTCCCCTACCGTCGCCGTAAAGCGCGCCTCCTGCACACTCCGCACACGCTGGGCCTTCGTATCGATATCCACGCCTTTCAAGTCCAGATGAAATCGATCCAGCAGCAGACCATCGGGCAACTGGACATCGTCTCCATCAATCGCGACTGCGGAAATATGCCCCTTCAACGTGCTCTGCGGTGTACCCTCGATGTGGGCACGGTACTGCCGCGCCAGTCCCAGTAGATCAGGCAGGGTATCCCGAATCTTGCGCTCCGCTGTTCGATTGACCGTCCGCGTACAGCCACACAGTGTGACCAATCCTATCAGGAGCGCCACCTTCGGAACACGTTGTCTCTTTGCCATTATCGCCCGTCTTTCTCATTCCCAACCCGCCCGAGGTACTGTGCCCTACAGTTCTTTATCAGACACTCGAAATCCTGTCTCGTCCACAGTCTGGCACGATGGAATGAATTAATCGAACGGGTGCGTTCCGTTTCATTTGGAGGGAGTTGGCTTCCTGTGTCACTTTCTGGTAATCTGTTTGATCTCACTCAGTCAGCCACCAGGAGGCTCTCATGTCCGCCAACTCCCAAGAGATTGTACAACAAGTCCGGCAAGA
>JBBQPO010000220.1:0-10502 GCA_038217285.1 Chthonomonadales bacterium
GTTATCACCCCTCGCTACGCACCGCCTGCGGCGGTCAAGGGGTTATCACCCCTCGCTACGCACCGCCTGCGGCGGTCAAGGGGTTATCACCCCTCGCTACGCACCGCCTGCGGCGGTCAAGGGGTTATCACCCCTCGCTACGCGGCTTCGCCGGACCGTCCTTCGGACGGGTGGAGAAAGGAACCGAATTTGATCCGCCGCAGAAGTTATCTTGCTCTCATCGTCCATATCATCTGGACAACGCGGGAGCGCTATCCTCTGATCACGCCGGATATTGAACCTCGCTTGTATGACTATTTTGCCGGGGTCGCCAAACACAAAGGTTGTGATATGCTGGCGATCGGCGGAACCGAAAACCATGTCCATCTCCTGGTCGTATACCCGGCGACGATCCGCCTGTGCGACCTGATACGGGAATTCAAAGCAGGCTCCTCGCGATTGATTCAGGAGACGCTCAAACCCGAGAACTGGTTCGACTGGCAAAATAACTACGCGGCGATCTCTGTCTCACCATCGCACCGCAAGCGCATCATCACATAACCAAAAACAACATCATGCCGATGGCACAACACAGGAAATCCTGGAACGGGACGGCGAAACCTACGAAACCGAACCAGATGCCGCATCCGAAGGATGATCCGCCAGAGGCGCGTAGCGAGGGGTGATAACCCCTTGATTCGAAATTCACAAATTTGAAATTGGCGAGGCAATCAAATAGGGTTCAGGTTTCTGCTTTCTTCGTACGGACTGCATGGCCGCCCAAACCCTAGGATGAGCGGCAGACTCACCTATTTAGAGGCAAAGCGATAGGGGAGTGGGTCTCGGCGGAGCGGTAGGCGGCGAGGGCGACTTCGGCGGCGCGGAGGCCGTCTTCACCGGTAATGGGGACAGGGGTGCCTTCGGCGATCGCCTGCGCAAAGGCCGCGACCAGGCCGTCGTCCATGTTGCCGCCCCAGTTGTGCCAGGAGACGCTGTCGGTTCGGTCGGAGTAGAGGACGAGGTTCTGCGCGAACATATCCATCGAGAGCGTGCCGCGCTCCGTAATCACGTCCAGGGTCACATCGCCCCACGTTGGGTAAGATTTCGGGCGTGACCAGGAGGCGTCCAGTGTGCCGAAGACCCCGCGCTGAAACGTCAGACTGAGAAAGCCGACATCGTCGAACTCGGCGTGGCTGATGCCGTTGCTGATCTCGGCATAGACCTCGCGCACCTCGTCCTGAAGCATCCAGCGCATCAGGTCCGTAACATGGACCGTATGATCCATCGTCGCGCCGCCGCCGGACTCCGCCTTGTTGATGAACCAGCCGCCAGGATTTCGCCCCCGGTTGGTGCCGCGTATCGCCACGATCTTGCCCGCGCTGCCGCTGTCGAGCGCCGCCTTCAGCCGTTGCATCACCGGGGAGTACCGGCAGGGAAACGCGGTCATCAACTGCACCCCCGCACTCTTGCAAGCGGCGATCATCGCCTCGCCATCCGCCACCGTGGTCGCCAGCGGTTTCTCGCAGAGAACATGTTTGCCCGCCGCCGCCGCCATCTCCGTCAGCTCCCGGTGCCGCACGTTCTCCGAGCAGATCACGACAGCGTCGAGATCGGGCGCTGCCAGCAGGGCCTCATAACCGGCAAACGCCTGCGTTTCATAGCGTCGCGCCATCTCCACGGCCCGCGCCGGATCGTGGTCGGCGATTCCGACCAGTTCGGTATCCGGTCGGGCGGCGATGCTATGCGCATAACTCGTCGCGTGCATATGGGCGAACGACATGATTCCAATGCGGACAGGACGGTGCAACATCTGGCGGATCCTCCGAATTTGTGTCAAAATGAGACAGGCGGTTGTATGAGCCTCATTTCACCGCAAGACCGTTTCAGTCCTGCCAGAGCCACTCAACCCAATTGAAAACGTTCCCGACTCCTCCGGCGAAATCGAAAATTTGCTTTGTCCTGATGACACAATCGAAAACCGAAAATCGAAAATGAAAGCGACCCATGCGAATACTGCTCACGAACGATGATGGAATCTATGCGCCCGGCATTCACGCGATGAAGACGGCCCTGGAGGCGCTGGGCGAGGTGTTTATGGTCGCGCCGGAGCGCCCGCGCAGCGCGGCGGGCCACTCGATCACCCTCCACAAGCCGCTGCGGGTGACGCCAATGACGCTGCCCAACGGCATGCACGGCCACGCAGTCAGCGGCACCCCGACGGACTGCGTGACGCTCGGCTACGACATCGTGATGGATGGGAAGTGCGATCTGGTCGTCTCCGGGATCAACAACGGCCCGAACCTGGGCTGGGATCTGACCTACAGCGGCACGGTGGCCGCCGCCTTTGAGGGCGCGGTGCTGGGCATGCCTGCCATTGCCGCTTCGGTAACGGCGCAGGGCGTCTCGGGCGACAGAATCGACTTCCAGCCCGCCGCCATGTTCGTGGCACAACTCGTCCAGCGCCTTCTGAACGACCCCCTGCCCCCTCACACCTTTCTCAATGTCAATGTACCGCACGTCCCGGCAGCGGATTTGCGTGGCGCGGTGGTAACCCATCAGGGCCGTCGCGAGTATGTGGACCGTATCGAAATGCGCCTCGATCCCGGTGGGCGACCCTACTACTGGCAGGCGGGCAGCCTGCGCGAAACCACGCCCGACCCCGGCTCCGACGTCCACGCCGTGCTGGAAAACCGAATCTCCGTCACTCCCGTACAACTCGACCTGACCGACTACACCCTACTCGACCACCTGCGTCAATGGGATCTGTAAGACATGGAAGTTCTGCTTTGCATCTGCATTTCCTTCGGAGGATCTCTTCCTGTCCTGTTCTGTCTAGATTTCCGGTACAATAGGGCAGGCATCGAAGTGAAAAACCCGGCGCCGTCCAGCAGAGCATTGACGCCACAGCGGACCGGAGGAGAGCGAGACAAGCAATGGCAGTGGTAACGGAAGAGCAGATTTTAGAGGCTTTGCGCGCGGTCCAGGATCCTGACCTACATCGAGACATCGTGACGCTGGGGTTTGTGAAAGATATTCGCATCTGCGAAGGCAGCATCGCCTTCAAGGTCGAGCTGACGACTCCTGCCTGTCCCGTCAAAGACCTGCTGAAGCTGCAGGCGGAGCGGGCTGTGGCGGCCATTCCCGGCGTCGAGCGCGTCAATGTGGAGATGACGGCGCAGGTGCGTGGGCGCGCGCTGGAGGCGCAGGAGCTGATTCCCGGTGTGCGCCACGTGATCGCGGTCGCCAGCGGCAAGGGAGGCGTCGGCAAGAGCACGGTCGCCGTCAACCTCGCGGTGGCGCTGGCGCAGATGGGCGCCAAAGTCGGCCTGCTCGATGCCGACATCTACGGCCCCTCCCTGCCGATCATGCTGGGCCTCAGCAAGCGCCCCTTAATGACGGAGACGCCGACCGGCCCCAAGATCGTGCCGATGGCCGTGCACGGAGTGCTGGCGATGTCGCTGGGCTCGCTGCTCGACCCGGAAAAGGCGGTCGTGTGGCGTGGACCGATGGTCTCCGGCGCGGTGAAGCAGTTGCTGGGCGACGTTCACTGGGGCGAACAGGACTACCTCGTGGTCGATCTGCCCCCCGGCACCGGCGACGCCCCCCTAACGCTGGCGCAGCAGGTTCCCCTCTCCGGTGTCGTGATCGTGATGACCCCGCAGCATGTGGCCCAGGAGATCGCCAACAAAAGCGTCCTGATGTTCCGTATGCTGGAGCAGGGCGGGCGCACGATTCCGCTGCTGGGCATCGTGGAGAATATGAGCGGTGCGATCTTCGGCTCAGGCGGCGGCGAAACCGCGGCCGCACGCTACGGCGTCCCGTTCCTGGGACGCATTCCGCTCGATGCTTCCGTCCGCGAAGGCGGCGACAGCGGCACACCGGTGCTGATCACCCATCCCGAATCCGAGGCCGCGCAGTCTTTCCACAACATCGCCCAGGCGATCGCAGCACGCGTCAGTGTGCTGCAGTATGAGAAAGATGCGGCGGCGGCAGCCTGAAATCGGAAGGTCAACGCCGCTTAGTAAATTTTTCGAAAAATCGGCTTCGATTCGACGCTGAGTCTATTGACGTTCCGGCGTGGGTGTGCTAGAATCCCTGCAATGCGAGACGATCTCGCACCTTACAAAATCCGGCAGTACGAAGACGTGCTGTCGCACAGAGGCCGATGAGGTTGAAAAACATGGAAACGAATCAAATGGAGTGGAGAAACGCGGAGACCATGGCGGCGGGGCCGTCGCTGGAGTTCATCCGTGCTGTCGCAGAGCTTCTGGAAACCAATCCCGAAGACATCCTGGCGGAACTGGGCTACGTCTCTGCGGAAGAGATGCCTCTGGCGGTCACAACCCGCTAACCTTCTGCGCTAAATCTGAGCAAGACGGGTCGCCCCCAGGCCGGCGTCAACCTCGGTTTCATAACCCCTACGGGGTCAGCCGTCTTCAATCCGCGACGGGAGAAATTTTCTCTCGTCGCGGATTGCGTTTGGGCTAGCGTGACCTCTCCCTCTCCGCTTGCGGCTTATCTTGTCCCTCAGATTTGTCGTGACAAGGGATCCCCTCTTCGCGCTTTGCGGCCCGCCCGTAAACGAGCGGTCTGAGGCGGTAAGCCCCATAAATGGGGCTGTGTCCGGCGTTACCAGGTGGTTCCGTCAGGTTGTGGAGATCGATCCTCGCTTCTGTTGGACAGATCAATCCCGCTTCCAACCCGCACAGGCCCATTCATGGGCCTTGACATACCCAGCAGGCCGCTCCTTTAGGGGCGGCGGTCAAAGGGATAAGATTAGGCGCTTGCGGGGAGGGTCGGGGTGGGGTCTTGCGACGAAAAAGAGAGAACGACGGCTGCTCCGCAGAAGAATCGAGCCAGCTTTTCGTCAGGGTATAGGACGCGTTAAGCCGCTCAGGAGCGGGCAACGACGCTTCGTCGCGCTGAAGGTTCTGCCACTCACCGGCGCGGAGCAGCAGCCATTCCGGGCGAAAGCGATGCCAGAGCTCGTGGCCTGGCGACGAGAAGGCGGGCCGATAACAGTCGAGCGCTTCCGGCGATACCAGGGCGATCACGTCGATGACCGGCAGACGGCTGTAGTAGCCGATGTAGCCGATAGGCTCCAGCATCACGCGGTCGGTCGGGGCGGCATTGGCGCGCAGCCAGAGACCGATGGGAATGCGCAGCGTCTCCTCGGTACGCTGGCCTGCCCGCAGCGTCGCCGCCACGCGGGGTACGACCGCCGCCATCAACGCCACGCTTGCAAGCGCTGCCCACGCCAGTACCTGCCGCGCCTCCGCTCTCGCGGCCAGACCGGGACGCAGGCGCTCGATCAACAGAGCCCAGCCGGTGAGGGCGGCAAGATAGTAGATCGGGGTCGGCGGCACGAAGTACCAGCCGAACAGGAACACCTTCGACAACGCCATGGCGCTGTAGTGGATCGCGATGCCCAGCAACGGGGCGAACAGCAGACCTTCCCGTTGCCACAAGGCCGCACGCCTCTCCTGCGCGCCTTGCCCTCGCCACTCCCGAACCATGAACACAAGAAACAGTCCCAGTCCGATAGCCAGCGCCAGACCCAGTGGGTTGTGCGTCATCAGGCTGAAGAACTCGCGCAGATGCGGGAAACGGCCCGGTGTCAGCCGCGCGTAGACGACCAGTTTGGCGCGCAGCGACAGCGGCAGAGGAGAGCCGAATGTGACGGTCGCATAGAGCATCCAGGGCAGCGTCAGGCCGGTGAACAGCAGCAGACCGCGCCAGGGAACTCGGTGTTCCCGCCAAAGCATCGCCGCCAGGAGCAGCACGACCATGACGGCCCCATCGATCCTTAACAGCAGCAGAAGGGCGGCGGTAGCCCAGGCGGGCAGTTCTCGGCGTTCCGCCTGGAAGGCCCACAGCCAGACGGTCGCCGCCGCGACGAGGCCGACCTCCATCCCCTTCGTGGCCCAGATCAGGTTGGTTGGCGCGAAGGCCAGACAGACCGCCGCCGCCAGCCCTGCGCCCGGTCGCCCAACGGCCCGACCCAGGCGAAAAACACCCATACAGGCCAGAGCATCCGCCGCAATGCCGAAAAGCTTGCCGCTGAGGATAGGATCGAGATGCAGACGCACAAAGAGGGCCAGCAGAAGGGTGTAGAGCGGAGTGGTCGTTCCCAGCGTGGGCGCACCGGGGTTGTAGGCGAAGCCGTGGCCGGTCGCCAGATTCTCCGCGTAGCGCAGGGTGATGAAGAAATCTTCTTCGGTGGCGCGAACGGCCACCAGTAACCAGAGCCGCAGCCCGACCGCCAGCGCCAGCACAGCCCACAAAGCGGGCACAAAGCGGACCATGCCTTTGTCATCTTCACCCTGCGCCGGTGTCGTCATCAGTCGGTGATTTTGGGCGGCGCGGACCCCGCTCCGGCTATCGACGGTACGGCGGACGGGACTGTGCCCTTCAGCGCGGGAGTCTCCCGCGCGGTGAAGGGCGCAGACGGCGTGGCTGCGGGGGGCCAGACGATCTTGACACGGCCTGTCGCGGTCAGGCGTCCGGGTTCGCACACCAGCGTGTCCAGCCAGACCGGAACCGGCGACTGCGCCAGATCGAAATCCAGTTTTTCATTGATCATTTTTTCCAGCGATTCGACGACCGACTGCGGCAGCGAAAACATCCCCCCTGCGCTGACCGTCTGGAAGTCCAGCAGCACGCGCGTTCCGTTCTGAATCCGCAGGACAGCGTCCACGGTAAACGGCAGCGACATCATCTTGATATAGTTGCCGGTGATATGCGCCTTCCCGGACAGAAAGGCGATTTTCAGATGGCGAACAGGCGCGTCTTCGGGGATATTGTTCTCCAGCAGTCGATTGACGTTCGGCTCCGAGATGATGGCCCGGAATCGGGTTTCGCCGGTCCGTATCCCGCCCGATCTGGTTGGGGAGTGCAGTTCCAAAAGCACGTTCTCGCCTTCGAGATGTACCTCGTCCACCAACACATCCTCGCGCAGCAGCACGTTCTGAAAATGGATCTGCGCGCCGCCTATCTTCATGGGTTGCGGCGGTAAACTGGTCTTGTCCGGCATTGTCTCGTTTCACTCCTGTTTCGTCAGGTCGCTCGGTGCGCCCATTATATCACATTACGCCCTGCGTTGTCGGTAGTTCCTGCCCCACCCGTGCACGCGCCAACATTCACCAATCAACCCAAGAACCGGAGACACATATTCATGCTTCAGAGTGCTATTTATGTCACAGTTCGCATTATCAACCAATTAAGCAACTTTCCCCCATGCCGCGAAGGTATAATAGCGGTGTAGGAAGAAGCTGCTTCATCGGTACAAAATTTGCCGGGAACGCACTTCACAACCAGTGCGGCCCCAGAAGGGCCGCGAGGAGAACCTGAGCATGCAGACCACCATGACGACCAGACCGCAGGAGTACGGGTCCGGCGAGATCGTCGAACCCGGTGTCTATCTCGATATAGATACGGGAGCCGTCGTACAGATTCGCGAACGCGATGAGCTGCCCGAAGGCAACCGTGTGGTGCGCTATCGCCGCCGCTTCTGCCGCGTCGAAGCCACCTCGCCCCGCGCCGCCGCGAATACGCGCTAGAACCCTGCCGCGTGTCCGTCGCAGCGCGGGTCCGAACCTGCCATAAACGCGCCGGTCTCCGGATGCACCGCAATGACCTGATAGGCGCTGCTGTGCGCCCAGGGGCCGAGCGCGTTTACTTTATGTCCGCGCCGCTCCAGATCCTGCACTACGTCGAGCGCCACGCGGCTCTCGATGGCAAGTTGCCCGGCCGAGGGCTCGTCGTCCGCTCCTACCGCGCCCCCATGCTGCCAGCGCGGCGCTTCGACCGCCTCCTGCGGGTTCAGCCCGAAATCGATCAGATTGCAGATGACCTGCAGATTGCTCTGCACCTGCACATCCCCTCCCGGCGTCCCTCCGACAAAGGCCAGCTTCTCTCGCATCCCTCCAGTTGCGGTCGGCTCCTCCTTCGTGATCAGGTAGGCATTGAGCGTATGCGCCGTGCGTTTGCCGGGTGCGAGGACATTCGGGCTGGCAGGGTCCAGCGAAAAGCCGGTCATGCGGTTGTTGAACAGTACGCCGGTACCCGCCGCGACCTCCGCGCAGCCGAATCCCCAGAAGACGCTCTGAATGAAGCTGATGGCGTTGCCCTCGGCATCCGCGACACAGAAGTAGGTCGTATCGTGGTCTATAGAGCCTGCCTCGACAACGGGGGTGGCTTTCAGAGGCTGGATAAGGCGACGACGCTGCGCGGCATACGGCTTGGAGAGCAGCGTATCGAGCGGAACGTCCACGAAGTCCGGATCGCCAAGATAGGCGGCGCGGTCGGCAAAAGCCAGCTTTTTGGCCTCGACCTGGTAGTGAATACTGGTGGTGCTGTTGTGCCCCAACGCGCTCAACTCGAAGCCCTCGACCAGATTCAGCATCTGCAGCAGAATATGGCCCTGCGAAACCGGCGGCTGCCCATGCACCGTGTAGCCGTGATAGGTCGTTTTGATCGGGTCTGAAATCTGTGTGCGATGCGCGGCGAAATCGGCCGCCGTAAACAGCCCGCCGTTCTCCTCACTGTAGCGCAGGATCCGCTCCGCGACCGCTCCGGTATAGAAGGCGTCCCGTCCGCCCTCTACGATCTGCCCCAGAGTCCACGCCAGATCAGGCTGCCTTACCATCTCCCCCGGCTTGGGCGGCACGCCGTTCGGAAGCAGCGCGTGCGCCGTAGACGGGAAAGAACGCAGCAGCTCTTCCTGCGCGGCAAACGTCCGCGCATACCGATAGCCTGCCGGAAAGCCCTGTTCTGCATAGCGCAGCGCGGGCGCAAAAAGCTCTCCGACAGGTCGTGTTCCCCACCGACCATGCAGCGTGAACCAGGCGTCCACCAGGCCCGGCACCGAAGCCGCCGCCAGACCGCGCAGCGGAATGCCCTCCGCGAAATGTTCCAGGGTCGTGGCCTGCGGCGCCGCTCCCGACGCGTTCAGCGCGAAGGTCTTCCCTGTCTTCGCCTCGTACACGATGATAAACGCATCTCCACCGACCTGACTGGCATACGGCTCGGTGACGCAGAGCACCGCCGACGTCGCCAGCGCCGCATCCACAAAGCTGCCGCCTCTCTGCAGCACGTTTAGCCCTGCCGACACCGCCAGCGGCTGCGAAGCCGCCACCATCCCCTGCCGCCCCACCACGACACCCCGATGCTGCCCCACACTCATGCCCGCACCCTCCCGTCTTGTCTTAACGATTCTATGTCGCTAATTCCCCTTGATTCATCAATGGGGATACAAGGACGCCGCTTTGCGGCATACCCCAAATCCGCCTAGCCTACGGCGGATTTCAGGGACATCCTGTTGTGAAACCGTCGTCTCAGCGACGGGCTTTACAAGTCTTTTTGCTTTGTCATGCAGACATATTTCGGGTATAATAGAGTATGCTCAGGACTGCCTTCAAGTTCAGAATCTATCCCACCAGCGCCCAGGAAACTCTGCTGGAAGATACCCTCTCCACCTGCCGGGAGGTCTACAACTCTTGCCTGCACTGGCGTAAGCATGACGCTGAACTCTTGGGTAAATCCCCCTCGTGATACGACCAGCAGGACGCTCTGCCGATTTGGAAAAAGAGCCACCCGGAACTCTGCGATGTTCACAGCCAAGTGTTGCAGAACGTGTGTAAACGGGTCGATATCGCATTCCAAAGTTACTTCGACCGCCTGGCAGACTATCAGATCCGCAAAGAGCAGGGCCGTCTCAAAATAGTCAACAATCAATTGGAGAAGTGTCCTGGTCCTCCTCGTCCCAAAGGCAAAGGCTGTTACGACAGCATCACCTACACCCAGGCCACCGCCTTCACCGTAGATCAGCACGAGAAATGTATTACCTTCTCGAAACTGGCGAACATCAAAGCGGTTCTCCATCGACCGATCCTGGGTGTAATGAAGACCGCGACGATCCGTAGGCAATCCGGCAAATGGTTTGTCACGATCTCCTGCGAAGTCGAAGCCCAACTATTGCCGGAATCGGAGAAGACGGTCGGTATAGATGTCGGATTGGAGACTTTCGCACCGACCAAAAGGCACTGGCGAAAGCGCATCGCCAGTTCGAGAAGGTGAAGCATAAGCACAAATCCAAAGTCCGGTGTAAAGCGAAGAAAGCCGTCGCTCGCATTCATGAACGTATCCGTAATCGACGCCACAACTTCCATCATCAAGAGGCCCGCAAGATCGTCAATCGGTACGGCCTCATCACCGTCGAAGACCTCAACGTCAAGAACATGTCGAAGTCTCCTGCACCGAAACAGGATACCGAAACAGGCCTCTACCTGCCGAACGGTCATGCGGCCAAAGCAGGTCTCAACAAGAGTATTCTTGACGCGGGCTGGTTTACATTTCGTATGATCCTCAAGTCGAAGGCTGAAAGGGTAGTGCTGCATTAAACGGTGACACTGGCCATACCTCCTTTCGTTTCCCTGGCCCCTGTTTTTCCAGGTGGACGCCCTCTTCGTTTCGGAGGAACCAACGGCGCAGGAGCGATCTGGTGGCAGAGCAAATCTCCCACG
>JBBQPO010000221.1:0-10499 GCA_038217285.1 Chthonomonadales bacterium
ACCTCCTGGATGCGGCGCGCATTGCCCGTCGGCCTGCCGTCGATCAGGGCGCGCACCGCCGTCACGGGCGCATCGCCGGGGGTGCGAACCGCGAACTGCAGCTTGACGGTGGCTTCGGCGGCGTCTGCGTTGTTGTCCGGCGACTTGATGGCCACGATCGGCGGGAGCGTCTGGTCTACCTGGACCACCTCGGTTTTGTGGCCTCGGTCGGCGTCGGCGAGGCGCAGCGCCTCGATTTCGCTGCCCGCGCTCAGCACGCGCTCGACCACATCGGGGCGATAGAAGGTGGACCGAAGGCGGGACGCCGGATAGAAGTCGCTCGCCTGCTCCTTGCCATGATTGATCTGCCAGCCGATCAGGTCTTCGCTGCCCGCCGCCGAATCGTAGTAACCGGTGGGTGTCCAGGCCACCCACTGCTTCTGATCGGCATGCAGGAACAGGGTCATCAGCAGGGCGCCGTCTTTGACGGCGATCCAGCGTATCGTGCCGTCGTTCAGGAGCGCCACGCACTTGCTGCCGTCTTTGCTGACGTTGAGCTGCCAGACGGTCGCGTGCATCCCCACGGACCAACTCTCCTTGCCTTCCGAATCGAACAGACGCAGGGAGAAGTCGCCGCCCAGCAGAAAATGCTTGTCGTCGGGCAGGATCGCCAGACTGCGCCCCTCTTCATTATCGGCCAGCGCCACAGGATGGCCGTTCACTTTCGGGTGCATCCCGTTCTCCCAATCGGTGACCACCAGACCGGGGACCTGGATAAAGGCCGGGTGCAGTCCGGCCGCCTTGCCCTTGCTCTCCGCTTCTGCCGTACTGTCGGCGATGCCGGTCTCGAGCTTGCGCTGCGCGGCGTTGAATCGCACGGTAGCTTTGTCTTTCGGCTGCACGGCGATCTGAACGATGTCCGCGTTGTCGGAAACCAGGAACGTGGTCAGGCGCATATCGACGTTGGGAGCGGAGAAGGCGCGGGCTTTCGTATCCTCCAGGACGCCCCAGACCGGGTCGCCGGAAGCAAACAAGACGGGGCCGAGCTTGAGCGGCACCAGTGCGGTGATGGTTTCGGCCGTGGCGGGAACATCCACGGCCTTGCCTTTACCGCCTTCGTCCCAGCGCCGGATGATTCGCACCGGCAATTCGTTGATCATCACGGCAGTGCGGCCCGCCCCGAACAGTTGTTTGCCATCCGGCGACCAGGCGACCTGGTCGAATGCGGCGAACGGTATTTTGATATCGTCCGTGAGCGGCGCGTAGAGCAGGGAGAGGTCGGTGAAGGCCAGCACATTGACGTGTTTGGTATCGCCGAAGCCGACCGCCAGTTTGCTGCCATCCGGCGAAAAGGCCACGGTGTGCGGATGCGTGCCGCCGGGTGTCTTGCGGCGGATCTGCATTTTGAAGTCGGGCGAATAGAGGCGCACCATGCCGTCCAGACCGGACGAGGCGAACCAGCCGTCCTCGCGGACGGCCACGCTGGTGCAGTCCGCGTTGTACTCCTTGTCTTCGGCGACCTGCATGCCGTCGGCCACCCGCAGCACGCGTAGGCCGTCGCTGCCCGCCAGCCCTGCGATGATATTCTTGCCGTCCGGCGTGAAGCGAAGGGAGTGCGTGGCGTTGGGCAGCCCGGTGAGTCGCCGGACGATATGCCCTGACGCCCGGTCGAAGAGATAGATGCAGACGGCTTTATCCCACGCGTAGCCTGAGGTGCCGCCTGTCGCGATCAAGGTTCCATCGGGGGAGATGGCGACGGAGTAGAGCGAACTCTCCGACCCATACGGCACACGCAGCGTCTTCCGCAGCTCTCCCGAAACGAGATCCCAGACGCGCACGGTGCCATCCATCCCGCAGGTGGCAAAGAAGGTCTCGGTCCGATCCACGGCCATATCCTTGATCATGCCGGAATGCATCCCGGTCTCGATGCGTAGGATCGGCTGGGTCGGCGGCTCGTCCGCCCGTGCCGCATGGCCCGGCAGAAGCGTCAGCAGCAGCGCCATCACGCCGACGGCATAGTGCCGCAGGGTACGGTGTGGTAAGAAACGGTTATTCATTCGTTTGTTCTCCTGATATATACGAAACCGGATAAAGACGAAGCCAGAGATGCTGTCCGCGAATTGCGGGGCTTTCCGCCTCAAAGGAAATATTGCACAGGTGTGGCAGCGACTATTTGGGAGACGCTGCAAGGCGAAGACGCAGCACGCGCCATGGCCTCGGCTCGCGCACGATCTCTTCCAGCAAGGGCGTCAGCGTCTCGTCCCGAACTGCGGTTCCGATTCCGACACCGTTCAGGACATGCACCGGGGCGTCGTCTTCGTCCGCACGGCACGTACACCGACGCGGGAGGCGGCCCTCTGCGTGTGCTGTCCCTGCACCGTGCGGGGTCGCCCCACCCCGGCAGAGAAGCCACGTTTCCCGCGTCCCTTTCGGCACGTGAACGACCTGCGATTCGGCCAGGCTCTCGTGTGGGGGTGAGGTCTTCCCATCCGCCAGGGTGAGCGGCTGGACCACGAGTTTACCATCGGTTCCGGACAGGATCAGATAGGCGCGTAACGGCATCGGAGGCTCGAAGCGTACGCGGAATGTGTCGCCGCCCGCAGCTTCCGAAGCTGGAGATGTCGGTCTGTCCACCGAAACCATCCTTGCTTTTGGGGAACGCAACGGCTGCAAGCCCGACAGCAGTGTGCGCCACTGTCCTTCGGGACTGGTGGTATCTGCGGCAATGGCCGCGAGAACGCGGCTGCCGATCTCTCCGATCAGACCTAGTGTGTTTACGCGCGGATCGCGCCGCAGGTTGGCGGTGAGATAGCGCAGAGAGGAGGCGCTGCCTGCCCACTGGCCGATCAGTGCGCGGGTTCGCCCCTCCCGCAGCAGGCGCGCCACCAGCAGGTAGCGGCCGCTCCCCTCCCCTGACCCCGACGCGTACGAGACTTCGCCCTCCAGCGCGTAGCGCGTTGCCGTGTCGCGTTCTCCGCCTGACCCGGGACGTTCGGTGGTCTCTATCCGCATCGTCAGGTCCCCGTGGTCACCAAGGAGATGCGCCAGAGCGTTCGTGAGACGCGCCGGAAGTTCGTGTTCGACGCCTCCTGCATCGCGCAGCGGACGTAGCCTCAACGTGAATGGCGCCGCGTGAACGGCTCCGGTGGGAAGCCAGAGCAGCAGCGCCGCCAGCCCCCAACAGCCCATCCGACAGGCTGAACTCCACATGTGTACGCTCCCTATTCGACCTCGAAGGTCAGACCGAAGGTATAGAAGTCCTGACGTGATGAGGAGATTTCCACGATCCGCCGCAGTTTGCGCGGCTCCACGCCTTCGGCAGGGAACGCTTTGATCAGGGCGCTCGCGTTCTCTTCCGACGTGAACAGGATCGCCTTGACCCGCTCGATGCCGCGGGCATCCGCCGCGTAGTTGCGCCCAGTTGCCATCGGCAGGTGCAGCACAGCGTCGGCATTTACCCGCGCGCTGTCGATATTGCCGCCCGAGGGAGAGAGCAGATAGACCTTGCCGTCGGTGTCCTTTTCCAGCAGAACCAGCCAGCCGCTCTGCGCGCCGATTTTCGCCTCGAAACGGAAGGCCTGTCCTACCTTCACGGAGTTCTGGGCGGGAGTCATCTTCAGACTGAACTGCGCAACATCCGTGTGGTCTTCGTTGAAGTCGTCCCAGAGCGTGCGCTTCGGCTCAGGCTTCGGATTCGGCTTCGGATCGGGCGGAGGCAGCGGTTTGGGGTCCGGCTTCGGATCAGGTTTGGGGTCCGGTTTAGGATCAGCTTTGGGGTCAGGCTTCGGATCGGGCGGAGGCAGCGGTTTGGGCAGATCACGACCCTCGAAGACGCGTCGTCCGGCAACCTCTGCAGGGCTGAGTTTGGGCGTCTGAGTCTGCTCCATATAGTCGGCTACTTCGCCGGTGACCTGTGTTTGAACCTCATTCCAGAGCGTCTGCGGCGTGGACTTCTGCAGCCGTGCGGTGAGAAAATGGGTGAAGACGCCGCCGCGCGCGCCCTCGAAGTCGTCTTCGCCCGACGTCTGGTTGGCCAGTGAGGCCGTGAAGTAGACGATCTCCGCGCCTGCGGCGATATGATCGTTGCTGTCTGCGGCGGCTTCCAGATCGCGGCGAAGCGGCCCGGTGGCCGCGCGCCGATAGGCGCGTGTCTTCTTGACCCGCCGTCCGATCCCCTTGTGGCTCAGCCCGCCGGAGAAGCAGGCGTCCAGCAGCGCTGTCCGGCTGCGCGCCGGAATCGCCAGCATGGCTTGATAAAGCTCATCCCGCCCAATGTCGCTATGCTCGTCCTTTTCGCTCGCGTCCCCTGGCAGGAGCGTGGACGCTCCGTCGGAGGCGACCGTGCCATGACCGGCGAAATAGAAGACAAAGCGTTCGTCGGGCCGCGACAGGGTCTTGATCCGGGCGAGCGCCGCCATGATCTCATTTTTGCCAGCCTGTTCGTTTATCAAGCTTACGACCTCGAAGCCCTGCGCCTTCAGGGTGCGCTCGATACCTCTGGCATCGTTGACACAGCCTTCGAGGTTGCTGCCCTGCGCCAGTTTCGGATACTCGTTGACGCCGATGACCAGGGCGCGATCCGCCCGCGCCGGACCCGCTGTCAGCGCAGCGCAAAGCAGCAGTGCGGCTGCGCCGCCGGTACGCGTCCAGCATGTGTTATAAGTGTGTGTTGGCATATTCTACTTTCTTCCTTCTCTCCGGGCAGCAAGGCCACCCCAAAGAGACGGATTCCCTGTTTCACGGCTTCATTGGGTTTTCGCGGCAGGCTCGTAGGAGATGCTGGGCGTAGAGGTCTTCACCCTCAGGCCGCGCGAGATCGGCCCGCCGGGACGCTGGCCCCAGCCCTCGAGGGCTTCCTGGGTGACAAAATCTTCGTGCAGCCAGAGAAAGCCTTTGTTGCCCCAGGCGGTCGTCCATGAATTGACCATCAGGAAGGCGTGTTTGTCTTCGTCGTAGCCGACAATACAGATGGCGTGAAACCCGGCGCGGGTGCCTTTGTTTTCGGAAGGCCGGTACACATATTCGGGGTCGTGCGGAACGGTGTAAAACTCTTTGTAGACCGCGATGCCGATGACGAACGGCTGTTTCGTCTCCCACAGCCAGTTTTTCAGTTTTTCGGCGTCGCCCTCCTCGCCCAGCAGCTTGCCCTTAAACAGGCTGACCGTCTGCCGCGCCCGATAGCGCAGCGCGTGGGTTTTGGCCTTTTCGTCGGGCTGGGAGGTGACATCCGCTTCGACCCACGGCATATCCGCCATCGCCGCGCAGCCCTGTTTCGCCAGGATGTCGAACGCCTCGAAGATGTGCATGCCCTTCTCTTTATCACCCATGTTGTACTGATGCCAGATGAAGGCAGGGCTGAACACAAAGCGCGGGTCTTTGCGTTGTTCGGGCGTCAGTTGCCGCTGCCGCGCGATCGAAGTCGTGTAACAGTAGTAAGCGGTGGACCATCCGACGCAGGCGCTCGTACCGCCCTGATTGCCGACCGGAGGCAGGTCGGCGGCCAGGCTGAAATGTTTTGGGCGATCCAGGCCGCGTTTGGCGGCGATATGGACCCGAGCATGGGTCGCGAAGGCTTCGGAAGGCGAGGGATCACAGCCCAGACCCTGCCCGAACGCCTGCGGTCCGGCGGCACACGTCAGCGTGGCCGCCGCAAAAATCCATAGAGAGGAAACGCGTAGGGCGAGGCATGTCATAAGAGAGAGCCTCCTTTGTCAGATGGAATAGTGAAGCGACGCGAAAAGAGTTTTTTGCGTCGCTCCACACACAGTATACGTACCGCCCGTATACATACCGTATACAAAAGAGCGGTAGTTCATAAATCTCGTAGCCCGTTCCTTTTTTAACCTTTCGTTGGCCCCAGGTGCGGTCGGACGACGTCGGCGCGGATCTTGTACCCGGCGGCGTTGTTGTGCAGGCGGTCGCTCCGGAACAGGTCTTCGCGCGGCTTGCCATCGGGGCCGAGGAACTGCTTCCACAGGTCGATATAGTCCAGGTTCTTGCCCGAGCGGATGTATTTCGCGATGAGTCGGTTCGCCTCCATTTCCTTTTCGGAGTTCCGTTCCCAGCGCACCGGGCTCGGGTTGATGGAGAGGAAGGCGATGCGGGTGCGAGGCAGTTTCGCTCGAACCGTCTTGACGAACGCTTTGAAGTCGGCGAAGACCTGCGGGGGCGTCTTCCCGGCGGCGATGTCGTTGCCGCCGACCTGAAGCACGATCAGCTTCGGACGGTACGGAATGACGATGCGGTCGGCGAAATAGACGGAGTCCGCAATCTGCGATCCGCCGAAACCGCGATTGATCACTTGCTGGTCCGGGAAATCCTGCGCCAGTGTCTCCCACAGCCGCGTACTGGACGAGCCGATAAACAGGACGCCGCCCTCCGGCGGAGGCGTGATCTTGTCGGCCTCCTCGAAAGCCTGTATCTCCTTCTCCCACTTCGCACTCGGCGAGACGTCGGCTGTCGTCGCCTGCTTGTCGGCCTGTCGACTAAAGACGCGCATCGCAGGCCGCCCACCCGCCTGACCGACGTGCGGCCACAGCAGAACAAGCAGAGTCGGAACGAGGGTAAGGAACTTCTGTTTTCGCATTTATGGATTCTCCTCCGGTAGCGTTTTTACCAGCCGCTGAGCGCGTATTCCCCCCAGACGCGGGCATAGACGCCGGTGGTCTGTTCGGCGATACGGGTCCAGTTGAAGACGGTCTGGATACGTTCGTAAGCGCGATCGGCCATCTCCTGGGCGAAACCGGGATTGTGCAGAACTCGCGCGATGCCCCAGGCCAGACTGTCGGGATCGTTGGCAAAGGTGACGGTGCCGGTCACGTCGTGCTGCACGACTTCCGGCAGCCCGCCTGCATTAGAGACCACGACCGGTGCATGCGCCGCCATGCCTTCCAGCGCGACGATACCGAACGGCTCATAGAGGCTGGGGAAGCAGGCCACGTCGGCGACCTTATAGAGCCGCAACAGCACATCGTCCGGAATGAAGCCGGTGAAGTAGGAGTAAGGCGCGATACCAAGCGAGGCGGCCTGATCGATCAGATGCTGGCGATAGCCGCCGCCGGCAACCACGAGTTTGGCATCGTTGTAGCGCGCGCGGACACGCGGCATGGCATTCACGAGTACCTGACATCCCTTCTCCGGTACGCCACGCCCGACAAACAGGACGATTTTCTCGTTCGGTTTGGCGAACTGGGCGCGGAACTCCCGCGCCTCCTCGGCTGGGAAGTCAAAATTGAATTTGGCGGCGTTGACCCCATTGTAGATCGTATCGAGCTTATCCCAGGGGGCATGCAGGGCATACTGGACTTCGTTGTCCATAAACCCGGTGCAGACGATCACGCGCCAGGCCTCTGTCACCAGTTCCGTCTCGATTTTGTTGATGTAGCGGTTGATCTCCGTGTGGATGCCGTTGTTACGTCCGAACTCGGTGGCATGGATGGTGGCGACCATCGGCAGTTTGAAGGTGTATTTCAGTTCGACGGCGGCAAAGTGCGCCAGCCAGTCGTGCGCATGCAGGATGATGGGCTCCTGCGGCACGGCGACCCTGGAGGCTTTGGCGCCCTTCGCGCGTGTTTTGGGCGTCGTCCACTCCGTCAGGAGCCCATGCGCGCGATCCCGCATGGCGGCGTTCAACTGATGGATCTCGTGTACGAAATCGTTGTAACCCCCCGGCGCGTCGTAGGGCGCAACACGGTGGATATGGACGCCGTTGACGATCTCTTCAGGCGGCGCACCGGGAAATTCGCACGTGACGACATGGACTTCCATGCCCGTCTGTTTTGCCAACGCCTCGGACAGGTCTTCGACATGACGGGCGATGCCCCCGATGATTCTCGGCGGGTACTCCCAGGATAACATTAGAACGCGCAACGGGCTGGCTCCTTCCTCCTACATCAACCATTTCGGCCCTATTTTCGCGAAACGGCCCCTGTTGTCCTTCCCCGCATACGCCTGTTCCAGTGCCAATCCGTTCTCTCTCCTGCATTTGACCACCCAAAACAAAGTGTGAAGGTTTGTCCGTTGCAACATATATTAGGGTATTATAATGTTCTAATATGATATCTCAGATAATCCTTATGAGGAAGACACCTTCATGAACGAACGGACGCGAGAACGGGCGAGTCAACTCTTTTTTGCTTTGTCCAATCCCTCACGGCTTCGGATCACGGAACTACTGTGTCATTCCGAAATGAGCGTCAGTGAGATTTGCGCGGCGCTGTCCCTCGGTCAGTCCGCTACCTCTCAAAATCTTGCGGCGCTCACCCGCGCCGGAATTTTGGTCGTGGAGCACAAGGGAGCAAACCACATCTACCGAGTACGCGGGCCGCGTATTGCCCGTATCCTCGCCCTTATCGAGGAGTTCTGTCAGGTGCATGACCTCTATAGCCTTCCCGAGGACGTTATCGAGGTTGAGAAGGAGCACACTCCATGATCATCGCGTTGCGTTATCGGAAACAAGACGGTGGTCATTGGGAAGTGCGCACCGAAGAGAATATCGAGCGACACACCAGCCTGCGGCAGTTCCCTGAGCAAAACAAGGTCGCCGCTCTTGCCGCCCGTGCCCTTCAGGAGCCGGGCGTGTGGGTCTACAATGCGGAGTGGAAAGAACATGACATCTGTGAATAACGAAGTTCCCTCTGCTGCCGAACCGAGCGATGTGTCGCAAGCGCAGGTTCGCTCCGAGATTCAAGAATATCTCAACATCCGTCAGCAACGGCGACGCCTGTTTCCTCGCGCGGCTCTGGTGGGACTGCTGGCGGGTCTCGTCGCCATCGCGTTTCGTGCTATCCTCGCCGCTGGAGATAACCTTCGTACGGCGCTCATCGTCTGGGCGCATCACTACTCCTTGTTCGGCTGGTTCTTTCCCGTCGGCTTCGGTGCAATCGGCGCATCCCTGGCGGTATATCTGGTGAGGAGATTTGCCCCGGAAGCTTCGGGCAGCGGGATACCGCACCTGGAAGCCGTGCTGCATCGATACCGCGAACTCGACTGGAAGCGGGTGCTGCCCGTCAAATTCATCGGCGGGGCGCTTGCAATAGGGGGAGGGCTGGCGCTAGGCCGCGAAGGCCCCACCGTTCAGATGGGCGGTACAGCGGGCGCGATCATCTCAAGCTGGCTTAAGGTGGGCACACGCGACCGGCTCATCCTTATTGCCGCCGGAGCCGGGGCAGGACTGGCCGCGGCCTTCAACGCCCCGCTCGCAGGCGTGATCTTCGTTCTCGAAGAGGTCCAGAAAGATTTCCGACAGGCGGTATTCGGCTCGGTATTCATCGCGGCGGCCGTGGCTGACATCGTCGCGCGCTTCGCCTCCGGGCAGCTTCCTGTCTTTCGCGTTCCAAGTTACCCGGTTCCCGCACTCACGGCTCTTCCAGCCTTCGTCGTGCTTGGCGTGGCGGCGGGCCTGTTGGGTGTGGTCTATAACCGCAGTCTGATCGGTACCGTGAACCTATTCGCCAGAGTTCCGCCGAGGTTTGCTGTACTGGCATCGGCCCTTGTGGGAGCCGGCGTGGGACTCGTCGCCTGGTTCTCACCGGAAGCGGTCGGCGGAGGACACCATCTGGCCGAAGTCATTATGGATGGACATGCAGCCCTGGCGGCTATACCCGTGTGGTTCCTGTTGCGCTTTGTGTTGTCGATGGCAAGTTATGGAACCGGAGCGCCGGGCGGTATCTTCGCCCCCCTGCTCGTCCTTGGGGCTCTCCTGGGTCTCGGTGTCGGCGAAGTCACCCATCTCTTTTTTCCTCACGCCGTTCCAATCCCTGCCATTTTTGCGGTGGTCGGCATGGCGGCCTATTTTACCGCGATCGTGCGCGCTCCGCTCACCGGCATCGTGCTGATCATCGAGATGACGGGCAACTACGCGCAGATGCTTCCGCTCCTGGTCGCCTGCTTCTGTGCCTATCTCGTTGCCGAAGGGCTTGGTGAACTTCCTATTTACGAGAACCTGCTGGAACGGGACTTGATGCGCGGGGGAGCGCTCCCAGACTCGAAGGAGCCACTTGTCCTGGAACTCGAAGTCGAACCGGGCTCTCCCTTTGAAGGTTGTGAAGTGCGCGAATTGGGTCTGCCGCCCGGCTGCATTCTGGTAAGTTGCCGTGAAGGCAGTAAGGAATGGATCCCTACGGCAAGCACGCGCCTGGAGGCCCATGTCCGAATAACGGCAATGGTTGCTTCGGAAGCGAAAGGGGCGATGACCGTCCTGCGGAACGGCTGCGAGACCCACGAATAAACACGGGCAAAAGCCTGTGACTGTACGATCAAATGTCCGATGTAAGGCCGCCATCATTTCAGGCTCCGTAACAGCCTGCAAAGGCCCACGGTCGTTCCCTACGGACAGGGCAACCGCGTTGCATCACAACCGGCGCCAGAAAGGGCCACTGATGTCTCAGTATTGGAAAGCCTTTATCACTCCGCTGCATGAGACCCTTACCCGTCTCATCTCTTTTGTGCCGCGCTTTATGGTAGCGGCTCTGCTGTTTGCCCTCTTTTATGCGCTGGCCTGGTTTATCCGGCATCTCCTG
>JBBQPO010000222.1:0-10458 GCA_038217285.1 Chthonomonadales bacterium
TCTTCAGGAAACGATGGATCAACTTCAGGGTAGCGAGTAATCTCCTTACCCTTTGACATACCGGCAAAGTGACGTTCAAAACGGCAACCAGCGAAGGCGATAACCACTTAACCTACTGTCTGTGAAAACGGGGGAGGACTAATACCGAGTTCACCCTGAGCGACGGTCATGTTGTGAGCCTCGGAAGTCCGGACTCCAACAACAGTGTGACTCTCAGCAACTTTACCTTCGGCGGGGGTGCCTCTGGGGCAGTACTGTCGCCCCTCGTCGGAAACGCTTCCGGCAGTACGGCCTCCTCCGTCCTGCTGGCCGACGGCGATTCGGGGGGCACGGCGGACCAAACCCAGGCGTTTACGCCCGGCTCCATCCTTGGGTTCGACGTCAGCATGACGACCAGCGCCGATGCAGGCGGGACACCCGACACGTTCACGTTCTACCTGCTCGATTCCGGCCTGAACCCCTTTCCCTCCAACGCGCCGGCGCAGACTGCCAACGCCCTCCTCCGGGCGGACATCACCGGACCGAGTATGACGCTCGCCAATGTGAGCACCTATAACAGCACCGCCCTTCCGAATTCGCCGACCGTCACCCCTGCGACGACGCCGGAACCGGGCGCCCTGGCCCTCTTCGTAGGCGTCTCCCTCTGCGGCTCTCTGACGGCCCTGCGCCGTCGCCGCCTCGCGAACAGGCGCTGATCCGCGCCAGGCATCGATACGCTAAAAGGCCCTCGGCTTCCATTCCGAAGCTGATGGCCTGTTTCTTTTGGAGATACCCGGTTACGATCCGGCTTAAGCCGCCGCCCCTGAAGGAGCGGCCTGACAGGATCTTTAAGGCCCATGAATGGGCCTGTGCTGGTTGGATCCGGGAGCACTCTGTCCAACAAAAGGGAGGACGATTTCCTCACCCTTACGAAACCACCTGCTTACGTCGGCCACAGCCCCATTCATGGGGCTTGCCGCATCAGACCGCTCCTTCAGGGGCGGGAAGAACGGGTCAGCCGGCGTAGCCGCGGTATCTGCGCTGAAGCGCCGCCAGATCGACCTCCTCCGCAGCGTAGCCGAATTCGCCCGCCGCCTCGATAATCTGCGGATGGCGCGCAAGCAGATCCAGATCCGGTCGGTCGGTGGTGAGGTAGCGAAAACGATCCACCGATTCGGCTCTGGCCGCTGGCAGTGTGTCGGCGGGCGGCAGTTCCAGAAACGTCAGCAGCCTCTCCAGTCCATCCGCGAAGAACAGCTCCTCGTAGGTGAGGCGCAGCCAGGGCACCCCGAGTGTCTCCTGTTGCGCCAGCCCGAACAGGTTGACCTCCGCCCAGTAGTAGAGACACTTTTCAAAGGGCGTCAGTCCCTCCCAGCGCTCCCGATACTCCGTCAGACGGATGCCCGGATCGAACGGGGGAAGTAGTACCTTGTTCGGAGAGAGGGACAGGATCGGCGGCTGATAGGCGCCATGGGTCAGCCAGGAGAAAGCGGTCGGCACCGGATGCCGGACGAGGTGGACGACGCGCACCCGCCCGCGAAACCGATCCGCCAGAGCCGGTATGGTGCTCCAGCAAGGGTGACCGCATTCGAGGTAGCCGCGCTGCACCAGGCAGGTCTCGATCCCCTCGGCGTGGGCCAAAACCCGTTCCGCGGCCTCGGGAGCCAGATCGGCCATTGTGCAGGCCGTGAGCATGCGCCGGGGCGCGTAGGCGTTATGCAGCGGCTCGTGCTCTACCTGGAATCGATCCGGGTAGGTGCGCTGAAGATGCGCCGCCAGCCACTGTGTGCCGCAGCGTCCGGTGGAGAGAACGAATACGGCGAAACTCATTCGCTCTCCTCGAAAGCCGCCGCGCCTGCCTCTTCGCACTTCCGATAGAGCGCCTTCAAGCGTGCGCGGCACGCCTCGCTGATGGCCGTCTGCCCCACTGCCTGTTTGTCGGCGGAATCCGACTCGAAAGCAAAATAGGGTCGCTTGGAATGTGCGCCGGTCACCGTGCGCATCTGTGCCTCTTCCGCCGCCGAGAAGCGGACGCGAAAGTGAGTGGCCAGTGCCAGGAAGACGGCTTCCGGCAGATCGGTGTAGTTCAGGAAGAGTCTGGGGGCCTGCCGATGGCACTCCAACGCCGCGCCGCAGATCGAGGTCAGCACATGCTCCCGATACTCCTCCGTGGGCAGAGTGGCCTCGGCCTCCATGCCGAACAAGCCGCTAAATCCGGACTGTTCCACCATCTGTCGGTCGGGTTCACGCAGGTGCGATACCAGCACCTCGATAGGATCACGGTACAGAAACGCCCAGGGAACTTCGGGAAATACCCGGCGAATTCGGGGCAGAAGCGGTGTGTGCCAGCAGTCGAACTTCACGAACAGGCGGTCGACCGCAGGCGCGCGCCTTCTGCCGAGCGCGCTCAGCATCGCCTTCAGCCAGAGCGTCTGTTGTTGTTCGGTAAGGTCGGGCTGAGCCAGGTGCCCTCGCAGCACCCAGTCGAGCGGCTCGGGTTCAGAGAGAACGATATGGCGCTCCAGCGCCGCCAGCATCTGCGCGACCAGGGTCGATCCGCACCGTGACATGTGGAAGACAAAGCCAGCAGGGGCCACCCCCTGCTCTTGTGTCGCCAGCGGCATGAGGGCCTCGAAAGGGGTCCGGAGGGAGAACCAACGATAGAAGGGCAGCCGCCGCGCCACGGCGATGCTGTCCTCGAAAAAAGATTCTGTCAGGCGCCGATCCCCCGGATCGAACCAGTCGATCAGCAGTTCGCCGCCCGCCTGTGTCACCGCCCTTGGGATCCAGCCCGTGAGCACAGCCGCCGCCTCGGCCCGTCCAATGACCGGAATCGGGCTGGATCGGAAAGGCTGTTCGGCGGATTCGATGTCGTTTTGAGTCAACGAAGGGGTCTTTATGTTTGCGGATATGCGAGCGAGGTTCGAGCTTCAACAGTCGCGCCGACTGCAGCGGGCACTGGAAGGTCTCCAGTATCTGACGGAAGTAGGGACATCGGTCCAGCGTCGGGGTATCGGCACAGTCACGGCGCTCACCCAGGCCGCTATAGAGTTTACCGGTCGTGCCTCCGACCGAGCGCAGCGCCACCCCGCTCCAGTCGCCCTCGAAGATCTGATCGTTAAAGTGCCGAATCCATTCGTCGGCCTGAAGGCCTGCGAGATCGGCTTTCATCGCGAGGGGGTCGAACACAAACGGCAGTTTGACGATGTTCATAGGCGAAATTTCACCTCGCCTGCTGAATTCTCCTGCTTGCAGTTCGGTTCGCCTCCGGTAGGAGGAAAAGGAGAATCGAAAGCGTAATCTCACGGGAATAGGAATGGCGGAGCCAAAGGAGGCGGACCTCTATGCAAAATCCTGTACGTATCGGCCTGATCGGCGCGGGCCAGATCGGCAATGAGCACCTGAAAAACTGGAGCAAGATCCCGGAGGTCAAGGTGGTTGCTGTGGCCGACCTGTTTCCCGAAAAGGTCGAAGCGGCGAAGCAGAATTTCGAGATCGCCGATGGCTATGCCGACTTCCGGGATCTGCTGGCGCGCGACGATATCGCCGCGGTCGATGTCTGCGTCCACAACAACAAGCACGCGCCCGTCTCTATTGCCGCGTTAAAGGCAGGCAAGCACGTCTACTGCGAAAAGCCGATGGCTGGGACGTATCGGGACGCGGAGGAGATGCTCCGGGCGGCGCGCGATACGGGCCGTATGCTTCATATCCAGATGGCCACCCTGTACGAGCCCGAGGCACGGGCGGCGCGCCGCCTGATCGACGACGGCCACCTCGGCAAGATCTACTACGCCCGGTCGTTCGGCTATCGCCGACGCGGTCGCCCCTTCGTGGACGGCTACGGCTCGGCGACGTTCGTCAACAAGGGCGTCTCGGCGGGAGGAGCGCTGTTCGACATGGGCATCTACCACATCGCCCAGATCCTCCACCTGATCGGCAACCCGGCGGTAAAGACCGTGACGGGCGCGGCGCATCAGGAGCTGGACATGGACGAGGCGCGCCGGGCGTTCAGCGGTTACAGCGTCGAGGAACTGGGGCTGGGCTGGGTTCGGATGGAGGGCGGCATCTCGTTCGACATCGAGGAGTCCTGGGCCGTTCACCACGACGGCCAGGAGGCAAGCAAAATACTGGGTAGTAAGGGCGGACTGCGTCTCAACCCGCTCACCTACTTCGCCAGCCTGAGCGACATGCCCCTCAGCGCGACCTTCGATGTGAAGGGCGCCGATACCCGCTGGCACGCCTGCGACCCCGAAACGGTCTGGTACGACTCTTCGCAGAAGCACTGGGCCGGGGCGCTGCTGGGACGTGTCCCCCTGCTTCCGACCGCCGAATATGGCCTGAACGCCGCCCTCATCAGCGAGGGCATCTATCTGTCGAGTAAGGCGGGCAAAGAGTTCACTGCCGAGGAGATCCGACGCGAGTCTCGGAGTGCAGCGATCGATCCTTATACCCCCGAAAAAGTCTGGAGTTAGCGATTATGGCAAACAAAAACATTCCGATTGGGCTACAGCTTTTTTCGGTGCGCGGCGAGGTCGAACGGGATCTCCCGGGAACGCTCAAGGCGGTCGCCGACATCGGCTATGCGGGCGCGGAGCCCTGGGACTACCGGGGCGATTCGCTCGCGTGGCAGGGTCATTCGGCCCACGACATCCGGGGCCTCTACGACGACCATGGTCTGACCTGCTGCGGCCTCCACCTGAGCACCGACGCCCTGCAGGACGACAACCTTGCGCGCACCATCGAGTTCAATCAGATACTCGGCAACCGTTTTCTCATCATCGCCATGGACAAGCGACGGATGGAGTCACGGCAGGGGGTGCTCGAACTGGCGGGTATCCTGAACAAGGCGGCGGAAGCGCTGAGCGGGGAAGGCATGTTCGCGGGCTATCACGCCCACGGCTTCGACTTCGCGACGGTAGATGGCGAGATCGCCTGGGATATCCTGTTCGCGAACACGCGTCCGGAAGTCATCATGCAGATGGACATCGGCAACTGCGTCAGTGGAGGCGGCGACCCGATCGCGACACTGAAGCGCTTCCCCAATCGCGCTCGCTCGGTGCATCTCAAAGATTTCGGCGGTCCGTCGCTCGAATCGGTTATCGGAGAGGGGAAGGCGGACTGGCCGGAAGTCTTCCGCCTGTGCGAGACAGCCCAGAATACCGAGTGGTACGTGGTCGAGGAAGGCAGCGCCGACGGTCTGGGCTTTGACATCCCGCGCCGCAGCCTGGAGGCCTTGCGCCGCATGGGGAAATGAACGCAATATGAAACCATTGAAAATCACCGATCTGCGCGTTGCCGTTGTGGGCAAAGCGCCTATGACCTGCCCGCTCATCCGTATCGACACCGACCAGGGCGTCTACGGCCTGGGCGAAGTGCGCGATGGGGCCAGCAAAACCTACGCACTGATGCTTAAAAGCCGCCTGCTGGGAGAGAACCCCTGCGATGTGGATCGGCTGTTTCGAAAGATCAAGCAGTTCGGATTTCACGCGCGACAGGCAGGCGGCGTCTGCGCGGTGGAGATGGCCCTGTGGGACATCGTCGGTAAGGTCTATGGCATGCCGGTCTACCAGCTTCTGGGCGGCAAGTTCCGGGACAAGATTCGTGTCTACGCCGATACGGAGATGTCCACCGACCCTACCATCACGGCCCGGCAGTTGCGGCGGCGGATGGACGAGGGTTTCACCTTCCTCAAGATGGATTTCACTCGGGCCAGCCTCCGAAACAACACCCTCGAAACCATCGTCGGTCCGCCCACCGTTCCCCCGCACCTCAGCATCCGGGACGTTTTGAAGACGCAGCACATGTTTACCGGCATCGAGATCAGCGAGACGCATATCCGCCAGATGGCCGAATACGTGGGCGAGGTGCGCCGCCTCATCGGCAATGAGATCCCACTGGCGATCGACCACTTCGGACATGTCGGCATCAACTCGTGCATCCGTCTGGGCAGGGCGCTGGAGCCCTATAATCTCGCCTGGCTGGAAGATATGATCCCCTGGCAGCACACCGATCTCTGGAAGCGCATCACCGACTCCATTCATCTGCCCACCTGCACCGGCGAAGACATCTATCTCAAAGAGGGGTTCGAAACGCTCTGCCGAAACCATGCCGTCGATGTCATCCATCCGGATCTGGCGACGTCGGGAGGCATACTCGAAACCAAGAAGATAGGGGATATGGCGCAGGAGTACGGCGTACCGATGGCGATGCACTTTGCCGGGACGCCCGTCTCCTGCATGGCCAACGTCCACTGCGCCGCCGCGACCGAAAACTTCCTGGTGCTGGAGAACCACTCCGTCGATATTCCCTGGTGGAACGACCTGGTAATAGGCTTCGACGGCCCGCTTATCCAGAACGGATACATTCGCGTGCCCGACGCGCCGGGACTGGGTATCACTCTCAACGACGAGGTCGTGCAGCAGCATCTGGCGGAGCCGGGCTATTTCGAGCCGACGCCGGAGTGGGACACCGAGCGCTCCTCAGACCGACTTTGGAGCTGACAACGACGTTTACTCTCCTGGAGGAATTCACCTTGCTTAACCGCACTGAAGACACCGTTCGTCTGACGCCACTCAACCCATTTGACCGCTTCCCGGATGGCCGCCCGCGTGTGCCGGACGACCTGCTGCGCCGCATGAAGCTGGTGACCGTCGAGGAGGCGTGGGGCGTTCTCAAACAGCACGGCTTTCTCAACCAGTATGCGGGCGACTGGCTCAACGTGCATCCGGAGCGTGTGCTGGTCGGGCGCGCGGTGACCGCGATGTTCGTTCCCACACGGCCCGACCTACATGCCGTCATCGGGGAGTGGGGCAAGGAGCGCAACGCCGTCGGCCTGCACAACTCCTGGATCATCGACACGCTCGTGGAGAACGATGTCGTCGTCATCGATCTGTTCGGCAAGGTGAAAGACGGCACGTTCGCCGGAGACAACCTGGGAACGGCTATCGCCAACAAAACGAAGACCGGTATGGTCATCGACGGGGGAATTCGCGATCTGGTGCGCCTCCGGGAGATCCCCGACATCGCCATTTTCGCGCGCGGCGTGGACGCCTCCGCCATCGCCGATGTCACCATGACCGGCCTGAACGTGCCGATTAGGATCGGACCGGCGACGGTTCTGCCCGGCGATGTCGTGCTCGGCTCCGAGTCCGGCCTCATCTTCATTCCGCCGCACCTGGCGCAGGAGGTAGTGGAGCGTTCAGAGCGTACACGCCTCGAAGATTTCTGGGGCCAGCTTCGTATCCGTGAGAGCCGCTACACCTCCGGCCAGGTGGATGGGAACTGGACGGACGAGATGCGATCAGACTTCGCCGAATGGGTCAAAACCAACCCTCCGGCCTCATAATCTATTTCTTCCCCTACGCAAACCGGGAGTGGTTATTGTACTGCTCCCCTAAATGCGGCTTCCTTTTTCCATTGGAAGGCGCTGCAGCGGCAGTTTCATGCGGAAGATGCTCCCGGTACCGAGGATGCTTTCCACCTGCAGTTCTCCTCCGTGGGTCAGCACGACATCCCGTACCAGGCGTGTGCCCACGCCGCTTCCGTTCGCTTTGGTGCTGACGGAACGACCGTCCAGAATCGACTGCAGGATATGCGGAGGCATCCCGGAACCGTTGTCCTCGACTTCGATCTCCACGTAGTTGCCCGAGGGAAAGGTTCCTTCCGGCCTGTGCGCCAGACGCACCCACACCCGATCTCCCTTGTTGTGCTCCCGTATCGCCTGGAAGGCGTTGTTGACGAGGTTGAAGACCGCCTGCGCTACAAAGAACCCCTCGAAAGGGAACACAGGGACGACTTGCATTCCGCTCAAATCCACGTCTTGTCCATGTTGCCGCGCTAACTCGACCAACTGCGTAAGCTCCTCCTCCAGCAGCGCTTTCAGATCGCCCACCCGGAAATCGAAGAGGTCGGTACGCTCGCCGTATTCATTGATGACTTTGGACTGACGGATCACCTTCTGGGTCGCCGCAGAGAGCATCCCCTCCATCTCGTGATAGTACTGCTCTGCCGGCGAAGCGCCCGGCGTCCCACCCGGATTCAGGCTTACGATCTCCTCCAAGAGGAGAGGCCCGAAGCTCTGGCGCGCCATATCCAGGATGAGCGCCTGGTTCTTGAGTTGATGGCCCAGAAAGCCAAGGATGCGCGTAAGCGAGGCCTGCTTCTCCGCTTCCGCGTGGGCCACGGCCGCCTCCTTCTCGACTTCAGCGCGGTGCGCGTTCGCCAGGACGGTCGCAGCCAATACACTGACGAGGGTGAGCAGTTCCTGATCGCCCCTGTCGAAGACCCCCGAACGCTTGTTGAGCATCTGGATCACGCCGAGAGGCTGTTCCCCGAAAGCGCGGATGGGAGTCGTCAGTGTGCAACGCGTTTGAAACCCGGTATCCTCGTCAAAGTTCGGATCGAAACCTTCTTGAACGATTTGAGAACGCCCTGTCTTGAAGACCGTCGCACACTGGCCGGGGCTCGACAGGGGCACTGCTTTTCCGCTCAGCTTGCCCGCCGCATCCCCGAGCACCTGACGGAATACGAGATGATTCTCCGTGGGATCGTAGAGCAGGATAGAACCTCCCTCCGCATTCGTCGTCTGCAGCGCGACCTCCAGTGTTTCGGCCAACAGCTCCTCGACGTCGGTCTTGGCATACAGAGCGGCGCTGATGCGATAGATTGCGGCCAACTCGCGACCGCAGGGATGAAGGTCAGAACCTTGCGCCAGGATACTCTCGTCGGACATTAGTCACACTCCTCCTTCAACACTCGCACGAACAAAATAGATCCGTACCGCACTTATTCACCATACGAGCGGTCGTGTCCTGGATTGCTGTGGAAAAACTCCTTTTGCTGGAGTGAAGTTCTATACAAGGGGAAGCGCACCTGTCTGGTGAATAAGGGATTGCCGATATCTCCCATGGCTTATTCTCGGAAAGGCGGACGTGTGTCGTAGTGGCTGCTTCTCCAGATTCTGCCCCTCTTTCAGCTTCTTTCACTATTACCGGCGGTACGCTCTCGCGGGAAGACTCCTCCTACGTGGTGCGGCAGGCCGATACAGATCTCTACGAGAGCCTGATCGCCGGGGAGTACTGCTATGTCCTTGATAGCCGACAGATGGGAAAGTCCTCGCTGTGCGTGCGCACGAGGGCGCGTCTGCAGGAGCAGGGCGTGCGGACGGTCTCCCTGGATCTGGCCAGGATTGGGGAGGCGGGCGTCACCTCCGAGCAGTGGTATACCGGCCTGCTCACCGAGGCGGGTAGCGATCTGGGGCTGCGCGAAGAGTTCCTCGCCTACGGGAACGCGCACCCGGAGTTCAGCCCTCTCCAGCGCTTCTTCGGAGCTTTGCTGCACGTCGGTCTCGATGCCGCTCCCTCCCCGCTCTCTGTTTTCATCGATGAGATCGAGGCCGTGCGCTCCCTCTCTTTCAGTACCGACGCGTTCTTTGTCGCCATTCGCCAATGCTTCACCGGACGGATCCTGGAGCCGGATCTCAACCGCCTCACCTTCTGCCTGCTCGGAACCGCGACGCCGGCCGACCTGATCTCCGATACCCACACCTCTCCCTTCGACATCGGCAGGCGTGTGAAAGTCAGAGACTTTATGGAGAAAGAGGCCGCTCCTCTGGCGCAGGGCCTCGGAGAGAACGGCACGGCCTTGCTGTCGCGAGTGCTTACCTGGACGGGAGGGCATCCTTATCTCACGCAGCGCCTCTGCCGCTCCCTGGCCGATGCGGAGATCCGTACCGTCGCCGATGTAGACACCCTGTGTACCGATCTGTTCCTGACGCCCACAGCCATGGAGGGCGACGCCAACCTCAGCTTCGTCCGTAACTGTCTGCTGCGCTCGGAAGTCGATCGCGCCGCCCTCCTCGATCTCTACAGCAGGATCCGAGAGGGCAAGCACCTACCCGACGACGAAACCAACCCCGTCACCCGCGTTCTGAAACGCTCCGGCGTGGTAAGCGTGCAGCAAGGCGAGCTCAAGGTGCGCAACCGAATCTATGCCCACGTTTTTGACCGGGCCTGGATCGAGCAGAATCTACCGGATACCGGTCGAAGAAGGCAGACGCAGGCGTTTCGACCCAGACTGCTTCCGGCGGGGGTGGTGCTGCTCATCGCGACAAGCCTTACAGGGTTGGCGATCCGCAATGTGCGCCTGGCCGACCATAATACACGTCTGGCGCGCGCAGAAACCGCGCGTACGAAGCGGGCAGCAGAGGAGGCAGCCGCCAATCGGTATGCCGCCAATATGAACCTGATCCAACACGACTGGGAGAACAATGACGTCGGGCATGTGCGGGAACTGCTGGAGGCCACACGAGCACGAGGGCAGGGAACCTTCGAGTGGGGCTACTGGAATCGTCTCTGCCACCTGGATCTGCTCACGCTTCAGGGACGTAACGAAGGGATCTGGTCCGTCGCCTTCTCCCCAGACGAGAAGCATATTGTCACCGGGAATCGGGACAAGACGGCAACGGTATGGGACGCCGCG
>JBBQPO010000223.1:0-10422 GCA_038217285.1 Chthonomonadales bacterium
CCCGATCGCCCACGGCGAAGGCCGCTATGTCTGCGACGAGGCGACCCTGCAGGAGTTGGAAGCGAATAGTCGTGTGCTGTTCCGTTACGTTAGTCCGGAGGGAGAGGTCGATGAGGCCAGCAATCCCAACGGCTCGCTTGCCAATATCGCCGGTATCGCCAACGCCCGCTTCAACGTCATGGGCATGATGCCTCACCCCGAACGCGCCGCCGAAAAGATCCTGGGCTCCGCCGATGGTCGGGCGCTGTTCGAATCGCTTCTGCTGACCCTCAAATAGATTTTGGAGAGATGACAATGCTGCCTACTCCTTTTTTCATCGGGTTATCCCTGCTCGGAATGCTGGCGATGGCCGTCCTTCCGCAGGCGACACAGGCCGCCCCTCCCGCGAGTTCGCAGCCGCTGCGATTGTGGGAGGGCGATGCGCCGGGGGCAATGGGCGCCGAGGCTGCCGATATTCCCACCCTGACCGTCTATGCACCTCCGCCCGAGAAATCTACGGGCGCGGCGGTGGTGGTCTGTCCCGGCGGCGGATACGGCGGACTGGCGGATCATGAAGGCCGCCCCATTGCGGAGTGGCTGAACACCCTCGGTGTCACGGGTGTCGTTCTCAAATACCGGCTCGGCCCTAAATATCATCATCCTGTCGAGATGGGCGACGTGGCGCGCGCGATCCGCACCGTTCGCTCCCATGCCGCCGACTGGGGCCTCGATCCGCACCGCGTCGGCGTGCTGGGCTTCTCTGCGGGCGGGCATCTGGCCTCGACCGCTGCCACCCATTTCGACGCCGGCAGTCCGAGCGCGACCGACCCGATAGATCGCCTCTCGTCCCGCCCCGATGTCGCCATCCTGATCTATCCGGTCATCACCTTCACGGACCCGTTTACCCACACTGGCTCGCGCCACAACCTGCTCGGGGACAACCCCTCGCCCGACCTGATCACGCTGCTCTCCAACGAGAGACAGGTAACGCATCAGACGCCGCCGACCTTTCTCGTACACGGTGCGGACGACGGCGCGGTTCCTGCGGAGAATAGCCTGCTGTTCGCAATGGCCTGCCGCAAGGCCGGCGTTCCTGTGGAACTGCACCTCTACGAGCATGGCCCGCATGGGTTCGGCCTGGGCGGCAGCGACCCGGTCTTGAGCGCCTGGCCTGGAAGCTGCGCCAAATGGCTGGAGCATCGCGGTTTCCTGAAAAGGGAGAAATGATCTCGCTATGAAGCGCCATCTGCTTCTGCCACTCGTCTGGCTGGTATGGGCTGCGTCCGTGAACGGGCGAGGCGCGGAACAGCCTGCGGACGACTCCCTTCCCTCTCCTGAGCAGCGGATCGCAGGTCGGGAGTTTCCGTCGGTGTTCCAGGCCTGGAGCCCGGCGGACAACCTGCCTGCGGAAGACCCCTGGACCACGCTGGCGCGGCACGACCTCATCTTTCATGCGCCTGACTTCTTCGAACTGAAATGGGATACGGCGCCGACCGGCCTGGCGACTGGCTTCACGCCGGAGAGCGTCGCCGCCGCGCTCGCGCTGCGCAGCCAGCTTCTGGCCCGAAATCCGCATCTTGTCCTGCTGGCGGAAATTCGGTATCGGGACGCCCCTCGCTCCTATCTGCCCGCAGACTCTCCATGGTGGAAGCGCGACAGATCCGGAAAGTTTGTGATGGGCTGGGAAGAGGGCGGGTATATCCTGCTCGATCTCGCCAACCCAGCGTTCCAGCGGCAGGTGGCGGCGCAGGCGCGGGCGGCGGTGCGAAGCGGCGTTTTCGACGGCGTTATGCTCGACTGGTGGCAGGACGATGACGATCACCTCGCCCTCATCAAGCAGGTGCGCGCCGCCATAGGTCGGGACGCGCTGATCCTGGGCAATGCAAACGACCACACGACTCCCCGCACAGCGCCCTACATCAACGGCTATTTCATGGAGTGCTATCGGAGCCGGACCGCCGAGGACTGGCAGCGTATCGCGGAGACGCTCGCCTGGGCAGAGAGACATCTGCGTACGCCGCGGATCGACTGTCTGGAGACCTGGTACCACACCTCTCGGCAGGATCTCGCCCTGATGCGGGCTACGACTGCCCTCGCCCTGACAGCCTCGGACGGCTACTGTCTCTTCTCCGATCCCAATCCCCTCCCAACACCGGACCATCTGCACAACTGGTACCCGTTCTGGGACAAGAGCCTGGGCAGTCCGCGTACGCGCGGCAGGAAACAGCCGGATGGGACGGTTCGCCGCGAATTCGCGCAGGGCGCCGTCGTCTACAACCCGATGGGCAACCCCGCGCGCACGATCACCTTCCCCGACGAGCGCCGCAGCATCGCCACCGGCATCACCTCCCGTACCCACACCCTCAACGCTCCGGACGGAGATCTCTACTTGCACCCGTCAAAATAGCCCTCTGACGAAAGCGAGCCGCCGAAACAGTCTGTTTCGGCGGCTCGCTTTCACAAGATAGCGGCGTCTATTTCGGATGCGCGTTCGGCAGCTCTGCGGGTGGGATGATCCTGTCAGGGCGGGCGACGACGTTGAGGGTCATGGTCTGTTTCACGCCGTTGCGCTCGACTGTGATGGCAAGTTTATCGGCGGGATGCAGGCGCATAAACGTCGCACGCACCCCCGACAACGACATGACGGGTTTGGCGTTCAGCTCGACAAGAATATCGCCCGGTTGAAGCCCGGCCTTCTGAGCAGGGGAATCGGGATAGATGCCACGGATGCGTACATATCGCACGACCTTGATGATGCCGTCTTCGTCGTTCACTTTGCGGTCAGGCTTCAGATCGACGCCCACCCAGGTGCGGACGATTTTGCCGTTGGCGATCAACTCCTTAATGGAGAACCGGAGATCGTTGATCGGAATGGCGAATCCTGTGCCGGTGACCGGCGGACGCAGAAACACGCGCATTGGCGGAATGCCATTCTGTTCCGTGGGAAACGGCGCCTGACCGAAGACGAACAGGTTCTTACCGTGGGCCTGCTCGGACTGGTCGGCGCGCGGTTCCGGCTGTGGCTTCTGTAATCGGGGCGCATCCGGCGGGAGATCTTTCTCCCGACCTCCTGGAGCAGGACGAAATGAGGGCTCGGTATAGACCTGTGTTTCCGTCCATTCTCCTGCGGGAACGCCCGCAATCACACCGATGACTTCGCCCCGTGCATTCAGAAGAGGCGCGCCGCTTGTGCCCGCGCCGATGGTTCCGGCGATCTGGAGCAGCGCTGGGTAGAAGTGGTCGCCGGTATGTGTGCCGTCGGTGCGAATGCCGGCGATCATCGCCAGTGCGACCGAATTGGCATGTCCGGCCTGATTGCCGACAGAGATGGCGAAATGTCCTGCCGCTACCGTATCCGAGTCGCCTATTTTCAGCGCGGAGAGGTTGGCTTTTGCGGGGAGCTGAAGCACACCCAGGTTCATTTCGGAATCGATGCCAACGATTTTAGCGCGCATCCGTGTGCCATCATCCGCAATAACCAACGGCCGTTGCATGCCTTCCACGACGTCTGCGGTCGTCACTACATAACCATTGCCGATCAAAAAGCCGCTGCCCGACTTCGGCGCATTGGCGCGCTCCAGAGCGTTAGGCCCTCTCCGTCCCTGCTGGCCTGCAAGGCGTCGCGAGTCAGAGTTCGCGTCGGCCCGGTGCGGAGGCGGGGCTCCCTCATCCTCAATGGCAACAACCCCGCCTTTATTGGCGCGCACGATGGCGGCGATTTCGTTCTGCATCTGTTCCAGAAGGCCATCGGCATGGACCGCAGGGACCGCGCCGAGAAGCAGTAGGGCCGCCAGAACGAGCGGGAGGGTAATTTCAATTCGAGTTACCATGCGCCACCGTCCTCGGTTCCGTCACTGGAGGCTGTCACGCCAGCTCCGGTCTGCGCCACCGGAATACTGCCCATGACATAACGGCGCGCTGGCTCCTCGTCCGCGGGCGGGGCGACCGGGTTCAAAACGAAGTTGCGCGGCTGCCGGCGAGGCGGGACGTTTCCGCCATCCAACTGCGCGGCATAGTCCGCAGGGATCGAAGCCGGTCTGGCCGGGCCTGCGAGCCGGGCGGCACGCGCATGCGGTCGGCGGCGCGGAGGCGACGATCTCGGCTCGACCGCAGGCCCGGCGTTTGCGTGGGGACTTGTGAGCCGTGTCACCGCGCCGGGGAAGAAGGAGCCAAAGCCCAAAAAGGAGGAGAGGAGGTCGTGCCCGCCTGCCTGCGGCTCCCTTTTCGCAACCATGCCCTCGGGCGGCGACGAAGCTTCGTGGACGGACGGCACACCCTGCTGCGGGCCATTCGGGCGCGGCGCATCGACAGTCTTCTTGGGGCCATGGGCGCCGCCGAAAAAGACGACGAGCAGCATAGCCGCCAGGGCGGTCCCGGCGCCCGCAAGCGTCAGGCGCGGCAGCAGATCGGCAGACCGGCGCGCGGCCTGCCGGTGGGTCGCCAGGCCGTGGCGTAGATCCTGCCAGGTCCTTTGCGAAGCCGGAATAGGCTGGCTTCGCGCCGCGCCCAGCATCCCGACCGTATATCGATAGGCCTCCGCCTCTGCCTGACAACGTGCGCACTGCTGTAGATGGCGCTCGACGTGCGCCGTCTCAGCCGCAGAGAGCCGCTGGGAGGAATAGTCCCAGAGACTATCAGACACTTTGCTGCATTCGCTTCTAAACCACATTATTGCTAGCCCCCCGGCTTCATTAACGACGTCACACGCTCTTTCAACGCTCGCCGCGCCCGGAACAGACGGAGCTTCACGCTGGTGCGCGAACAGCCCAGGATGGCGGCGATCTCGTCATAATTCAGATCTTCGATCTCATGCAGTACGATAATGATCCGCTGCGACTCCGGCATACCCCGCAGCACCCGGAAGATCGTGTCGGTCATCTCGTTGCGCTGTACGATGGCGAGCGGATCTTCGGACTCGCTGCTGGCGCCCATCTGCTCGTCCCGCAGCGTCGAATCATACACGACCTTACGGCGATCCCAGGACTTGATACGATCCCGGCACAGGTTGCCGCATATCTTCAACAGCCAGGTCTGGAGACTGGACTCGCTGCGAAATGACTTGATGGCCTGATACGCTCGCAGAAAAGTATCCTGTTTGATATCGTCGGCGTCTTCGCGGTTGCCCAGAAGATGGTAGGCGTAGCGAAACACCTGGCGCTCATACTGTGCATAGACCTGTGCAAACGCATCCTGGTCCCCGGCACGGCAGCGCGTCACCAGTTGATCTTCGACTCCTGGCATTCTCACCCCGGTCGTGGCAATCATGTTCGATTGTCGCCCTCCTGTCTGTACAGAAAGGTTAGACGACGCTCTGTTCGCCATGTATCGCCCTTTTCCATGCCTGGACGGACGCTTACCCGCCAAACATTTCGGCTCGACCGGTTTCCGCCCGTTCGGGACGGGTTGACCCTCGCCCGCGTGATGGGCTATACTAAGAGCAGGATTCAATACGTGCCGGAGGCGCAGTGTCTGCGCCTCTTTGTGTTTGTGATGGAGGAGAAGACGCTTTGGTTACCCCGCAGATGGTTCGCGACATGGGCCTCAACGCCGCCGAGTATCAGCAGATCCTCGGTATCCTGGGCCGGGAACCGACCTATACCGAGCTGGGGATGTTCTCCGTGATGTGGTCGGAACACTGTGGATATAAGTATTCCCGCCCGGTGCTGGCGCTGTTCAAGAACTATAAAGAGGCGCAGGAGAGCGGCGCACTGGAAAATGCGGGCGTCATTCCCCTGGATGAGAACCTCGGCATCGTCTTCAAAGTCGAATCGCACAACCACCCTTCCGCTGTCGAGCCGTTCCAGGGCGCGGCCACCGGCGTCGGCGGCATTCTCCGCGACATCTTCACCATGGGCGCGCGGCCTATCGCCAACCTCAACTCCCTCCGCTTCGGTCCCCTCGATGAGCCGCGCAATCGCTACCTGTTCGAACAAGTCGTCGCCGGGATCTCGCACTACGGCAACTGTGTGGGCGTGCCGACGGTCGCGGGTGAGATCTATTTTCATCCCTGCTACAGCGGCAATCCCCTGGTAAACGCTATGTCGGTCGGCGTGGTGGAGTTGAAGAACGTGGCGAGCGCCGCCGCGAAGGGCGTCGGGAACCCCGTCGTCTATGTCGGCAGCGCGACGGGCAAAGACGGCATTCATGGCGCGACCTTCGCCAGTGTCGAGCTCGGCCCCGACAGTGAGAGCAAACGCCCGAATGTGCAGATGGGCGACCCGTTCCTGGAAAAACTGCTAATCGAGGCCACGCTGGAAGCCCTGGCGAGCGGCTATATCGTCGGCATTCAGGATATGGGCGCGGCGGTACTGACCTGCTCCACCTGCGAGACGGCGGCGAAAGCCGGAACGGGCATGGAGATCGACGTGCGCAAGGTTCCCCTGCGCGAGGCCGACATGACCTCCTACGAGATCATGCTCTCCGAGTCTCAGGAGCGGATGCTCTGCATCGTCGAAAAAGGCAAAGAGCAGCACATTCTCGACATTTTCAAGAAGTGGGGACTAAATGCCGCCGTGATCGGCGTGGTGACGGACGATGGCCTGACCCGCATCAAGGACAACGGCGTCGTGGTGGCGGAGATACGCGCCAAAGCCCTTACCGACGAGTGCCCCGTCTACACTTTGGAGACAGCGGAGCCGGACTATATCAAGCAGTTGCAGGCGTTCGACCTGACCTCTCTGCCGGAGCCGATCATCGCCCTCATTACGGAAGAGGACGAAGCCGAAGAAGAGGCTCAGGAATCGCTGCCCGAGGAGGACGAAGAGACGTCCGAGGCCGACGACGAAAGTTTCGAAGTGGAAGAGGATGGCGTGGCGGAGACGTTCCCGCAGATCGAGGCGGCGCTGGCGCATCCCCGCTTCGTGCCGGGGCAGACCACCTATGCCGATGTGTTCTGGAGCCTGCTCGATTCGCCGAGCCTCGCGAGCAAAGCCTGGGTCACCGACCAGTACGACAGCATGGTGCAGACGCAGACCGTGACGCTGCCCGGCTCGGACGCGGCGATTCTGCGGATTCGCGGCTCGAAGAAGGGCATCGCGCTCAAACTGGATGGGAATGGGCGCTACGGCCACCTCGATCCCTTCGTCGGCGGTCAGATCGCGGTTGCGGAGGCGGCGCGGAACGTGGTCTGTGTCGGGGCGCGGCCGGTCGCTGTGACCGACAACCTGAATTTCGCCAGCCCCGAGAAGCCGACCGGCTTCTGGCAGTTCCGCCGCTCGGTGGAAGGGATCGTCAGCGCGACCGAGGCGTTCGGAACGCCGGTCGTCTCGGGCAATGTCTCCTTCTACAACGAGACGCCGGAGTACGGCCCGATCCATCCGACGCCGACCATCGGAATGCTGGGCATTCTGGACGACGTGAATCGCCGCTGCACCGCAGGCTTCCGGGAAGACGGCGAAGGCGATACCGTCGTGCTCCTGACGGCCTACGACGATCCGACCGGGGGACTGGGCGGCAGCGAGTATCTGAGCCTGGTGCATGGCGAGGAGGCGGGCGTGCCGCCTCGCCTCGATCTCGAAGGGGAGAAACGCCTGCACACCCTGCTGCTCGAAGGCATCGGTGAGGGCCTGTTCGCCTCCTGCCACGATGTCTCCGACGGCGGCCTGGCGCTCAACCTGGCGGAGAGCGCGATGATGGGCTGCATCGGCGCGCTTATTCTGCTCAACCGCAACGATTTTCCGGGCGAGCTGCCGCCCTCCGCCCTCCTCTTCGGAGAGGCGCAGGGTCGGGCCGTCGTCACGGTCCGGAACGAGAAGCAGTTCACGAAGCTGAAAGAGCGCGGCGAGAAGCTGGGCATCCGCGTCGCCTGGATCGGGACCGTAGGCGGCGGAAACCTGCGCATCGCGCAGGGGCCGGATATCCTTTTCGACCTCCCAGTTGCACAGATCAACCGGGTTTCGCAAAACGCTCTCCCGCGCCGCATGAACACCCGGGCTGAGGAGGCAGTGCTGAGTTAATCACCACGCCGCTGAAGAGGCGGCAATTTCCTGATTGTAACGTTCGTAGTACCGTACTCGTAACAAATAACGTTCCTGTTCACATGCTCTGGCGACAGCGCCGGAGACGAGACGACGCGGTTCCAGCCGCACGACCTGACCTTCTATGGCCCTCGGGCCATACCGAGCAACGAGCAGAGAGACGATTCCCTCTCGGAACGATCTCTCCACACCGTCCTGTCGTCGCCCTGTGCGAAGGAGCCACTGTAATATGCACTTCCATCACCCCCGGCCTGGTGGAGCCCTGATTCCACTCGAAGCCCTGTCGCCACCCGTCCCGCTCCCCTCTCACGATTCCGAGTGGGAACAGGACACTCCCAAAGAAGAGTGCGGTGTCTTCGGAATTTTCGCTCCTGGGGAAGATGTGTCGCGTATCACCTTCTTCGGCCTCTTCGCCCTGCAGCACCGCGGGCAGGAGAGCGCGGGCATCGCCGTCTCCGATGGCCGCAATCTGCAGATCCACAAAGGCATGGGGCTCGTCACCCAGGTTTTTCAGGAAGAGAACATCAAAAAGCTGAAGGGCATCAGCGCTATCGGTCATACCCGCTACTCCACCACCGGCTCCAGTATCCTCTGCAATGCCCAGCCTCTCACCTGTCTCTCTCGCGTCGGGGACATCTCCGTAGCCCACAACGGCAACCTCGTCAATACCGCGTCGCTCCGCGCCGAACTGCAGGCGGAAGGCGTGAAGTTCGAGACCACCAACGATAGCGAAGTGATCGCGCAGTTGCTGGCCAAGTATCATCAGGGCTGCATCGAGGAGACCATGAAGCAGGTCATGCAGCGGCTGCAGGGGGCCTACTCGCTCGTCGTCCTGACGGGCAGTCAGCTCGTCGGTGCGCGCGACCCTTACGGCATCCGTCCGCTCTGCCTGGGAGTCATCAACGGCGAGCACTACGTCCTCGCTTCCGAGTCGTGCGCGTTCGTGCCGGTCGGCGCGGAGTATATGCGCGAAGTCGAGCCAGGTGAGGTGATCGTGATCGACATGGACGGTCAGCGCGAGGTTCAGGCGATCCCGACGGCCCGCCATGCGACATGTCTGCTGGAGTTCATCTACTTCGCCCGTCCCGACTCGATGCTCTACAACCATTCGCTTCATCAGGCCCGCCGTCGGATGGGGCAGCAGTTGGCGAAAGAGTTCCCCTGCCCGGAGGCGCATGTCGTGATCCCGGTTCCGGATACCGGCGTCCCTGCCGCCATCGGCTTCGCCGAGGCCTCCCGCATCCCCTTCGGCGAAGGGATCATCAAGAGCCGCTACATCCAGCGCACCTTCATTCAGCCGAGTCAGCGGATGCGGGATCTGGGCGCGCGCATGAAGTATACGCCGCTGCGGGAGACGCTGGCGGGCAAAAAAGTCATTATGGTGGACGACACCATCGTGCGCGGCACGACCACGGGCAAACTGGTGAAGATGCTCTACGACGCCGGGGCGAAGGAAGTCCATGTGCGTATCACCGCGCCGCCCGTCAAGCATCCCTGCTACTACGGCATCGACATGGCGAACCAGGATGAGCTGATCGGCGCCAAAAAGTCCATTGAGGAGATTCGACGTCATATCGGGGCGGCCTCCCTCGGCTACCTCTCGATGGACGGCGTCATGAAGGCCATCGGCATGGGCAAAGAGAACTTCTGCCGCGCCTGCTTCGACGGCAAGTATCCCATTCCCGTCCCGCAGGATGTCCGCAATACCAAGCTGATGCTGGAGAACAAGCGGCATGGCGAAGAGGGTGGCCCCGACGACGGCTCCCCCGAAACCGGCTGATTTCTCTGAACCCGTTCCCATCGTGTTTCCGTCCAACGGGGTATAGGAAACAAAATGAGGAGGAGACGAAGACAATGGCTACCATTACGATAAGCAGACCATCGGTCGGGCAGCTTGCGTTGCTGACGACCGCCGCACTGACCTCGGCGGTCGTGGTGCGCTATTTCGGCAGCCGCAAAGCGAGCGCGGCGGAGCGGCTGACGGAGGGTCTGCTGGAGACGACCCGCCTGCATACCGCCGTAGGGCATCTGCCCGACGCTTCCCATCTCGCGCTGGCGGAGTGCGGAGGCTACCTCCTGAACGTCGCGCTCCGGGCCGCGCCGGGAGTCGGTATCGCGCGCGGAGACGACGACCCGATCGGGTCCAGCCGCACGCAGACGCACAGCTTCACGGGCACCACCGCGACGGTCCGCACAGAATCCGCCGCGCCGGATCGGACCATCAACTATACTGTCACCATCCCGGACATCGGGGAGGTGCGTGGTATCCGACGCGTCGGCGCGCTGCAGATGGAAGGCTTCGTGCCCGCCCACGCCACGCCGGACACCGTGCAGATCGTGCTGGCCGACGGCTATACGGCGCAGATCGAGACGGACCTGCACACGGCGGAAAATATGATTGTCGGCAAGGACCGGGTCTTCGGCTCGCTCGCCCTGCACGACAACCAGGGCAATGCCGGACACATCC
>JBBQPO010000224.1:0-10366 GCA_038217285.1 Chthonomonadales bacterium
GCAACCAACTTGCCTCTTTCCCTCTTGAGATTGTGCTACTCATCACGCTGACAGAACTCTCTCTGGACGACAACCTTCTGACGTCGCTACCTCTAGAGATCGGACAGCTTATAAACCTAAAGGAACTCTACCTCTGTGACAATGCGCTGACTGTCCTACTACCGGCAATCGGTCGACTTACGAAGCTCAAGACACTTGACCTCTACAACAATGCGTTGACCTTTTTGCCTCCTGAACTGGGTTACCTCACTAATCTGACGGACCTTGATCTATATGGTAATTATCTGCCGGACGAGGTGTTGAAAGTGTTTTGGAAAGGAACACCACTGCTCTTTGCATATCGTTCGCAAATAGACATTCGAAAGCGCTCCCTCCCGCCTGATATTCGGCAAGAGTCGGAGCAGGGAACATGAAAATTTGGTTGCATTAGGCGCGTAAGCAGACATGCAGAAGCCCCTGTCAACTCCTGAGGTCAGGAAGGGACAGGGGCCGAACCTTGTGTTTTAGAGTGTATTGTCGAGTTGGCGGCGCTGGGTGACCTGCATGACGGCGTCCGAAACCTCTTTGGCGAGGGCGGCGATTGTCTTGTTCTGGGCAGTAGCGTCGGCTTCAGTCAGCACGACGACGCTGCGGGCCAGCACTTTGGTCTGGTCGCGACTGGCATGCACTTCGTAGGGCTGCAGGCTGTTGTCTATCAGGCTGTTAAAACCTTTAGCGACCTTCTGCGCCCGCTGCTCAGCGGTCTGCGAATCGGACGGATAGATGTGGCAGAGCGTCACGCCATGCCATTTCAACTCCGCCATGTCTGGTTTGCTGCCGATACCTTTGAATATCGTGATCGTGATCAACAGGTTCGGATCGACTTCGCTGAGATGGATCGGCAGGTGCAGCTCTTGCAGTAGCTCTTTCGCGGAGGCGGCGCGCTCGTTGCCGGGCGGGTGGGTGCGGAAGATACCAAGGTCGCCGTAGGTGCGATTGCGCTCATCGGCGGCGAGGCGCAGCATAAAACTGTAGAGGCCGGTCGGATTGTAGTGCGTGTGGGTCAGCAGCAGGATGGCGCTGTGGTCCGCGTCCTCCTCCGCCTTCACGCCGTAGGTGTTGCTCTTGGCAGTCATGTAGAGATAGGCGCCGTTGACGGCGTTGCCGATGTCGTTGGCCTGCGCTTTGGTGGCGATCAGGATCGCGGCCAGCGCCGGAATGAGCACATTCTGGATCTTGTTCTGCTCGTGCTGCAGCGTCACCATGTGGTGGTGCAGGGCATGAGAAACCTCGTGCGCCAGGACGCCCGCAAGCTCGTCGTCGGAATGCACATAGTCGAGCAGGCCCTTATTCACATAGATGAAGCCGCCGGGCAGCGAATAGGCGTTCACATCTTTGTCATCGACGATCTTAAACGAGTAGTTGAACTTCTTGAGCTGGGAACTGCCCCACTTGGCCGGAATAGGAGTCGTGTTCGCGATCCCTGCGATCTCCTGACCGACCCGATTGACACGCTCCACCAGCTTCGCATCCGTGACCAGCGTGACATGTTTGTCGTTCTCTTCGGCATTCTCGCGCCCGATCCGGACCTCGTTATCTTCGCTCAACACGATGACAGGCTTTTTAGGGTCCGTTTTCGCCGCAGGAGGCGACGTCTGTGCCTGACCGCGTGGCGTCAGGCCGCACGCGCCGATCAACAGCAGACCGAGCGAGAGGGTGTAGAGACGCCGGGTTCGAAGGAAAGAAACCGAGCCGGGACGACAGAGCATATTACAACTGCCTTTCTGCGCACAGTTCCGAAGCGAAGACTACCGAAGACTTACCTATCATACGGAGGGACGAGGCCGGAGAGCACAAAGTTCGCCGTATGGACAGTGTCATTATATCATACGTTCATTGCGGTAGCAAATCTTCCGAAGCGCCGTCTTCCCACGTCAGTTTCGCGTCGAGCAACTCCTGACTGAGCAGAAAACGCACGGACTGGAGCCCGCTCAGGTCGCTGCCAGTCCCGTCGGGTCGGAGGCCCAGGCTGACCCAGAGGCCGTCCACCGAATTGGGATTCATGCAGGTGATCGCCAGACGGCGACCGAGTGCGACGACCTCAATGGTGCAGGGGAAGAGTTCGGAGTGCTGCTGCGTCTTACTGCCCGTTACCGCTGTCACGTAACGGTACAGGGTCGCCCGTACCGTCGGCGTAGAGATGCCATCGGTAGGCACTTCCACCGAGATCGAAAGACTGTCCACATCGATCTGTGGAACCTCTGTGTCGTTCAAAAATAGAAAGAAGGTGAGCGGGCTGATCTGGGTCACGATCACCTGGACCAGTCCGCCGCCCTGGATCTTCGCCACGTCCGCCGCTGCGCTGCGGGGCGGCGAGGCCCCGTTGTTCTGTGCCGGTTTGCCGAACACGTTTGTCCCTTTCTTGCGCGAGCCTCTCCTGAAGCAGAGACCCCTAATTGTAGGTGGTGTAGCGAACTTTCCGACGTCCCCCGGCGAACAGTCGCACGATCACCCAGAACAGGGCGATGAAAATGAACAGGGAGAGGAACAGGTGGAAGAAGCTGAAACCACCCGGAACCATATAGCCGTTGTCGAGGTAGGGCGCGTTGTAGTAGAATGCGGGATGGAACGGCGTGTAGTAGTACCACATCGGCGAGCCCCAGTAGTAGCTGTAGCCCGACCAACCGCCGCCGTAGCGCGTCGGGTAGGAGCTGCCGCGGTAGGAGTAGCTGGAAGGTATGCCGCCGGAAGAGCGGGAATAGCTCTGGGAGCCGAAGGAGCCGCTGCGCCCGAAAGAGCCGCCGCTGCTGGAGCGTCCGACCGAACCGCCTCCGAAGGAGCTGCTGGAACGGCTTCCGCCTCCGAACGCTCCGCCCCCACCGAAGGAGCCTCCGCCACTGGAAGAGCGCGATCCTCCAAAAGAGCCGCCCGAGGAACGGCTGCCGCCGAACGAGCCTCCGCCGCCTCCGAACGAGCGCCCACCGCCAAAAGATCCTCCGCCCCCACCGCCGCGTCGCTGGGCATCTACGCCCGTCATCGGCAGCGCGATCAGCGCCGCCAGGAACCCGACGACGACCAGCCTCAAACCCTGTGACAACCGCGAACTCTGTCTGTTTCTCATCTTTTTTTCAACCTCATGCGCAGGACCGTTCTCTCTGGCGCTGTAAGGCGCACGGCTGAGAAAAACCGAACCCGTCGCTCCTCGAAATGCCCGAAAGAGAATCGCTGCCGGTTCACGCAATGGTGAACGTAGCGACCTCGTCCGAGCCGAACCAGTGCGCTTTGTAGAGCGTGATGTACGCCTGCACGACATTATCGACGGCGTTCACATCGACGTAGAGATCGACGATGTTGTTGGTGACGTCCCGTCCATTGTACCAGACCCTGGTAAAGTTAAAGTCGAACATCGGGTGTGTGTTCTCGACGATGATGCTATGACCCGGAAAGTCGATCTCCAGGCGTCCGGGAAAGATGCCAAGTTCGGCCTGGGGATTGTCCTGTGGGCGCACGATCGCGCTGATTGTGCCGCCCATATTGACGCCGCCGCGATCCGGCTCATTGTAGTCGTCCCGGCCCGCGCGTAACTCGACAAACAACTGCGCCGCCATCACTTCCTGGCCGTTGTTGAAGAGGGTCGTGCTGTCCCAGTCACCGCCCGTGCGAAAAATCATATTGTTCATGTGTGCGCGTCTCTCCCAAAAGGGGTTATATGGCTCCCCTCCCGAATTTGGCAGGAGGGGAGCGAAGGAAAACCTAGCGGCGTCGTCCACTGCCGAACGAGCCGCCTCCGGACGAGCGGCCTCCGCCACCGAAGGAGGAGCCGCCGGAAGGTCGGCTGCCGCCTCCAAACGAGCTGCCCCCGCTGGGGCGGCTGGGAGCGCTATAGCCGGTCGAACCACCGCCGAAGGAGCTGCCACCGCTCGGGCGACTGCCGAAGGAGCCGCCGGGCGAACCCGAAGGTCGGCTCCCGAAGGAGCCTCCCGCACCAGGTGCGGAGCCTCCGAATGTCCCTGTCGGGCGTCCCGATCCGAAGGTGCCTGTAGGTCGGCTGCCGAACGTTCCGGACGGGTTCGACCTGCCCGATCCGAACGATCCTGTCGATCCGCTTGCGCCTCCCCGATTGAACGACCCTGTCCCTCCGAACGTTCGGCCCGAGATACCGCGCGCCGTGTTGTAGTTGTTGTAGACAACGCGTGAACGGAAGTAGCCGGGGGTCGAGGTGTAGTAGCTGTGATAGCTGTTATAGTCCGAGTAGCGGTGGCCGCCGACGCTGATGTACCAGCCCGGCATCCAGGCGAAATGATTGTAGGGAGAGTAGCCCCACATCCCGCCGTAGTAGTTCATGCCGGGATACCAGCCCATACCCACGTAGTCGTTCCAGGTCGGAGCCAGGGCGACGTACATGGGGCGCGAGTAGGCGTAGTCCTGCGGAATGGGATACCAGCGCGCGCCCTGCGCGGCCGCATTCTCCAGCCCGTCGCCGGGGCGCAGATAGAGGGTCGGGACGCCGTCCTCATTACGGAAGTAAGCCTGCCCACTGCTGCGGCCGAACTTCATCACGTACATGTTGTTGTTGGCGAACGGCACGACGATGGTCTCGCCGCTCTGCGCGAAAATCTGGTAGCCGCCCTGATCGAACGTGGCCCGCGTGATCGGCACGTCCTGATTGACCGGCACATCCTGCCACTGATAGACGCTGCCGCCCGCCGCATTCCCCGCGACCGAACCGCCCATACCTTGTTGAGGAGCGGCATACCCTGGGTTCTGGCCGCCCATTCCCTGCTGCGGAGCGGCATACCCCTGGTTCTGGTTCATAGGCGGAGCCATCCCCACGGGCCGGGGCTGTGAACATCCTATCAGGAACGACATTCCCAGCGCCGACACGACAGCAAGCGACACAAGTCGTCTCATTCTCGAATCCTTTCGGAGCAGGAAGAGCGTAACTCTCCTGCCGGAGCGCAGCGGGAGCAAAATCTCCCGCATAGTGAACGCGATTACGCTTACATAGGTTTTTAGACGACGGAAAAGCGGGAAGGCTACCGTACGGGCCGCATAAAAGTTGCGCGACGATCTATGCTGTCATGGGTGGGGTGCCGAAGGCCGCCTGGTTCTGCTGGGCGGCACGCCACGAGAACGCGTTGGGGCCGAACAGCGCCTCCGGCACCGGCGCGATGCTACCCAACTCGATCAGGCCCGTCGCGGCCGTCTCACCGCTCAACACGATGTCACCCGGTTCGGCGCGCTGCTGCAAAAAGACGGCGCGATCTATAGCGGGAGAGTGCATGACGGTGGGAGGCGTAGTGGTACTGACGTAGCTCTCGCCCGCGCTGATGCCGCAGCGCAGTTGAAAGGGCAGCGGCAGGCGATTCAGAGCGACATTGAAGCCCGATATGCCTTCCTGCATGCGGCGAGCCGCGCGAACCGCCGAGGTTTCCGAAGGGAACAAGAAGAGCCGGGCGTCGCCGCCTAAGCTCTGCAGCATTCCCCCACAACCCTGCGCCACCTCATCTGCCCAACGCTGATACTGCCCGAAGGTGTGATCGACGGTCTGCGGCGGGGCGCTCCCTCGCATTTCGGAGGGCCGAACCACCTCCACGCTCAGGAAAGCATGGCGCATCGACGTCACGGCTGGCTGCTGCATGGTGGTGAGAAAACTCTGTATCTCCTGTTTCGAGACAATCGTCTCTTCGCTCGCTCTGGCAAACATGGGGAAATAGGTCTGCCGCATGCTGGCGCCCATGGAGGCGAAATAGGTCGCTGCCGGGATTCCGAACAGATTGTAGAGGAGTATCGCGCCCGTCATCATGCCGCCGTTGATCTGCTCGGGGTAGAGGTGCCGATAGTAGAGATAGGGGAATGTCGGGGAGAGCGAAAGTATCAGCAGGGCCGCCGACATCGTCGAGAGCTTCTTTTTGCCGGTGAGAAATCCCATCAGAGCGGCGAGAGGCACCGGGGTCAGGAGCGTGAACAGAGTCATGAAGCCGGGGCTCGAGTGCCACATGTAGGCCATCGGTCCCCAGAAGAGCGGCAGACTGAGGGCGCACAGGGCCGCGACGAACTCTCCGCTGCGCACAGGATTGTCTGAGAGGAGCTCTGCGGTCGTTATCAGCTCGCTCTGCCCGTTTTCGCTCTGCTGTTCGACCTGATGCTGCGCTTCGACGCTTGAAATCGCCTGATGGATGAAGGCCGGTTGCAGCCCGACCTCCAGGCCGATGGATTCCATCTCGCCCGCCGTAAGCGTATCCTGGTGTTCCCGTTGCAGGCGCGCGGCTAGCGCCGTCACCTTGCGAATCGTTTCCGGGTCATAGCGGCGCTCCGATTCCGGCTGTTCTTCATTATAGGTCATCGGCATGGTTGTCTATCCCCTCACAGAATAACTCAGGGCTCATTCGCTTCCCGACGAAGCGACAACGCACGGCGTACATGGGGTTGGGGTGCCTCCTGCGCCGATATACCGACGGCAGAAGTAACCTGTTCCGATTCTATACGGGTGAGTGCTGCCTCACGTTCGCTAGATTTCGACCTTCCTTAAACGATTCCTGCCTACAAGAGACATTGACGTCCTGTCCCCACAGAGCGTACAATAGGGGCACCCTGAATTTGGGCGAGGAGTGCGACTGCGCATGGCCGTTTTGACGATAGCCGGACTGACTCTCAAAGAAGCGGTACGAAGGCGCACCTTCCTCGGCGCTCTCCTGATCGGCCTGCTGATTCTGGGGCTCTCCCTGCTGCTTTTGCTTATTAGCGCCCAGATGCGGGCCTCGGTGGCCGATGGCAGCCGTGATGCGGTCTGGTACGCCGTCAACTATCCTATCGCCCGCTCGGTCATCATGTCGCTCTGTCTCTCTTCGATCCGCGTGCTGGGTTCGATCTTCGCGATTCTGCTGGCGGGCGGGTCGATCTCCAGTGAGATCGAGCGCGGCCTGCTGGCGATCATTCTGCCAAAGCCGATTCCGCGCTGGCATATTCTGCTCGGCAAATGGATCGGGCTGAATCTGATTCTGGCGGGCAGTGTACTGGCCTGGGGCCTGACCGTCTGGGCTTCTTTGAGTTGGCAGACCCATGCCGACATCTCGCCTCTGATCCCGGTCAGTCTCTATCTGACACTGTTTCCTATCGTCATCTGCACACTGACCCTCACCCTGGCGACGGTGGCGCAGCGCCTCCTCGGCACCTCGCTCGCCCTGGTCCTCAGCGCGTTCTCCTGGTTCGATGGTATTCTGAACGCGCTGGGCACGAACTTCCAGGTCAAATCCCTGCATCATCTCGCCAATTTCGCCTCCGTGCTGATGCCGCAGGGCTGCATCGCCTGGTGGATCAAGGATGCAACCGACCCGATCAGCTTCCTCAGCGGGCGCGCGGACTTCCGTTTCGGCGTCTCGCCGCAGTTCGTGAAAGAGTGGGGGGCGACCACGCTGCATCTGCCACACTTTGACGCCCTCTATCTAGTCGTCTACATTGTCGTCGTCTTCCTGATCGGTGTCGTTCTGTTCGAGCGGCGGGACGTCTAGTTTCGCCTGGAAAAGAGAGCTTACTGGTGTCCGTTTCCGATCTACAACCCGAGCCGCCGCCTGTCGAAGCGGAGGAGCCCGCGCCGCCGGAACGGCGCGGGCTCCGGGAGCGCCTGCCCGCCCCGATGCAGGGGCCAGCGGGCTGGCTGCGCCGCCAGATGGGGCGGGTGATCCCCGACGAAGTCTGGAAGAACTGGTGCTGGGACGCCACGGCCGGTATCTGCGCGGGCATCTATCAGGGTGCGATCTGGACGTTCGCCCTCCAGCTCGCCCGCGGCTCTCTCCATGCCACCAAGTTTCAGATGGCCGTCGCGACGGCCGCGCCTGCGGTCGGCTACCTGTTCGCCACGCTCTGGGCCCGCCAGATGGAAGGCCGCTCGAAGCTGCCGTTCGTGACCATCACCTGGTTCATCTCCCGCGGCCTCTTTCTGCTGACGCCGTTCCTCGTGCGGGGCGGAGCGCAGCGGGAGACGTTCGTCGGTCTGATCGTCATGGCGCCGATCCTTTTCTCCGTCTCGACTCCTGCCTATACCGCGATTATGAAGGACATCTACCCGGATCGTCTGCGCGGCAGGCTGATGAGTCTGGTTCGTGTCGGCATGGCCGCCTCGATGCTGGTCACGGCGCGTATCATGGGTTTGTGGCAGGAACACGGCGGCTTGGATTTCCGCTGGATGTTTTTTATCGGTGGCATCTTCGGCATCGGCACCGCCTACGCGTTCAGCCGCCTGAAACTACCGGCCGTGCTCTCGTCCTCGACCCCGCCGCCCATCGGCAAGTTTCTGCGCCAGACCTTCTCGATCCTGGTGCACAACAAAGGGTATCGGTGGTTCACGGCCAGCGTCTTCATCTCCGGTTTCGGCAACCTCGTCGCCAACACCTACTATCCGATCTATCAGGTGGACCAGTTCCACATCACGCCCACGCAGATCGCCACCATGCAGAATATCGCCGGGGCGCTGTCGCTCGTGAGCCTCTTCTTCTGGGGCGGCTTCATGGATCGTTTCGGCTCGCTGACCACGGTGCTCCTGGCCTGCCTCATCATCTGCTTCACCCCCCTGCTCTACGCGTTCGCCCCGACCGTGGTCTGGCTCTATGTCGCCGGGGCCGCCAACGGCGTCGCCTCGTCGGGCATCGACATCGGCTATCTGAACACCACGCTGATGTTCGCGGAGCCGGGCCGCGCTGCGCAGTATCAGGCTGTCCATTCGACCTTTTTTGGCATGCGCGGCACCATTGCGCCTCTGCTCGCCATCCCGCTCCTCGACTTCCTCACCAACGGCGCCCTCCGCCACGAACCCCACCCCGGCAACCTGGCAAACGCCCATTTCCACGACTGGAAACACGCCTTCCTCTGCTGCCTCGGCATCATGTTCGTCGGCGCGCTGTTCCAATGCCTCTCCATGAACTCCTTCCGCCGCGGACAGCGCGAAGACCAGACGGTCGTCAAAACTTCATAAATCGCAATAAGTGTCAGGCTGTTACAACGTGGGAACAATGTCCTTTTGCGGGACGTCTATTCCATAACCCGCGCAATCGCGGACAGTTTCGATCCGGAACCGCATAGTCGCGAAGGCAATATCTCCTTCCGGCGCAGATGCGGAAAGCTCGCTCCAGACGGCGATAAAAAGGGCAGCCTCAAGGCCGCCTACAATTTAATAGCAGAGGTGTAAGACTATGAAACTCCTGAATATCAAAAACGTTGTGTTGGCAGTCGCGGCTATCGCCCTCGGCGCGCCTGCGGCTCAGGCCCAGACTCACCGCAATATATCGAGTATCCCTATGAACAGTTCTGCCCATAGGGGTTTTACGGCTCTTAACCGCAACAACACGGCTGGAACTGCCCTGAGCAATGGGGTGAGCGCTCTTTACTTCAGCGCGCCTTACCTCTACGATTCCCCTGGTTACTTCTTCCCACAAGGGGCACTCGTACTGGGCACAGACGGACAGATCTACGATACCACGACGAATAACGGTATTCCGGATCTCGCGTATCGCCAGAACGGCGTAACCATTCCCGCGCGTCACCAACTCTCCGATAAGATCGAAGCGGTTCGTCTTCCAGACAATCGTATCGAGATCCAGTGGGACGGGGATACGCGTTCGGTGGCGAGCCTGAAATTTTCGCTGTTGAACCGCAAGCGGGCGGTACTGCAGACAGCCGTGATAACCGACCTGCCCTCCGCCGCGATCTTTGCGCCGACGGCGGGAGCCGTCTACTATCGGGTCATAATCACTTATAGCGATGGAGCCGTGCGTTCCCTCGTCGCCACGCTGTAGTTGGGTCTCTACGTACCAACTGCATCCGGGTGGAGGAGTGACATGATCGTACTCTGTCTCCCCTTTTACATCAGGTAAACGGAGCCAGGCCACGGACATTCCGTCTGGAAAACACAAGAAAAAGCCCGGTTTCTCTCTGCAGGGAGAAACCGGGCTTTCCTCTATTATGCTCGAAAAGAGTTATGCGGCGATACCGGCAGCGGCGCAGCACTTGCGGAACATCTGCGCCTTACCCGCCGGGGTCAGGATGCGGACGACTTCCGGGGTCCTGCCACAGAAGCGGCAGATGGACTGCTTCGCTTTCAGCGCGGCGCGGGCCGTAACGTTGGTCTTCGAGGTATCTTTCTTTGCCATTGTAAGTTCATCCTCCGGGTCTTTTTACAATACAGCCATTTTGCTTCGACTCCCCATTAGTATACCATACTGCGTAGGTCGTCTGTGAAGCGCCAGCTGTGTGTAACAGTTCAGACTTGCGCGAGTGATTTTATGCAGCCTTCGGATTGGGGGTTCGCTGGCTGTCGATAAGCATCTGCCGGCAGGCAACCAGAGCATCCTTGCCTTGGACCTGCCACGTCCCGAACAGGCTAGACAGTACC
>JBBQPO010000225.1:0-10290 GCA_038217285.1 Chthonomonadales bacterium
GCCGCTTGGCGAACGACTCGATGGCGTGCAGGCCAGTGCCGTCAATCGCCGTCATGTTCCGCAAGCGCAGGCAAACGACCGGGCCGAACCGGTTCAGGTCGGTGGTCGCGTCTTCGAGTTTGCTGCTGACACCGAACAGGAACGGCCCGTGGATGCGCAGGATCGTCACGTAGGCCGGTATGTGCTTGTCCTGCAAAATGTGGGCCCGCCCGTCCTTGATGTAGTCGTGCGTCACCGATTCCACCGAGGTCGTTTCCGTCACCTGGTAGATGTACAGCATGGACGCCAGCACCATGCCGATGCCCACGGCGACCGTCAGGTCGGCGAACACCGTGAGTGCGAACGTGGCCGCCCAGACGACGCGGTCGGCCCACGACGACCGCAGGATCGGGCCGATCTCGCGCCACTCGCCCATGCGATAAGCCACCGTGAACAGCACCGCGGCCAGCGTCGCCAGCGGAATGTACTTCGCTAACGGGGCGGCGGCGAGCAGAATCACCAGCAGCGTCAGGGCGTGGACGATGCCCGCGACCGGCGACTTCGCTCCGGAGCGAATATTCGTCGCCGTGCGGGCGATGGCGCCGGTCGCCGGGATGCCGCCGACCAGCGGCACCAGCAAATTCGCGATGCCCTGGGCCGTGAGTTCCGCGTCGGGCCGGTGCCGGTCGCCGCTCATGTTGTCGGCCACCACAGCGGAAAGCAGGCTTTCGATGGCCGCCAACAGCGCGACCGTCACCGCGGAAGGCAATAGCGGCACGATCAACTCAGGCTTGAATTCGGGGATCGAGAATTTGGGCAGGCCCGTCGGAATGCCGCCGAACTTGCTGCCGATGGTTTCGACGTTCAAGCCGAAAGCTACGCACACCACGGTTGCCGCGAGCATGGCGACGATCGACCCCGGCACGCGCTTCGTCACGCGCGGCCAGGCGACGACGAGCAGCAGCGACGCGACGGCGAGGACGACCGCGGTTGGGTTGATCGTGTGCAGGTTCTTCGACAAGACCCAGAGCCGCTCGGCAAAGTCACTCGGGACATTGTCAATGCTCATTCCCAGAAAATCTTTGATCTGCGTCGAGGCGATGAGCAGGGCGATGCCGTTGGTAAAGCCGATAGTGACAGGGCGCGGAATGAACTTGACCGCCGTGCCCAGCCCCGTGACGCCCATGAGGACGAGCAGAACGCCCGCCATGAGTGTCACCATGAGCAGGCCGGAAAGGCCGAACTTAGCAATGATACCGGCGATAATCACGACGAAAGCGCCGGTCGGCCCGCCGATCTGTGTGCGCGATCCGCCGAGCGCCGAGATCACGAACCCGGCGACGACCGCCGTATAGATCCCGGATTGCGGCGTGACACCCGACGCGATCCCGAACGCCATCGCCAGCGGTAGCGCCACGAGGCCCACCGTCAGTCCGGCAATCAGGTCCGCCGTGAAATCCTTCACGGAATAGTTTTTCAGGCAGAGGATCAGTTTCGGAATCAGTTTCTTATTTCTGTTCTGCATGGGAAGTGTATTACTCATTTGGCTGCGGTTCTCTCGTGTTCGTCGATCTCTTTGAGCATGGACATGGCCTCTTCGATATGCGCCTGAAAATAGCGGCGCAGAATGTCCAACACTTCGATCAGGAGCGGATCACGCACCGAGTAGAAGACCTGGTTGCCTTCTTTGCGGGCGGCGACGACGTTCTTGGCCCGCAGTACCGAAAAATGCTGGGAGGCGTTCGCCTGCTCCAGTCCCAGGCGCTCGACAATGACGCCTGCGGGCAGTTCCCCGTCGCGCAGGACTTCCACGATGGCGATTCGGGTCGGATGGGAGAGCGCCTGAAAGACGTTGGCCTTGAACAGACGGAGAGCGTCAGACATAGAGATTATTTCCTTCTGCATCGAATAACGATGTTCCACCTCTATTATGCCATAGTATTCGCATATTCGATATGTCGAATATACGAAGATGAAACATTGCCTGGTTGGTCTTGTCCTTTAGTTTAGCGTTTTTGTCGTGGAGGAGAGGTAGATGCACAAACGCCGCGAATTCGAGTATGCTGATTGTGTGGGCATGCAGGATCAAAGAAGGGGAGCACGGAGCGTCTCTGTGGCATTCTGGAGGACAACCAGTGAGATCTGTAGAGCTTTTCGCGGGCGCGGGCGGTCTGGCCATGGGGGTATCCCAGGCGGAATTTACGCCCGAAGCCGTCGTCGAATGGGACAGGGATACCTGCATCACCATCCGTTCGAACCAGGAGCGGGGAGTGGTGCCCGTCGCCCACTGGCCCCTGCTCGAAGGCGACGTGCGAGGCATCGACTTCCACGCATTTCCTCCGGGAATGGACCTTGTGTCAGGCGGACCACCTTGCCAGCCGTTTTCGCTCGGGGGAAAACATAGAGGACAACACGACGAACGGGACATGTTTCCTCAGGCTGTACGGGCAGTACGCGAACTCCAGCCCCGAGCCTTCGTCTTCGAGAACGTAAAAGGTCTCCTGCGGCAGTCCTTCGCCAAGTATTTCGAATATGTCCTCCTCCAACTTACCCATCCCGATGTCATGAGGGCTCCTGACGATGGGGACTGGACCGACCATCTAGCTAGATTGGAGCGCCACCATACTGGAGGCGCTACGGACGGGCTCTCTTATAAGGTGGTATTCCGATTGCTAAACGCCGCAGATTACGGGGTGCCGCAGAAGCGTGAGCGTGTCTTCATAGTCGGCTTCCGCGCCGACCTCGGACTGGAGTGGTCGTTTCCGGAAGCCACCCACTCGCAGAACGCGTTGCTCTGGGACCAGTGGGTAACCGGCGATTATTGGGAAAGGCATCGCATCTCCCGTCCGCAAGCGCCCGAGAAACTGAGGCCGTACGTCCGGCAATTGCAAACGGAGTTGTTCCCCCCGGTTCAGCAAGCCTGGCGAACCGTCAGGGACGCCATAGGGGATCTGCCCGATCCGGAGCAGAAGGACTGGTCCGACCGCTATCCCAACCACCGGCACAATCCCGGCGCACGTGCCTATGCGGGGCACACCGGAAGCCTGATCGACGAACCCGCGAAGACGCTGAAGGCAGGCGACCATGGCGTACCGGGCGGCGAAAACATGCTGGCATTCGCGGACGGCCATGTGCGGTACCTCACTGTGCGCGAGAGCGCACGCCTGCAGGACTTTCCCGACGATTACGTGTTCCCCGTATCCTGGACCGAAAGTATGCGGCAGTTGGGCAACGCGGTTCCCGTTAGTCTTGCACGGACCATCGCCGCCAGCGTGGGCAGTCGCCTCAATGGGCCGGGGCGGGCTGCATGACCTCATTTCCAGAAGGCTCCTCCCCACGCATAATCGATCATAAGGCGGTGCTTGAGACGCTACAGGCATTGCTGGAAACCCTGGATGGAACCTACGTCACTCCCGACATGATCTCGACAGCCCGTCGTAAGAAACTCCGGGTCAAGATCGACGCTGCCCTCCTTGAACTCCAACGTGTCCTCCAGGAGATGAGCCCGGTCAGGATGCCTGCCGTTGTGCTGGACCCTTCCGATCCTAAAGTCATCGGCAAGCTCATCGCGGACACACTCCTCGAACAGCCCCGGTTCCCGTTGGAGGCCGTGCCGAGATTTTACGGAAGCGGAGTATACGCCCTCTATTATCGGGGGAGGTTCGACGCTTATGAGCCCATATCCGGCACCGAAACCCCGCTCTACGTGGGGAAAGCGGACCCGAGTTCGCAAAACGCCCAGACCGTAATCGAGCAAGGTGAGAAGCTGGTCGGTAGGTTAAACGACCATAAGCGCACCCTTACCAAGGCGGGAAACCTGGATATCAAGGACTTCGATTGCCGCTATCTCGTCGTTAAAAGCGCGTGGCAGACCACTGCGGAAACCTATCTTATCCAGGGATTCGGGCCTGTCTGGAACGACGAAATAGGGATCTGTTACGGCTTTGGAAAGCATGGCGATTCTGCTGCGACCCGAAGCAACACCCGCTCACCATGGGATACGCTCCATCCAGGGCGGGAATGGGCATGGGCGCCCGGCAACAAGTCCAATCCGCTGTCCGCAGAGGACATTAAGAGACTGATCGCCCAGTATTACGCTTCCAAACCTCCCACCGCCAGGGCGGAGCTGCCGATAGGTAGCGTTCCGAATCCCCTCACGCTCGTTGCGGAGGAAGAGGTTGAAGCCGAGCGTTAACCTGTCGAAGTGGCGCAGGCCCTCTCGCCGGGACGCAGGAAAGGAGATTCCGATGTTATTTCCACGCAATCGCATGCGTTTCTCGTCTCTCTATCAAGGCAAGACCGAGCCGGGGGGCTGGATCGTGCTGGATCTATCGGGCGCGGACCTGGACGGTCTGAAGCAGCTCTATCTCTCGATGGAAGACATCGAACACCTGAAACAGGGCGGCGACAAAGCGTCCGACCGCCTCAAACAGGCGCGGTCACTCCTGGGAGCGGACACGGAAGAGGAATAAGGGGTATAGCCCGGATTGCTTGAGGAGAACGCGATCCAGAAGGTTGATACGCCGCAACTCTCGACAATGTTCTGTATCTCTCCTGCCTTCCTTAAGAAGTCGCCGCTTTGCGGCATTTCAAATCCCCTATTCCCCCGGGGATTTTCCTGCCTTTCTGCTCGTATCCCCTCCTTTCCCCTCCTTTGTTCATAGCCGCTTCCTATCATTCCTATTGAAACATCGTTTTGGACTTTGAACGCTTCCTGGGATATACTATAGGTACAGTATCGAGGAGGAGTGCACCAATGCCGAAAACGATGTTTGAGAAGATATGGGAGGCGCACGTCGTGCGGGAAGAGGCGGGACAGCCAGCGCTGCTCTATATCGACCTGCACCTCGTCCACGAAGTCACCTCTCCCCAGGCGTTCGAGGGCCTGCGCCTGACCGGGCGCACGGTTCGGCGCCCCGACCTGACCGTCGCCACGATGGACCACAACGTCCCCACGACCGATCGGTCCCTGCCGATCACCGATCAGATCGCCCTCAAGCAGATGCAGGCGCTCGCCAAAAACTGCGAAGAGTTCGGGGTCACCCTCTACGATATTCATGACCGACGGCAGGGAATCGTCCATGTGATCGGGCCGGAGTTGGGGATCACCCAGCCCGGACAGACCATTGTGTGCGGCGACAGCCATACCAGCACGCACGGCGCCTTCGGCGCGCTCGCCTTCGGCATCGGGACTAGTGAAGTCGAGCATGTCCTCGCCACGCAGTGTCTGCCGCAGTCGAAGCCGAAAACCATGGAGATCCGCGTCAACGGCGAGCTTGGCCCCGGCGTCACCGCCAAAGATGTTATCCTCGCCATCATCGGCAAGATCGGGACCGATGGCGCCACAGGCTTTGCCGTCGAATATACCGGCGACGTTATCCGCGCGCTCAGTATGGAAGGCCGCATGACCGTCTGCAACATGAGCATCGAGGCCGGCGCCCGCGCCGGAATGATCGCTCCCGATGAGAAGACGTTCGCCTATGTGAAGGGCCGCCCTTTCGCGCCCCAGGGCCGCGACTGGGACGCCGCCCTCGCGGAGTGGCGCAAACTGCCGACCGATGCCGGAGCAACATTCGATGTGCTCGTCGAGCTCGATGCCGCCGACATCGCGCCCTACATCTCCTGGGGAACCAGCCCCGGCATGGTCCTGCCCATCACCGCTGTCGTTCCCAGCCCCGACACGATCGTGTCCGACTCCGACCGCCGTGCTGTCGTCCGCGCACTGGAGTATATGGGCCTGACACCCGGGACTCCGCTTCAGGATCTCACCCTGGAGAAGGTCTTTATCGGCTCCTGTACCAACGGGCGCATCGAAGACCTGCGTGCCGCCGCTGCGGTGGCGAAGGGCCGCACGGTTCACCCCACCGTCCATGCCATGGTCGTGCCCGGCTCGCACGCCGTGAAAGCGCAGGCCGAGGCCGAGGGCCTGGACAGCATCTTCCGCGCCGCCGACTTCGACTGGCGCGAGCCTGGTTGCTCCATGTGCCTGGGCATGAACCCCGACATCCTGCAGCCCGGCCAGCGCTGCGCCTCGACCTCGAACCGCAACTTCGAGGGACGGCAGGGCAAAGGCGGGCGAACGCATCTTGTCAGTCCGCAGATGGCCGCCGCTGCTGCCATCGCTGGACACTTCGTCGATATACGCGACTGGAAAGAGAGAGGCGCTTAAACTATGGAACCCTTTGTCCGCATCACGGGCCTTGTCGCCCCCCTCGACCGCGTCAACGTCGATACCGACCAGATCATTCCCAAGCAGTTCCTGAAGCGTATCGAGCGCACCGGTTTCGGGGAGTTTCTCTTCTTCGACTGGCGGTATCAGAACGACGGCAAAACGCCCGATCCTGCATTCGAGCTTAATGCACCCGCCGTGCAGGGCGCCACCGTGCTGCTTGCCGGGAAAAACTTCGGCTGCGGCTCCTCCCGTGAGCACGCGCCCTGGGCATTGAACGACTACGGCTTCCGCGCGCTCATCGCGCCGTCCTACGCCGATATCTTCTATAACAACTGTTTCAAGAACGGCATCCTGCCCGTGACCCTGCCCGAGGAGACCGTCGACTTCCTGTTGACCCGCGCAAAGGCGACGCCTGGCTACCGGATGACCGTCGATCTGGAGACCCAGACTGTGCAGGACGAGCAGGGCTTCTCCGCCCGCTTCGAGGTCGAGCCGTTCCGCCGCCACTGCCTACTGAACGGCCTCGACGACATCGGGCTCACCTTGCAGCATGTCGACGCCATCACGACCTATGAAGCCGGGCGTCCGGGGTGGAAACGCGGCGTGGCAGCCTGAACGATGTTTGGAATCGTAGATCGCTGCAGAAGGGGAAGGTCCGCTTCGGGGCCTTCCCCTTCCGCCCCCGAATTCCCTCTTACTCCCCATTTTCGCTGCGCCCAAATCCAATTCCAGCGCTGCATACACTAATCGAGTGACATTCGGTTCGACGTCACCTCCGCCAATATGCGGTGGTGAGGAATCACCGGCGCGACCCGAACTCTGTTGTTCGCCGGACTATCGTAATTATGGTCCGCTCAAATCTTCGTCTCTATAGGACCTTCCCTGGCGCGTATTTGCGCCGGTATCTACCTGGGGAAGGCTCGCCCGTGTCCTCGCGTCGTAGGGCTGTTCCATGGTACGACGCACACCAGCATATTGGCCGCAGAACCGGGCAATCCCCAGCTTCTGCGGTCCTTTTTTGCCATCGCTGCCACACGACCAATCTTACAGGAAACTTTTCGCTGCCCTGAGACGTCTAATTTAGCGATGCAGTCCTCTGCCGGAATCTAACTGACTCATGGAGTTCCGTCTCGGAAGGCTCGTCTACTGCTGCCATGTTTCCTCATTTCTTTCTTTCCAGGAGGGTTCTCTATGTCTCAACGCAAATCAGGTGGATTCACTCTGATCGAGCTGCTCGTCGTCATCGCCATCATCGCGATCCTCGCCGCCATTCTCTTCCCTGTCTTCGCGCAGGCTCGCGAAAAAGCGCGCGCGACCTCCTGCGTCTCCAACGAGAAGCAGTTGGCTACCGCTATTCTGATGTACAGTCAGGATTATGACGAGTCGTACCCGCTCGCATTCGGCTCTGATCCCGGCCTTCCCGGCTGGGGTTGGAACTATCGTATGCCTGTACCGCTGAGTTGGGCCACGCCAACCAATGCGCGCTCTAACGCCGCAGCCAGCAACTGGATCAACTCTACCAGCCCCTACGTCAAGAACTCCCAGGTCGTCACCTGTCCCTCCAGTGTCAACGTGGGATTTGGAGGCGGCAACGCCTACACGGGAGCCGGGCGCGTCCCGGTGTCTCTGACATTCAACGGGCTGCTGATGGCCTACTCACTGGCGGGCGTTTTGACCCCTGCAAACCTGCCGCTGTTGACGGAAGGACAGGGCAAAGCGGCACTGGACGGCTATAGTCTGGCTTTCCCCGTGCTGCTATGCCCCGACCCCGCACAGGGCTGCTCGTACAAACCCCGTACTGCCAACGGTTGCGACGCCGGCAACGGTTCGACGAGTTCCTGGTTCGGAACCCGAAATCAGCCTGCTCCCGTTCACTCGGGCGGAAGCAATGTCGCCTTCTGTGATGGTCACGTGAAGTTCCGACATCTTGCTGGAAACAATTACGGCACCGGAAGCGGGATCGACTTCTGGACCAACTATGATGCGGGCAATGTTCCCGCCGGTGCCTGGTGGAACGGCTGTCATCTGTGGCTCTTCCGACCTGACGTCGACTGGAACTAGTCGGCCTTCACTATTTTCCCAATCCTCTTGAAGTATGCAGAGGTGGATCCGGAAAATAAGATCAAGTCTGATAATTTCGTGCCTTCGAAAGGGAGCTTCCCGCATGACAAGAATGAAACAAGCGATTGGTCTGGCCCTGTTGCTTGGTGGAACCTGCATCTTCATGGGCTGCAGTAAGCCCACTGCCGAAGAGTCAAAGCCGATGAAAGACGGGGATGGCACCTCGCAACCGACAGCAACGGGTGCGGGAGGAAACACCGCACCCGCTACAGCCGCTGGTAAAGCTTCGTCGAACTGATTCCTGCATTCAAGATCATACCGTCCAGATTCCCCTCTTCCTACCTTTATTTACAGGGCAAAAAGAGGGGACTTTGGTTCGTCGGCGAGATCCGATTTTTTGGCCCGGCACGCTTTTGGTAGCGCAAATCCCAAAAGTTGTGGTATAATATGCCATCGATAGGGTTGTTGCTAATCCCGTCGCTTTTTCTTTTACAGTGACTGTAAATAGCCGCGAAGCCTGCGGCCTGCTGAAATTTTTTTGATCCCGATGTGCATGGCGTCCGGAATTCGATTCCGACGAGTTGCTATGCAATTAGGTGTTGCCCGATGGCGGGCAGCCAGAGGATGAACGGAACGTCAGATAGGTTTTAGGCTGCGGTGAAGTCCGGAAACTTCTTCGCTTTGGTGTCCTCTCAGGTTCTCTCCCGAACCCGCCTGCCTATCTCTCTTTCCGCTCGTCCTCGCTCTCACGGTTACAGGTCAATCGAAGCCGACTTCCTGTAGCCGTACGGTTCCATCTCTTTTCTTTTTTTCGGGAGGATCTTTCTATGTCTCAACGCAACAAGGGCGGCTTCACCCTCATCGAGCTGCTGGTAGTTATCGCAATTATCGCGATACTTGCCGCCATTCTGTTCCCTGTCTTCGCCCAGGCCCGCGAGAAGGCGCGTACCATCTCCTGCCTCTCCAACCTCAAGCAGATGGGCACCGCCTTCACGATGTATCTGCAGGACTACGATGAGGTCGTGCTTCCCCGCTACTCGGCCTGTCCCAGCACCGGCCCTGCCCCCACTCCGGATGCCCCCACCCTGTGGACCAACACCATCCAGCCCTACATCAAAAACAAGCAGGTCTTCATCTGCCCCTCCGCCACCAATACCAAATATGGCGACACGTGGAACCTCCGCTCCTACCTCTCCATCGGCTACAATCAGACCATCAGTGGCTGGTACTATCCCACCGCCAATGGATGCGGTAATATGGTGCTGCCCACGCTCGCCTCGGTCGTGGCTCCCTCGAAGAACGTTATGTTCGCCGATTCCGTTTCTGGAGACCTGGCGGGAGGCTATCGCGGCTACCTGTTCGGCAACGTCGGGATGAACATTCCGTATACCTCCTCGTTCGCTGGGCGCGGCAGTTTCGGTGCCCGGCACAACGAAGGCGCCAACCTCTCGTTCTTCGATGGCCATGCCAAATGGTACAAAGGCACCAACATCCTCGCGAATGTCAATGCCCCGTACAAATGTGCGGATACCAGTTTCGACAGCGGCGCCTACTATATGGATGTAAATGGGGCTCACCTGAAGTTCAACATCAGCGACACGTGTAATGTCGATCCGTAAAGAAAGAGGCATCCCTGTGAAACAGACGGTCAATCCCGTCGTGGCAGCCGTATTGGCCGTTATTGCGTTCGTCGGTCTCAGCTTCATCGGCTATCACGTGTATACTTCTGCGGGTTCGTCCTCCTTACCGACGGCGAACCCACAGCCCCTCGATCCTAACGATGAGAAGTACAAATCCCGGCTTCCACCTGGGATCAGTGGAGGAGGAGGAGGCTAGCTTCGCTTCTCCGTGACAGTGGACAGACAAGCACCGGCCCGATGCTCTGAGAGCATCGGGCCGGTGCTTGTCTGAATAGGGGTGCCAGACGCGCTACGCCAGCGCGGATTGCCAGAGGTAATGCGCCTCAGAAGCGCGTGGCGGTCAGGTCGAACGAGATGCGGTGGCTAAAGGTGGAGTAGGTGAGCTGCAGTTCTCGCGCTCCCAGTCGATGGCCGAAAGTGAACTCGAAATCCTGATAG
>JBBQPO010000226.1:0-10209 GCA_038217285.1 Chthonomonadales bacterium
CCAAATTCTCCGCTGCCGCGCAGAGAATTTCCTTCGCGGACTCAAAGCAGTGAGTCCGCGAAGGCGGACTTCCCCTTTCAGAACGGCAATTCATTGCCGGGAATAGGGCAGGAGGTTATGCACCGTGATGGATTTCATAATAAGTGGTCACACCCAATATCGTGGTTCAACCAGGAAGCCGATGCCAAACTAGCGAACACAATCCTGACGAGAAAAAGGGGGCCGCAGAGCACGGACGAGAGAAGCGCGGCGACAAAGGGGCAGCATGGCGGACGATTTCAAATACGATGTTTTCCTGAGTCACAACTCGAAGGACAAACCGGTCGTTCGCGCCCTTGCGAAACGATTGCGGAACAGCGGTCTGCGCGTCTGGCTGGATGAATGGATCCTCAAACCCGGCGACAGCATCCCCGCAAAGATCGACGAAGGGCTGGAAGAATCCCGCCTGCTCGTTCTCTGCATGTCGGCAAACGCATTCGGCTCCGACTGGGCAACCCTGGAAAGCCAGACCTTCCGTTTCCGCGACCCTCTGAACAGAGAACGCCGTTTCATCCCCCTGCGCCTGGATACCACGCCTATCAAAGGTTCTCTTGCCCAGTTCCTCTATATCGACTGGCTCCCAAAAGTCCGCAAGCAGGCGTATGGAAAGCTTCTGGAAGCCTGTCTGCCGCAAATCCTCGTCGCAGGGCGCACCGATGCCGGGTTCAAGGCGAGCCGCGCGAAGTTGAAAGGTTTTGCCGACGAAAACGGATTTGGCTACTTTGAGACCAGTGCCAAGGAGGGACACGGTTGTAAAGAGTTGCAACAGGCGATCATGGAGACCATCGCCTGGGGCAATCTGGATAGACGGACGTCGCCGCACATCTTCAAGCGCATCAAGGAAGAGGTACTGAAACTGCGGGATGAGGGACAGGTTCTCCTCACCTTCAAGGAGTTGCGTGAGATGCTCCGGCAACGGCTGCATGCAGAGCCGGAGTTTACCGATGCTATCCTGGAGACGGTGATCGGCCTGCTGGATGGCCCCGGCGCTGTGAAGGAGTTGGACTATGGGACGTATGTCCTACTCCAGCCGGAGTGGATCAACGCCTATGCCCAGGCAGTCATTCGTACCCTGCGCCAGGATCCTTCGGAGTTGGGCTGCCTGCCTCTGCGCAGCATCGCAGAAGGGAAGTTACTTTTTCAGACCGTGGATCGCGATGGCGGCATTGTAGATATGCGGCGTCTGCCGGAGACAGAGGAGCGCGTCGTCCTGCGGGAGATGGAGCGGCAACTGGAGGAGCGAGGTCTCTGCCTCAGACAGGGAGACAAGCTGGTCTTTCCCAGTCACTGCGGACGGGACCGGCCGGCGATTATAAAACATCCTTCGGTCTTCATCAGTTACGCAGTGGAGGGCTATCTCGACGACATCTATGCCACTCTCGTGGTGAAACTGGCCGACAGTGAGGCGTTCAAACTCGATGATCTCTGGCGTGAAGCGGCGGACTTCGCGACTCTGGCGGGTGACCATCACATGGGGATTAAACTGACACGGGAGGCGGCAAACATTGGGGAGATCAGCGTCTATTTCGCGCCGGGTGTGACAACACAGGAACAGGTGATCTTCGCCAACTATATCCACGCACATCTGGAAGGCTACAGCGAAAAGGTGCAGAGACTGCGGCACTATGTCTGCCCCTATTGCAATACGCCGAAGGGCAACGCGGAAGTGCTCATGCAGAAGTTGTTGGAGAAGCGCAAGGCAGCCACGGTAGAGTGTGACAACTGCGAGAAACGCTTCGATCTCTGGGATAACCTGGAGCAACTCTTTGCCAGCGCCGACGTGCGAGCGCAGGTAGAGGGAATGCAGGCCGAGGACGTTATTCGGCTCGACTCACGCCGTAAAGGCAAGTTATTGGCTCTAGAGGTGGCGGCACGCATCAGTAGTGCGGATCAGAAATGCTTTGAGATACCCGGCACGGAAGATGAGGGCATTGATATGGAGTTGGAGTTTACGGACGAAGAGGGGCGCGGCACCGGACAGCGGCTCTATCTGCAACTGAAGTCAGGAAACTCGCATCTGCGGACAAGGAAGACCGATGGTGCAGAGATCTTCGATATTAAAGAGCCGCTCTGGGTAGACTACTGGCTGAAGCAGAATGTACCTGTCATGCTGGTAATTGGAACGCTCGTCGGAGAAGGGGAGCGGTTCGCGGGGAAGGACAAGTTGGAGTTTGTTGAGGTGCGCTGGATGGAGATCAGCAGTTATCTCAGACGGGAAAGCAAGAATGGCACGAAGCCTGTCAAGCAGATCGTATTCCAGGGCGAACGTCTGGATTTGAGCAGCGTACGCAAGTGGAGGAAGACGGTTTTGGACGCGCAGTCGCCATCCGCCTGAGGAAGGCTTTGGGGGCTGGAGGGGAGCACGTGCATCCTGGATGTTGAGCGTCTCCGTTTCGTCCCTCCTGGTCGCAGGGGCCTGCGACCAGGAGAGAGAAGGGGCTATTTCAGGGGCTTGATTTTGATGGAGCGGTAGAGCACTTTCGAGCCGGGATCGTGGCCCTGGATTGCGATGGTGCCGTCGCTGAGGACGCGGCCAGGCATGCCTGCCGGGCCCTTCCAGTCATCGGGCTGGGTCCACTCGGTGGTCGTCTTGCCGTTGATCTTCAGGGTCACCTTCTTGTCCTTGACAATGATGTCGTAGGTGTACCATTCGTTGGTTTTGGCGGGCGACTGGTCCATAACATCTTTCACATTGTAGAGGCCGCCGGTCTTCTTGGGATCGCCGTGGGTCTCGTTGACCTGGCACTCGAAGCCTTTGTTCGGCCAGCCTCCCTCCTGGAACTCCGTATGGAAGTAGATGCCGCTGTTGGCCTTCGGAAAGGTCATCAACTCCGCTTTCAGGTGGAAGTTTTTGAAGTCATGCTTGTTGATCGGCCCTATATAGTACAGGTGCGAACGTGTACCGTTCACGACCAGGTTCCCGTCTTCCACCTTGAACGTTTCCGGGCTTTCGGAAGGCTTCCAGTCGTTCAGATCCTTGCCGTTGAAGAGGGCGTAGTACCCCTTCTTATCCGGCTTGGGGGTCGATTGGGTATCGTCCGCCCGCACACCGGCTCCTATCAGTACCGCCGCCACTCCTAAAAGCAGAAATTTGAGATGCATCTGCGCTCCTCCCTTGTCCTGCGATGGTATCCACCTATCGCTTCATGGCACCTATCCAGAATAGATAGCATCGTTCTTGTGGACAGGCACACGCTACAGTTTACCCCGCATAGCCCTGAACCTGAAACCGCTTCTTTCCCACGATGACGCCGAACGACATTGTGACGAAATTCTTGCCCACTCGCCTTCGTGCGCGTGGGCAATCGTTGCTGCTCGTCCAGAGGAACCTTCGTCTGGACGAGCGGTGGCAGGACTCGCTCTTATTTCCGGGCAGATTGTTTCGGCTGCGGCCCTTCCGTTGGTCTACTTGCTCCCTACATGGCATTAGCCAGTTCGTCTGCCACTTCCTTACCGTACGTTCTGCGGCTCTACAACCGTGATGATCGCAGCATAGCGGCGAAAGCCAGTAGGGTCAAGAGTAAGGATATGCGAAATACCATGTGCCAGCATGACCGCCACAAGGCGCGCATCGTAAACCTGGCGACCAATAACGTTGTAGGTATCGATCAGGTTTCGCCAGAGCGGATAGATAGCGGGCGTTTCCGGCAGAAGAGGAAAGATGGCTTCTATCTTCCGAGCTTCGGCACTAGCCTGAGCGGTTGTCATACCCCAGCCATTAGCTGTAACCGGACGGCTCGCGAGTGCCTGGAACTCAACTAAGTTCTGCGCCGTGATGTAGACCGTCTCACCCTGCTGGTCTAGCAAGGTGAGTGCTGCACTTATTGTTGGGTATTGAGGATCGCCGGGGACGACGCGCCGAATAACAATGTTTGTGTCTGCCAGGCAAGCCATCTACTAGAAGCTCTCCTCATAGAGCGATTCACGATTATAGGCTTCTGGTGGCAATACAGGAACATCCTTGTTCATCTGAGCGATCTCGTCCAACGCCCGTGCGCGCTCCTCCGGGGTCGCGTGGTGTAGGTTCTGGGGTGTTTCTTCTTCCTCACCTTCGACAGGCACAATCAGAGTGAGCCGTATATTACCGTTTATTGTCTTCAGATGATCCTGGATCTCCTTTGGAGTTCCTTCTATCACTTGTGCTTGTGTCATCATTGTTACCTCTGCGTCTAATCATAGCCATTATATCACGTTTCGCGTGAACTCTCCCACGGCTAAAGCTGTGGTCTTCTCAACTCGCGCTGAAAAGTTCCTGCTTCAAAGGAGAAGTGCTTCTTTTCAGAAGCAAAAAGGCCGCCGCTATTGCGCCACTCCCCGGAGGGGATGACGCATGGAAAGTGTGTTCGTTCGTCTCACGGGAGCGTTCCTCCCGATCCGTCTGTCAGGGCAAACGTGCTGCCGTCTACGGAAAACAGCGTACCGGAGGCGTTCGACTTCTGCGTGTACACATACAGATCGGAGGTTCCGTTATGGGTCAGGCCGTTCAGGTGCATGTTGTCCCACCACAATAGGGACATATCCGGTCGCCATCCCCGCAGGTGGAGTCACGATGAGGGCCGGATCAAGCCGAACCAGGGAGCCGGCGCTGGGAGGAGGCATGTAGTTCTGATCGATGGTCCAGTGTGCCTGGATCTCGGCGACCAGTTTCTGCAAGCGCTGTTTCCGCGCGTCGTCCCAGTGGTACTGCTGGAACACGGGTTGATCGATGAACCGGTACCAGGCATAAGTGACCTGAGATCCGTCTGTCAGCGTGACAGTTATGGGCGCGGTCGCCGGACCGGGGGTCTTCCATGCTGCGCTGGTAGGCGTGATATAAGTAGCCCCCTTCTTCGCCACACGGAACTTCTGGGTAGTGAGACCGGTCTCGGGCGGCACTGCACTGGAGGGGACGGGGGTCCATTTCGCGCCGTCTTGCCGGAAATATTCCGGGAACTCCCCCGCGCGGGTGATGGTGTTGGGGAACCATTCCATCCCCCAGCGGTTGCCTGGGAAGACCTTGGTCAAACACACTGCCTCGACACCGGTGATTGGTTTTTTCGCCTGATCGTAGCGGGTGGGGCTTGTGGTCAGCGTGGGCTTCCAAGCGCCGCTGGGATGAAATGCGCCGGAGCACCGTATGCCCTCGTCACGCCAACGTTTAACGGAGTCGTACAAAGCCGACTTGGAGAAGTAGGTCACGTCCTGCACCAGGACGGCCCGGCCTGCGTCGTCGACGGGGAAGTGCAGCCGTGGGATCCGGGAATAGACGGTGCCCTTGGCGTCCTGTGCCTCGAAGCGCGGCACCGTATTGATCTCAATTGCGCCTCCTCCGACCACGCCAGGCCGGGCATCAAGCCCACGACCGTAGAGGAAGGGATCCTTGAAGAGGGCACCGATCTTGCTCCAGGTCTGGGGGACGTAGAAGGCGATGGGGCCCTTGAAATTGGCGGCGTTAAGACAGCAGGTCCAGCTCTGGTCCCCGGTCGGTGGGTCGTCCTCCGCTGTTGGGGTAGTGAAGGGCAGGGCTAGCCAGGCATAGCCCAAAAACTGCCCCTCATGGATGTGATCGAACGGCAGTCCGTCCGGGGGGATAAGGAGGCGATTGCTGAACTGAGCGATACCCAGGCGGTTGTCCGGCAGAGTTTTATCGTTGTAGAAGAAGGACCAGCCTGGGGAACCGACCTCGTAGTCGTAGCATTGGGGGGTGGCGTTCATGCTGAATTTCGGCCCGCTATAGCGGAAATGGTTCCCTGCCCAGTATCCCAGTCCGCCCTCTACCGTCTGAAAGACGCTATCCCAGGTGGGGCCGCGCTCCTTCCAGGTGCGTGCGAGAGTGCCCACAGGAGCGAGAGGATGGTCTTTGTTGTCCTTGTTGTCCGGTAGTATCCAACATCCGGGCAGACCGATCTGGAAACCGGCCAGAGGTTGATCGATCAGGGGCCATACGGCCGAATAGAAGCCGATCCCTGCGCTGGATGCCGCCTTGTCAGGGTTAGGTTGTGTGTTGTAGCTGATGTATCCATGCAGGCCGTCCTCATGAGCCGTGACGTCGGCAGCCTCGGGTTGGTCAGGGCATGGAGAGGGAGGACCAGTAGGGGCGGCCATCGGCAGGGCGCTGAGCAGTGGTATGAGCGAGAGGATGCGTCGAACGGCACGTGTCATGGCGGCTAGTCCTTCTTGGAGATGTGTGGGGATAGGGTGGAATGTCTGCCCGCAGGGTTTTGGCGGCTGCCAGGATCCTGTTCCCGCCGGACCGCTTTTTCAGCAGCGCTTTCAGACTCTTCAACTCTCCCTCCCACTGGATCGCGGCGAAGTCGGCCGTGGGATAGATCGCGAGGAGTGGCGACTCCCCGGAAGCCTGAGTGAGCAGTTTGCCGAGCTTGCCGTCGAAGTAGTGAGGGAACTTGAACTCGATATGGGCGGGCCACTCATCGCCGGGAGGCGTGTCCTTCTGCAACGGAGCGGCTTTCAGAGACTGACGTGTCACGCCGACAGCGAAATCCAGCCCCTGCGTGTTGAAGCGCGTGTTCCCATAGGCGTCCCCAGGGTCCCCTCCGGGGGCAGCGTGGACCGCAGCGGTCAATAAAGCCAGTATGCAGATCATCCCCAGCACCTTTGGCCTTTCCATCGTCTTTGTTACCTCCCGTTTCTTGCGTTCCATGATCTCTTGCTCCTTGGGATATATTCGCTGGCTTTCCGCTGTCTCCTGCTTGACATTGCAGCAAGGGTGCGACTACGGGTGAAGAAACGACAAAAAGTCATTGTGGAATCGACCGCAAGTTTTGGGGTCAGTAGAATCATGTCTGATCTTGCATAAATTCAGGCGGCAAGTTATAATGGTCCCCAGAACCAGGCTGGCTTAACAGAGAAACGTTCTATCTTTGTCCGGCAGGTCGTCTCAATCAATGCATTGTTACTTTTGCAACACAAACATGGAGGTCCTTATGCCTAACATCAACGTTTTGATCCTCATCCACGGAGTAGTTGAAGAGGCTGTGCCAAGCAACCATGTGCATCAATATGATGCGCTATGGCAGGCGCTGCAGGCTAAAAATCCAGCCCTTACGGGGCGGATGGATGCCGTTATCCGTGTCGAGTGGGGGCACGCGCCCTTTCCGATTTCTGCGGCGCTTCGGCCCGATGAGAGATTAACGGAAGCCGAGAACACTGTTCTGGATGCCGTGAGTTACGATAAGATCAAAGCCCATCCGACAGCAGACGATTCCTTCCTGAACTTCCCGCCCGACTTTCTCCAGCGATCGGTCGTACGCCCGCTTACGCGACCGATCAAAGAAACCGTCCTGACGCTCGGGATCAGCGACAGTTTCTACTACTGCACTGCGGATGGCGAGCGGGCCGTGCGTGACAATGTCTACTCCCAGGTGCTGGCAGGATTGGCGCCTTACAAGGCGGCAGACAAGGTCGCTATCCATCTCATCGGCCATAGCCAGGGAGCTACCGTCGGTTTTGACTTCCTTTATGGCTTGTTCGCCCCTGATTCCGCATATCCGCCCGACGGCGTGCCTGGCTTTGTCAAGGACAACCAGAGTTCTCCCGATAGCGTGCAAGCCTACCTCGACTGGCGAACCCGCGCACAGCAAGGGAAGCTTGTGCTGGGCTCCAAATCCAGTTTTGGCTGCCAGATCGGCTTGATGATGTTGCGCAAGCAAAAACTGGTGGATAAACTGTACAACAAGGAACGCCTGGATCCGACAGTCATTGGCGTTCCGAGGACCGGTTCCGCCAAGTGGAAGATATTCTTCGATACCGACGACATTCTCGGATTTCCGGCCCGCCGCCTCTTTGACACTGTGGGCTCCATTCGGGAATTTGAAGTCGATTCCGACTGGAATCCGATAACGTCGCATACCGCCTACTGGACGACCGACCAGGTTCAGACGGAGATCACGACACTGATCACGCAGAATCTGATCTAACTTCCGGTGAACATATCTATGTTAAAGGCCTTCTCTATCGCCAGCGGATCACACAGACCCATTTTCAGGAGTTTCTCAAAGAATGTCCGATTGAACAGCTTACTTCGCTTTACCTCGACAATACGCAGGTGAGCCGTATCGAAGGACTGGAGAACGCGGCACGATTGCGAAATCTTTCCCTCAACAATACGCAGGTAAATGAAGAGGAGAAAACGGCGTTTCAGCAGGGCAGAGTTGGGAAGGTAGATATCTATTGATTACTTCGCACTGCTCCCGCTCCCCCGTCTCCGCCTCGAACATCGCGGTCACGGGAGAGACATCCACGGCCCTGCCTCCCCGACCTGGTGCGATCTAGGCCGGGGAGCGGGAGGCAGGCGCTGCTCAGGCCAACGCCGCTTTGCAGTACTGGAAGCATTTGGCGACCTCTTTTACGGGGTCGGAGTCGGACGGGACCTGGTATTCCAGCTCGATGTCGGCGTAGATCGGCCACTTCTCCTTTTTGAGCAGTTGCAGCACCTCTTTGATCGGCGTCTGGCCCTGGCCCCAGGGGAGGTTACCGCCGTCGGCGGTGCGATCCTTCAGGTGCAGGCTGAGGATCTTCTTGTGGTACTTCTCGATCACTGGGATCGGCGATTTGCCATGCGTTCCGGCTACATAGTGACCGATGTCGAAATTAAAGCCGATGTAGTCGCTGATCTGCATCAGCGGGTCGAGGTCTTCGATGGTCGGCACATTGTTCGTGTGATTGTGGAACGCGACCCAGATCTTGTGCTTTTCGGCGAATGGCGCGAGGCGTTTGGCCAGTTGGTCGTTGCGCTCGGTGGTGATGGCCTTGCAGCCGAGGGCTTTCGCTATCTCGAAGTTGAAGTCGATATCGTCGTCGCTCGGGCCGAAGGGGAACTTGTGGATATGGATGTGGACTCCGGCGTCGTGATACATCTTACGCAGATCCACGCAGCGGGCAAGCTGCTTCGGGCGGTCGGCGGCGTTGCCGTTGATGCCGGCGAAGGAGCGGATCGGTCCGTCCATTAGCTCGGCCTCGCTCAGGCCGTCCTTTAGGAGGCATTGCAGCGTGTACTCTGCGGTATCCGGGCCACCGCGATAGCTGTAGGTGATAGCGCCGATGTGGACGCCATGAATGACGGAGTTCGGCTTGGCGCCCCCCGCGCCGAAGACGCGTTGCGATGTGATCGCGCTCGCGGTAAGGGCGGCAGCGCCGCCAAGAAACGCCCGTCTGGTCATGGGCCTATCGATGATGTGTTGCGTCATTTTTCGCTCCTCGAAATGCGTTTTTTACGTTGGATTTCCGACTGCCAATCCGTCTGATCCCCAGAGGTCCCTGAGAGGAAGGCGACGGTCGTTCCGCGACGCCCCGCACGGCGCGGATGTTATCAGGGGGAGAAGAGCCTGCGTTTCCCGCTGACGATTCTGGTATTCAGTTTACCCGCTTTAGACAGAAACCTCATGGCTGCCAACCGCTTGCCCAGATCGTCGGAGAAGCAGTCCATGATAACCTCCATAGACCAGACAGGCATAAAAACAGACCAGGCAGGCATAAATATTGATTTGTAATGCCATAAATATTGATTTGTAATGCCATAAGTTGGCACGATTTGTGCATATTCCGTATCTTGGTACAACTTGCATACTTGCTTGCTCCAGAGTTCAAGGTAGGCGGTTCTAGGGTCTGGTACGCAGCATCTTTTCAGTATTAAGAATGCCTGCAGCCAAGGGCAGCGTTCATGGAGGTTCTTAAACATGCAACAGAGTCGTTTTCTTTCCCTTCTCGGTGCAACGGCACTGACCGTCGCTGGCACCCTGTCTCTCGGCAGCCGCGCGAACGCCCAGCTTACCCTGACCCCGGCAGGAGTTACGGCCGGTTTCTCCCTCTCGACCTTCGCCGATAACTTTCCGTCCGATGGCAGCATCGGGCCGCTTGGAATCGCGTTCAATGGCGGGCATGTGATCGTCAGTGATTACCCCGGCAACGTTCGCGTATTTCCGACGGATACAGACGGGCAACACGCGAACCTGGTCGCGGTTGGACAGAACTACGGTGCGCACAACGCCGTCGGTCTGGCGACAGTTGGCAGCAACATCTATATGACCCAGCAGATTATTGACCTTCAGGTGATCTAGCAACGAACCGCCCAGGTTTGCGTATTGTGAGTATGAACACCTTAATTCTTACCCGAAAACAGATCCAACAGAAGCGTTACGAAGCCGCCGCTCTCTTTGAGCAAGACCTCTCCAA
>JBBQPO010000227.1:0-10207 GCA_038217285.1 Chthonomonadales bacterium
GCATCAGCACGGTGCGGGTCTTCTGCAGCTCCTGCATCGCGCCCATCGCCGTCAACTGCTGCGTTCGCATCCCCATCATCGTGCGCTCGATGTTCTTCGACGCCATAGCGATGTCCAGCTCGTTGCGCACGATCTGGTTGACGCCGGAGGCGAGCAGAGCGCGATCGTTGGTGAAGTCGAACACAAGATCTCCGACCGCCTGCGAGGGCCGATTGTTCACCACATCGTCGTAGAGCACTTCGACTTTCGCCACGCGGTAAGTCCCGGCAGGGCGACGGTCGAACTCCAGTTCCGCGAGCACGGTTCGGACTGTGCCGCGCTCGATGTCGGGCAGTGGGATCTCGACGACGCGGCCCTGAAACGCGGGCTGCTGCCCGTAGACCTGGCGAACCTGTGACCAGCGCGTCAGGGTCAGGCGCACGCGCACGTTGCGCGCGACGATGGTCATCAGGGTCTCCAGTTCGCGGCGGAACACTTCGGGAATCAGGTCCGGGCGCTGGATATAGTAGTAGTTGCCGCCGCTGCGGCGGGCAATGCCTGCCATCAACTCCTCGTTGTACTCGCTGCCGAAGCCGAGCGCGGTGATCGAGATCCCCTGCGCCTTCTGCTGGCCCACCTGCTGCACGATCGAGTTGAAATCTTTCAGGCCCGCCGTCGGCTCACCATCCGTCAACAGCAGCACACGGTTGACATAGCCGGGAGTCTGCGCCATCACCGACTGTATCTGCATACAGCCCGCCACGAGGCCGTCGTAGAGGTTCGTCGTGTTGCCGACCTCCATGCGCCGGATATGCTCCTTGACGAGTCCTTTGTTGACGATACGGCGGGCGGGCATCAGCACATCGACCTGCTCCTCGAAGGTGACGATCGAGAGAATATCGTTCGGCTCCAGCATGTCCACCACATATTCGCAGGCCCGTTTGACGTATTCGAGCGGCTCACCCTCCATGCTGCCGGAGCGGTCGATGACAAGGCAGACGTTGATCGGCGCGCGCCGTCCCAACTGCTGCCCGCTCGCCTTGACCACGATCAGCGCATTGTCACGGCTGATCTCCGGGGCCATCGCATAGCGGTTGCCGGGAACGCACTCGACCTCGACGGTCTGCATGGGCATTCCCATCTGCGTCCGCATCGGGTCCATGTTCCCCCCCATCTGCGTCCGTGTCCCCGCCAGAACGGTCGGCTGTGCGCCTCCGGGCGCGTTCGGCATTCCCGTTCCCCCGAGTATCTGTGTACGATCTTCCATACGTTCCCTCATTTCCGGTTGCTGAAGCTGGAATCGAGCACTTCCGCGCCGTTGGCGATGGACTGAAGTCCTTCGCTAGGGGCCTTCGGCCGAAGGTCCGCCGAAGCGGACTCCTTGCCTGTTACACACCTTGTTAGGTGGAAGCGCACTAGGTTGTGATCTTATTCGAAGCGGAATTTGCTGCCGCCGAACTGCACGATGTCTCCGGGTGCAAGCACGACCGGACTGGTGAGCCGCATTCCGTTGACGAAACTTCCGTTGGACGAGCCGTTGTCGTAGACGACGAAACTGCCGCCTTCGTTGGCGAGTCGGGCATGGCTGCGCGAAATGGTCGTGTCGGCGGAGAGAACGATGTCGCAGGTCGTCTCGCGGCCTACGGTGCTATTCGCGGCCGTGAGGGCAAAGACCTGCCCAGCGTACGGGCCTTCCGCTCCGACCAACTGCCCTAGAGCCGGCATACCGGTCATCGCACCGCCAAAACCGGGCATAGGATCGACGTCATAGCCGCCCCCTCTCTCTGCGGACGCGCCGAAGCCGGGATTGGGAGCGGCGCCATAGCCCTCCATGTCCGCAGGCGCGCCAAAACCAGGGTTCGGATTCATGCCGCCCATCATCCCTGGGCTGTTCCTGCCAGGCGCGCCGGCCATACCGCCGTTCCCGAGGGAGCAGAGACATTTCCCGGTGACATCCTTCGGCGCGCCGCAGAACGGGCAGAGATGCGAAGGCATCGGCACCGCAGCGCTGTTGGGTTTCGTTTTCGGCTCATCGATCGGCTTGTGGGCGAACTTGTTTTGCGTGGCTTTCTCGCGGAACAGGATGCGATGCTGCCCGATCTGGATCATATCGCCATCGCGCAGCAACAACTCTTTTCCGGCCTCGGCGCGCTGCCCGTTGACCATCGTTCCGGCAGGAGTGCCTGCGTCGAGCAAGATATGCCGCTTGCCGTCGGCGCGGATGGCAGCGTGCTGCACACCGACGCTCATATCGCCGTAGAGGGGCACTTCGCACCGTTCGTCCCGCCCCAGCAGGTTCATCGGCTTGGAGAGAATAAAGTCTTTGCCCTCGTTGCGTCCGGCCAGCACTTTGACCCAGGCCTGCTTGAACAACTCCTGCATGAGTCCGATGAAGAACCCTGTCAGCGCTCCGATGAGCACATAAGAGAGCATCCGGCCCGGTCCGCCGGCGTCGTAGCAGCCAGCGTGGCCGATAGCGGAGTAGAGAGGGACCGTGCTTCTGCCGATGAGATCGAAAAGCATTCCCCCGATAAGGCCCCCGATCATGCCGCCCAGACCGCCCTGAAAGATGCGTTTCGGGCTCATCGTCGCCAGCGCAGCCCCGATGCCGAGGCCCGTTCCGAGGAAGGCGAACAGAACGGAGCGCGCGATGATCTGAATCACGAAGGCGAACAGGGAGGGATTGGTCGGCGCGGTGTCCGTGCCGCCGAGCCAGCCATAGAAGAGATGCCCGATGTTATTGCCGAGGGAGCCGAGAATGACGCCGCCAAACAGCCCGATGAGCACACCGCGCACGAGTTTGCGAGGGTTGCCTTCGACGATGCCGTCCACGCCGCCCAGCAGCAGGGCGATCAGCCCGTACACCGCAAAAGCCAGGACGAAGCCGGGCCAGGGCGTCGTCGGCTGCACGGCCGTACACGCCCCATCGATTTTCTGAATATAGCTATTGTAGGGGATGAGGGCTTCGGAGATCACGCCTCCGATCAACCCCCCGGCCCCTCCGGCAATCAACCCGAGCAGAATCCGCGATCTCAATATCCACTCCTTAAACTGCGCTACGCCTCGAAGCGGAAGCGTGTGTTGCCGATGTTGACCTCATCGCCGGGTCGAAGCGGCTGCGGGGTCTGGCCGGCGATGCGCACCCCATTGACGTAGGTGCCGTTCGAGGAGTTGTTATCCACCAGAACGACCTGCCCGTCCCCCATCTGCAGAGTGGCGTGGCGTCGGGAGGTGTTGGTATCGTTGGGCAGCGGAATGGGATTGCCCGCATCCCGGCCTATATCCATCGACGGGCCCAGCAAGGGGAAGATCGTTCCCGCGTAGGTTCCCATCGTGGCGACAAGGCGTGGTCCGCTCGCGGTCGGCATTGGTGCGGCCCCGAAGCCGCCACCTGCCACCCCGACTCCGCCAAAGGGATCGGCTGTCCCATCGGTAATGGGCTGAATAGGCGCTTTGGCCGGTTTGTCGAAGGGACTGGGAGCGGCTGCTCCCGGGTCCGTCGCCATCATCGCCGTGCTGAGGCCAAGTTTGTCCATGACGTTCTTCAAACGCCCGGTCTGGTAGAGCCGGTAGAGAACGTAGAAGATTCCGGCGAGAAAGAGCAGGCCGATGACGGTATTGAGCACACCGCCGAACGGGTTGGTATTGGCCTGCGGTTCGGTACGTTCACGACGGTAGGCGCTGTCCGTACTATCACCCGTCCGAGGACTGTTTGCCGCAGGGGCGACAGGTACGGGTGCGGGCACGGTTTTCACGTCGGCCCAGTCCACCGTCATCACCGACCAGCCGTCTCCCGTGCGGGACGCAGGCAGGGTCTGGGTGCCGCTGATCTTGTGGTCGGCGTAGCTAACCGTCGCGGTCATCTCTTTGTTGAGCGGGACATTGTCAAAGCGCGCCAGACCGCCATCGGAGGCTTGCAGCGTCGTGGTCTTATTGTACGATTTCGCGGCGTCTGCCAATGTCACCTGCGCCCCGATCACGCCAAGTCCGGCCTTCTGAACGGGAATGTTGACGCGCTGTGCGTAGGCGAAACTGCTGTCGGCCAGGGGTATCGCGGCGGTCGTCTGGATCGGAAATCGCGCCAGATTGCCGCGCGTGTTGTCCAGTACCTCCAGCTTCGCGGTTTTCACGTCCACATTGGAAGGCACTCCGACCAGCACATCCGTTCCGGTCGCGGCAGGCAGCGGCGTCAGGGCGGTCAGCGCAGTGTCGCCATTCGCGGAGACGAAACGGTAGCCGAAATCGCCCCCCTGGATCTCCTTCTTCAGTTTCACGACCGCCGAGGAGGAGACCGGAGCCGCAGGCACTGCGCCGCCGCTTACAGGCGGCGTCTGGCCGGAGGACTTGTCGGGAGCGCCGGGCACCGCAGTGGTCGCAGGCGGCTTGCCTCCAGAGGTCGGTGCCGGATTTCCACCGTGGTCTGCGGGCGGGGTCTGCGCCAGCACGGAAACCGTAACGCTCAGAGCCAGGGCGCTGAGAGAGAGGCGCAGCGCGCGACGGGAATCGAAAAAGGTGATGCAACGGATCATAGCGTTTCCTCGAGCAGACGAAGTGCGGCAGGCAGATGTTCGATGAGATCTCCGGCGACCAGTCCGGCTTCCCCGTGTGAGGCCGCCGCAAGATCACCCGCCAGGCCATGCAGAAAGACACCGAACGCCACCACCTCCAACGGCGGAATGGCTTCGGTGCGAAAGAAATTTTCATCCTCGATAGTGCGCAGCGGCGCGAGGGCCTGCGCCAGCAGTCCGCCCAGAATACCGGTCAGGGTATCGCCCATACCGCCCGACGCCATGCCGGGATTGCCGCTGGTATTGATGATCACGTTGCCCTGGATGTCGGCGATCAGGGAGTGACGGCCCTTGAGAACCACGGTCGCCCGATAGCGCCGCGCCAATTCCCGCACCGAAGCTATCCGATTAGACTGTACGTCTGCAATGGATGTTCCCAGCAGACGGGCGGCCTCTCCGGGGTGCGGCGTCAGCACCAGCGGAGCGCGCGGATCGTCGGGCCGTGCCTGCGCCCTCTCCGGCGACATCGCCAGGGCGTTCAACCCGTCAGCGTCCAGCACCAGCGGCTTCGATATTTCAACGAGCAGTCGATATACCAGCGCCGCTGCTTCCGGCTCCGTCGTCAGCCCCGGCCCCACACAAAGCACGGTCGCCCGCTCCGCGAACCGCGCGACCTCCGCGAACGCTTCGCCCGAAACCGCTCCGTTCTTCTCCGGCAACGGCACGGTCATCTGCTCATCGAGCTTCGCGCTGATCGTCGGCTGCACTCCTGCGGGAGCCAGAACGGTCACCAGTCCCGCACCGACTCTTTGCGCCCCACGCGCCACCAGCGCCGGTGCACCCGCCATGCCCCGCGAGCCTGCAACAATCCCGACGTGCCCATAGTCGCCTTTGTTCGTCTCGCCTTTGCGCTTCTGCAGGAGACGATTCGCCTTCCCGAAATCCAGGGTCGGACCTGCACTGGGAACTCTAAAATACCCGTTCGAACTCCCCTGCCCTCCGCTCGATCTTCCGTCGGTGCTAGAGAGGAAAGGACGCGTCGGCAGGGCAAACTGCAGACGGATAGTCGGCTCAGTCGGGTCGGCGTGGACAACTTTTTCCCAGTCGAGGCCGATGTCCGCCACCTGAAGCTTTCCGACGCATTCCGCGCCGGGGAACAGCAGCAGGCCCAGCTTCGGAGTGGCGAAGGTGACCGTATGGGTCGCTCGGACAGCCACGCCCGGAGTCGCCCCTGTGTCGGCATCGACACCGGAAGGAATATCGACGGCGAATACGGGGCAGGAGACCGTGTTGATCGCCTCTATCTGCGCGGCGACCTCGGCGCGTGGCGCGGATTTGACCCCGGTCCCGAGCAGAGCATCGATGACGACATCGGCGCGTACCAGCAGGGCGTCACGTTCCGCGTCCTGGCCTGTCGGCAGAAAATTCAGTTCGAGACGGCGGGCAAGATCGAAATGGGTGCGGGCATCCGCTTTCAGCCCCTTGGCCTCCCCGACGAAAAGGAGAGTGCAGTCGGCTCCCTCCAGAGAGAGATAGCGGGCGATCACGAAGCCGTCGCCGCCGTTGTTGCCGGGCCCGCAGAAGACAACGGCACGTTTGCCTCGAAGCAGCCCGAGCTCTCGCCGCACCGCGTCCACGACCGCGCGCCCCGCATTCTCCATCAGGACAACGCCGGGAATGCCGAACTCCTCACTCGCCCGACGATCCATGTCGCGCATCTGCTGCGCGGTCACTACTCGCATCGTCACCTCAGATCCATTCTGCTCGTTGAGACGCAATCAGGCACGTCGGGTGTTCACTTTGCCGCTGCACGTTGCGGCTCTCTGCCTAAGAGGTAGCGCAGATAGAGTTCGCTGCCATCCCGATAGAGCGAAAGGAGAGTCAGCTTCAGGGCGATATTCGGCGGAAAACCGCTCCCATCCACGGGCGTCGGCAGGTGGGCGCCCCCTTTGAGTTTCGGGGCCAGCGTTAGAAACAGTTCGTCGGCGAGGCCTGCCCGAATCAGTTGGTCGTTGAGCGTCGCGCCGCCTTCACAGAGCAGGTAACGAACGCCAAGATTTTGCCGTAGATGCTTCATTGCCGCCGCCAGATCGACGTCACCCTGCCCTACCAGCACTACGTTCGTCGCCGATTTCAGTTTCGCCGCGACTTCCGGTGGCAGCGTGGTAGGGGCAAGGACATAGGCTTTTTGCGGCGCATCCGTAAAAAAACGGTTTGTCAGCGGCACGTCGCCCGTGCGCGTCACCACGAAACGCGCGATCTCCGGCGGATAGAGCACCTGGCTGGCCCGCAGCGTCGTACTGCCCAACAGCGCGCCGTCGCACGTATGCTGCAGTCGCCGAAACAGCACCTGATCGGTCAGGCCGCCGACGCCCTTCGCGGTCCCACCCGGCTCCCCGACGACGATCTTGCCATCGACCGTCGCGGCCATATTGATGTAGAGGTAGGGCCTCTCCTCCGGCGGATCCGGACGCTCTAACGTCAGGTAGAGCGCATCCGGTTCCGGAGGATTCGCCGTCTCATCCAGCAGGCACTGTAGAGGCATCACGAAACTCTCTTTCCAAGAGTTGACGTTTAGACTAAATTGAACCTTCAAGTGCGGCCTCATCGAAGGCAAATGAGATCAAAAAGCATTTCGCGAACGTATTGCCAGGAATTTATGGCGTGTTAGGTGTAGCCCGTTCGCTGTACCAGAGTGCCATAAATCCATAGCATTTCATTAGAGTTAGGGTTTCCGATCTCAAATCGTCTGTGAACGCCATTTCGGACGGGCGAAAATAGTCTAAACGTCAACCAAGAGGGAATCAGAAAGCAGGACGTTCCCACTGGCGGGACTGCACGGACTTATCCACCGCTTCGAGAACTGCCTGATTTTTGAGGCCGTCTTCGAAGTCGGGCGTGAACTGTTCGCCCTTGCCGATGGCCTGGAACAGGTCTTTCATCATGTTGATGAAGGTGTGCTCGTAGCCGATGATGTGCGCGACTGGCCAGTAGCCCTCCATATAGGGCATGAAGTTCTCGGTGGCCTGGATGGTGTGGAAACCCTGCAGACCCTGTGGATCGTCGGTCAGGTAGATCTCGATCTCGTTCATGCGCTCCAGGTTGAAGGCGATGCTGCCCTTCTCCCCGTTGATCTCCCAGCGGTTGTAGTTTTTGCGGCCGGGCGCGAGGCGGGTGGCCTCGAAGGTCGCGGTCGCGCCGTTGTTGAAGCGGGCCAGAAACGCGGTCACGTCGTCTACGGTCACATCGCCCATCTCGCCGGACGCTTTGAATCCGGTCAAGCCGCCGTCTGTGTCGGCGAGCAGCGGACGCTTCTTGATAAAAGTCTCCGCCAGCCCGATCACCTCGGTAAACTCTGCGCCCATGACAAAGCGGGCGGTGTCGATCAGATGGGCGTTCAGATCGCCGTGCGAGCCGCTGCCCGCGATGTTCTTGTCCAGTCGCCAGACCAGGGGCACGCTCGGATCGAGGATCCAGTCCTGGAGGTAGGTGCCGCGGAAGTGGCGAATCGCGCCGAGTTTGCCGTCGCGTACCATCTGCGCCGCCATGGCGATGGCCGGAGCTTTCCGGTAGTTATGGCAGATGCCGTTGATCAGTCCCGTCTGTTTGGCAACGTCGTAGGAGGCTTTGGCATCCGCGACCGAGATGGCGAGGGGTTTCTCACAGAGAACGTGTTTCCCGGCTTTCAGCGCGGCCTGGGAGATGGCGGCGTGGGTGTCGTTCGGCGTTCCGATGTCGATCAGGTCGATGTCGGGGCGCTGAATAACCTCTTCCCAGCTCGTGGCATACTCCTGCCAGCCGAAGTTCTCCGCCGCCGCCTTGACCTTATGTTCGCTGCGCCCGACCAGAACCTTCATCACAGGCTCGACATCGAGGTCGAAAAACCGGCCCACCTGCCGATACGCGTTGCTATGCGCCTTTCCCATAAATTGATAACCGATGAGAGCGACGTTGATCTTCCTTTTAGCCATAGGGTCAGGTTCCTCCATTAAAAAAGTTCATGTTTCCGTTGGTGCTAACGGCGCATACGGGGATGGCGAAACCGCCGCGCGTATGTTCGCCACAAGAAAAGCAATTCCCTCTCTGTGCGAAACGCAGGAGAGGGAGCAAGGCTTCCGCCGTACCGGTCGCTCCGCGACCAGCCGTCTTCGGCGCTACCGTTTGAGACCTGTGCCGTTTCATCTACAGCATCTCGCTCGAGAGCAGCAAGGAGTCCAGTCGTCCGTTCGAAAACCGGAGTGTCGCTTCGTAGAGAAACCGGGCGCGCTTGCCGCGCCTGGAGACGCGGACCTCTTTGCGCAAGGTCAACGTATCCGGAGTGATCGTCGGTTTGTGCGTCTCCGCAGACAGCACGGCCAGACATGCCGTCGGCGTCATGCCGACCCGCAGGCTCTTCCACACGCCCACCCCCGACTTCACGAACTCCCTTGTGTCGCCGAGTTGGCCGCGCCACTCTGAGAAGACCAGGGTATCGAGAATGTAGCCTTCCTTCCCGCGATCAAAGCCATCCGATCGCAGTTGCAGGCCGTTATGAAAGTACCAGACCCGCCCGCTATTGGAGTGCCCGCCGATCGTTACCTCGGCGTCGCCTAATCGACGCTCCAGATCTCTCTCGGCGGTCACCCCCAGTCGGACGTTCAGCGCCCGCATAAACGACGGATAAACGGGCGAACTCGCGCCTGCCTGGCGCTCCTGCGCTGCGGAAATATCGGCAGCAGGGCGGAAAAGCAGCAGCCCGCCACCCGCCGCGATCAGCCCTATACCGCCCCGCCAGACCCGTCGTTTTACTTTTATTCGATCCATCGACTGTCCGTTCTATCCCGTGCGCTGGCATATCGAAGAATGAAAGCGAGAGTCAGGAAGCGCCGTTCTTTGTAACGGGCAGCGGCTTGAGACGATCCACGTAGGAAGAGACCCGCCTCACAGCGTCTCGTCATCCATCCGGTCATTAAACTCACTGGACTTGTACCGATCTCAGAGGGTCAGAGCCTCGGAGCATACGTTCAATGGTGCCGCTTTGCACCGGTCTCTTTCGGCAGAAGAGCAAACATTACAGGCGAATCGCCCACGTATTTTGCGACGTTTATCATGGGTACTGGGTCGCCGTACATACAGCACTTCGCTCCACGTTTCAGCAACAAAACCGTCAGCGTCGTATCGTCGGAGAGGATCGCGCAGTAGAGCATGGATAGTCCGTTGCGCGTTTCCGCATTGGGGTTAGCGCCATGCGCCAGCAGGAGTGTTATGCAGTTGGAGTTGTTATTTTCAAAATACGGAGCATTGCACACCGCTACTCCTATGAGAGGGACGTCATACTCGTCTTTCTGGTTCACGTTGGCGCCATGAGCGAGCAGTTCTCGAACGATCTCGGTGGGATCGGTCAACTGACCTCTTTCATGAACATTTGCATCTACCTCGAAAGCAGCCTGTAACGGCGTCAATGCTCCTGCTACCGACGGAGCATATCCCCCCTGCAGATAGTCCAGCCACCTGCGCCAGAAGGGACGATTGTCCACGCGGAGTTCACGAGCGTTCGCATTCGCGAAGCCACCGAGCAGGGTGCGAACCGCGACAGCATCTATAGTGGTCGGGTTTGTCAAGACACGGATCAGACCATTTTTAAGTTAGATCCGTCTCCTTTCTGTGGGAACTTGTTCCCTCGGTCGATTGAGGTGGGATAACCTCGGGGAATCGTCACGTGACGCTTCCGACAGCGAGCG
>JBBQPO010000228.1:0-10188 GCA_038217285.1 Chthonomonadales bacterium
GGAAAGATTCAGTCGCTGTCGGGAAAGAGGCCGCTCTCCGAACCGGGTCCGTTGTAGCCCGCTTCCCCGTGCAGGGCCAGGTCGAGCCCGGCGTTCTCCGCCTCCTCGCTGACCCGCAGTCCCATTACCTTTTTCAGGATCAGAACCAGCAGGAAGGTCACCGTACCGGCATACCCGACCGAAACCCCGACCGCAAGCAGTTGCTTGCCGAGCAATGTGAATCCTCCCCCGGCGAACAGCCCGTTCGCGCCCGCCGCGTTCACAGCAACCGAGGCGAACAGCCCCGTGGCGAGAGCGCCCCACATCCCTCCGATCCCGTGTACACCGAACACGTCCAGCGTGTCGTCGTAGTGGAAGCGGTGCTTCAGTTGAATGGCGTAGAACGAGATCACCGCCACTCCGGCTCCGATGGCGATGGCCGCCAGTGGCCCGACAAATCCGGAGGCGGGCGTGATCGCGACTAGACCGGCCACGGCCCCGGTTGCGAAGCCCAGCGCGGTCGGTTTCTTATGGATGAGACAGTCCAGCCCGATCCAGGTCACGCCCGCCACCGCTGCTGCGACATGCGTGGTGAGGAAAGCCGAGCCGGCCAGGCCGCCCGCCGTCAGCGCGCTGCCCGCGTTGAACCCGAACCAGCCGAACCAGAGCAGTCCCGTGCCGATCAGCGTCATGGGCAGGTTATGCGGTCGCAGCTCCTCTTCGTGCCCGATCCCTGCGGAGCGGCGCTTGCCGAGCGCGAGCGCGACGACGAGCGCGGAGACGCCGCTCGTGATATGCACGACGGTCCCCCCGGCGAAGTCCAGCGCGCCCATCGTGCCGAGCCAGCCGTTGTGCCCCCAGACCCAATGCGCCACCGGACAGTAGACCAGCGTAGACCAGAGCACCATGAAGACGACATAGGTCGAGAACTTCATGCGCTCCGCGATAGCTCCGCTGATGAGCGCAGGCGTGATGATAGCGAACATCATCTGATAGATCATGTAGACCTGATGCGGAATGGTCGCGGCGTAGTCGGGATTTGGCGCTTGCCCCACCCCCTGCAGCCCAAACCAGGCGAGGCTGCCGATCCACCGCCCACCCGGCCCGAACGCCAGCGAGTAGCCCCACAGTATCCAGACGACGGTGACGACTCCCAATGCCACAAAGCTCTGCATCAGCATATTGAGCACGTTCTTGGCGCGGACCATGCCCCCGTAGAACAGAGCGAGGCCCGGCGTCATCAGCATGACGAACGCGGCGGAGACGAGCATCCAGGCCGTATCGCCTGGTTCCAGTTTCGGAACCGGCCCGGCGACCGGTGCGCCCTGTGCGCCTGCCAGCATCGGCAGACCGCATAACAGCGCGATGCACAGAGATCCGAGAACCACGGCATGACGCGACAGCGCATCGTCCGATCCCGGTCGGTTAGTAACCCACATCTTCGTATTCTTCCTCCTCATTGGCGATGGCGTCTTCGGTGACGACGATAAGTCGGCTGTCCAAGCCGGGCGACCTGTCCCGACAACGCTGTCGGAGTACAAAATAGCGCAGTGCGCGACGGCATCGGCGTCGACGCGCAGCGAACGAAGGTTCAAAGCATGGCATACTGGGGAGATCACTGTCAAGAAGACAGATGGAGGACACCTGTCTGCAAGGGCATTTTTATCTCTTTCGGAACAAACTTGAAGATGCGGTGTCGAAGAGGAAGGAATCCGGTCGCAGCGACAGGAATTTAACGAATACCTACTGGGAACATACTCGGCAATCTATCCCGACCGTGCTTCCTCCCTGAAGCACGGTACAGCTTTTTCAAAGAGGAGAATGAGTCATGAGTTCGCACGGCAATCGACGTGAATTTTTGAAGACCGCCGCAGGGACGGCCTTCGGTGTCTGGGCCGGTACGACCGCCCAGGCCCAGGACAAGCCCAAGTCCGCCAACGATCAGCTCAGTTTCGCCTGCATCGGCGTAGGCGGCAAAGGCGACAGCGACTCCAGCGATGCGGCTCGCTTCTCCAATATCGTCGCCATCTGCGACGTGGACGAGAACACTCTCAACCGCAAAGCCCTGCAGTTCCCCAATGCCAAGAAGTACCGCGACTACCGCAAGATGTACGACGAGATGGGCAAACATATCGATGGCGTCACGGTCAGCATCCCCGACCATTCGCATGGTCCGGCGACGGCGCTGGCGCTGCACATGGGCAAAGCCACCTACACCCAGAAGCCGATGGCGCACAGCATCTATGAGTGTCGTCAGCTCGCACTGCTGGCCAAAAAGCATAAGGTCGCCACTCAGATGGGCAACCAGGGCACCGCCGGCAACAGCATGCGCGAAAACGCCTACCGCGTCCGCGCAGGCGCTCTCGGCACGGTGAAAGAGGTGCATGTCTGGACCAACCGTCCGATCTGGCCGCAGGGCATCGAGCGCCCGGCAGAAAAGCCGGTTCCAGCCAACCTGGACTGGGATCTGTGGATCGGGCCAGCAAAGATGCGTCCTTACGGCGACGGTTACCACACCTTTGCGTGGCGTGGTTTCTGGGACTTCGGAACCGGTGCGCTCGGCGATATGGCCTGCCACACCGTCAATCTGCCGTTCATGGCCCTCGACCTGCTCAATCCGCTGTCGGTCGTGGCGACCTCCTCCGGCACCAACCACGACAGCTATCCGAAGGCGTCGAAGATCATTTATGAGTTCCCGGCCAACGGCAAGCGTCCTGCCCTGACGATGTACTGGTACGATGGCGGCTACATGCCGCCGATGGATCTGTTCCCAAAAGACCTTCTCCCGGAGAGCGGCAAAGTTCCCGATAGCGGTTCGCTGATCATCGGCGACAAGGGCAGCCTCTATACCCCCGGCGACTACGGCGGCGGAGGCCACATCGTCGGCGGCGTCGAGATGGCCAGTGTCGACTATCCGCACTCCCCCGGTCACTGGGAAGAGTTTATCGGCGCTATTCGCGGCGGCAAGCCGGCCATGTCGAACTTCCCGGACTACGCCTCGCATCTGGCCGAAACCATTCTGCTTGGCAACCTGGCGGTCTGGGCCGAGGGCGAGAAGGTACTCTGGGATGCGAAAAACATGAAGGTCAAGAACGGTAGCACCGTCGCCGACAAAGTGGCGCACATAATCCAGCCTACCTACCGCTCCGGTTACGCGCTGTAATCACCTCACCCCGGCCCCCTTCCCTCTCGGGAAGGGAGCTGGATTTTGCTTAAAGAAAGACCTGTCGTTTCGCGGGAGTAGGTTTGCTCTTTCCGAAGCGCCAGGTCTTTGCAACATTTCTGTATCACTGGCCTCTAAAGAGGGAACCCAAATTGAACCGATGAGAAAGCGTTTTACATGCCCAAACCACTCCTTCCAATCTCCTTGATCCTGCTCTTTGGCGGTGTTGTTCTCGCACCTATGGCAGCGCAAACGCCGAAACCGCCGCTTTCGCCGGTCCCCGGCGCGAAGGCGACAGGGGCGCTGACTTCAGGAGCGGCGGACCAAGAGAGGGTCGATCCGGTAGGAGTCGAGTTTTTCGAGAAGAAAGTCCGTCCGGTATTGGCGCAGTACTGCTATTCGTGTCACTCTCAGTCTGCGAAGCGTTCGCTCGGGAATTTTACGCTCGATACGCGCCAGGGGATGATGCACGGCGGTCAGGGCGGCTCCGCTCTGATGCCCGGTGACCCGGCGCATAGTCGCCTGATCGAGGCGATTCACTACACCCAGCCGGAACTTCAGATGCCGCCGAAGGCCAAACTTTCCGAAGCGGCCATCGCGGATCTGACCGAATGGGTGAAGATGGGCGCTCCCTGGCCCCACGAACGCGTCGTGACAGCCTCGCTGGCCCCGAACCCTGCGGCTCTTCTGGTGGAGAGACGCAAACGACAGCACTGGGCCTGGCAGCCGGTTCGCGCCGTCTCCCCCCCGCCTGTCAAACGCGCGGCGTGGGCACATAATCCGATAGACCGTTTCATTCTGGCCGGTTTGGAAACGCGGGGGCTTAAACCCAACTCCTACGCCGACCGCCGCACCCTGATACGCCGCGCCACCTTCGATCTGATCGGCCTGCCCCCCACTCCTGAAGAGGTGGAGGCCTTCCTTGCCGACCGGTCGCCCAGAGCCTGGGAGACGGTTGTCGACCGCCTGCTGGCAAGCCCACACTATGGCGAGCGCTGGGGCCGCTACTGGCTCGACATCGCGCGTTATGGGGAGGATCAGGCGCATAGCTTCGAGCCGCGTCTCTATCCCCAGGGTTTCCGCTACCGCGACTGGGTCGCCCACGCCCTCAACACCGATATGCCGTACGACCGCTTCGTCCGCGCCCAGATCGCCGCCGACCTGACCAACGAGCCGGATTCGAAAGAGAATCTGCCCGCCCTCGGCTTCTTCGCAACCGGTCCGGTCTACTACGGCGACAGCAAAATGTTCGATCAGTACGACGACCGCATCGATACGCTCTCGCGCGGCTTCCTCGGCCTGACCGTCGCCTGTGCCCGCTGCCATGACCACAAATTCGATCCGATCACACAGAAGGACTACTATGGACTCGCGGGCATCTTCGCGAGCACAGCCTATATCGAGGTGCCCTACACCCCGCCAACGGCCGGAGGCCCGGAGAGCAAGGCCGCAGGAGTGACCAATCGCCAGGACCTGATCAACACCAAAGTAGCGGAAGTCGATAAGTTTACGAACGAGCAGCTTACGAATCTGCGCGGACGGTTCCTGCCGGAAACCTCACGCTACCTGGTGGCCGTGTGGAAACTGCTCAATGTTCGCAAAACCAATTCTAAACTGGCATCAGAACAGTTTGCCAACTCGGAGAAGCTGGAAGCGCTCGTCCTGGATCGCTGGATGACCTACCTCGCGAAGGGGAAGGATCAGCCGCTCCTGGCCGACTGGCAGAAGATGGTGCAGACACAGGACGCGCACACCGATCTTTCCGCATCTGGAGCTGCGGTGGCGCAGGCGACCAAAATTGCGGACGCCTATCAGAACAGCCTCATGGATCTCGTCAAACGCCGCAAGGAGAAGCCGAGCCAGCCCGCGCTGACCAAAGCCGAGATGACCGAAGCCGACGAGATCGTGGGAGATGCGGGCGTCCTGACCATTCCCAAAGACCAGTTCGACCGCCTGCTCGTTGGAGATCCCAAAGTCCACTATGCCACCATTAAGGGCCAACTAGAGCGGCTGAAGATGGGCGCGTTCATCCATGCGCTGACCGAAGGTCCGAAGATCGCCAATGTACCGGTCCTGCTGCGGGGCAATCCCGACGCTCCGGGCGAAGAGGCCCCGCGCAAGTTCCTGACGATCCTCGCAGGGGACAACGCCCCGGTCTTCACCAGGGGCAGCGGGCGGCTGGAACTCGCCAACGCCATCGCGGACAGGAACAATCCGCTGACCGCGCGGGTCATGGTCAACCGTCTCTGGCAGCATCACTTCGGCGTCGGACTGGTCCGAACCGCCAGCAACTTCGGTCTTTTAGGCGAGCCGCCCACCCACCCCGAGTTGCTGGACTATCTGGCGAAACAGTTCATGGATCAGGGCTGGTCGATGAAAGCTATGCATCGTCAGATCATGCTCTCCGCCACCTACCAGATGAGCAGCGCGCGAAACGCACACAACGATGAGATCGACCCGGACAACCGTTATGTGTGGCGCGCCAGCCGACGCCGTCTGGAGATCGAAGCGTGGCGGGACGCCATGCTGGCCGTCACGGATAGGCTGGATCCGACCATCGGCGGGCCGTCGCTATCGCTCTCTTCGGCAGACAATCACCGGCGCACGTTCTACGCCGCCGTCAGCCGCCATGATCTCGACTCGATGCTGCGCCTGTTCGACTTCCCGGATCCCAATGCGACGACAGATGCGCGGATGGCGACAACCGTTCCGCTGCAGCAGTTGTTCGTGCTCAACAGCGAGTTTATGATCCAGCAGGCGAAGGCGTTCGCTGCCCGGCTCCACGCCAACCCAGCGGATTCCGACGCGGATCGCATCAAACATGCCTATCTGCTCGTGGATAGCAGGCCGCCGACCGAGGCGGAGATGGCGCTGGGACTGGCCTTCCTGCGGGGTCCGAAACAGATTCTGATCGCGCCCGATACCGGCGGTGGCCTCTCCTCCGAAACACCGCAGACCGGGCCTGTCCCTGGCGGCGCAAAACCTGCGGCGCCGATGGCAAGCCGCCTCACGCGCTGGGAGCAGTATGCGCAGGCCCTGCTGAGCGCCAACGAATTTCTCTATGTCGACTGAACCTGCACCCCTGGAAACGAGATAAGACGCGATGACCAAGGCTCCTGACGATAATCTGATTGTGACGAACTCCGCGACGCTGCCCTCGCGCCGCGACCTGCTCTGCCGCATCGGCGGCGGTTTTGGCGCACTGGCGCTGAGCAGCATGCTCACCTCGGAGGCCCGGGCGACGACAACGCCGTCCATCGTGGCGGGCGGCGTTCGCAAGAGCTACACGCTCGATAGGCGCCCGCCGATGTTTCCGGCGAAGGCGAAACGTGTCATCTTCCTGTTCATGAACGGCGGCCCTTCGCATGTCGATACGTTCGATCCCAAGCCATCGCTCGCGAAGTATGCCGGGCAGAGCCCCGATCCGATCAAGATCGGCGGTAAGAAGAACTCCGGCCTGCTGATGGCGTCGCCGTTCCAGACAGCGAGGTATGGCAAGAGCGGCATCGAAGTGTCGGAGCTCTATCCCGAAGTGGGCAAATGTATAGACGACATCTGTGTGCTTCGCTCGATGTATACCGACAACCCCAACCACGAGCCGGCCCTGCTGATGATGAACTCCGGTAACATGCAGCCAATCCGGCCCTCACTCGGCTCCTGGATCACCTATGGCCTCGGAACCGTGAACCAGAACCTGCCCGGCTTTGTGGCGCTCTGCCCCGGTAAACCGGTCGTCGGCCCCCAGCTCTGGAGCAACAGTTTTCTGCCAGGCGTCTATCAGGGCACCCATATCAACAACCGTGAGACCGATCCCAAGAAGATCCTGCGCAACGTCGAGAACCGCTATCTCAACGCGACCGATCAGCGCGAACAGCTTGACCTGCTGCAGCAGATGAATCGGCTGCATCTCGGCACACACGACCATGACCCACAGTTAGACGCCCGCATCTCCGCCCTCGAACTGGCCTTTCGGATGCAGTTCGAGGCGCAGGATGCGTTCGATATCGGTAAGGAGACGAAGGCGACTCGGGAGATGTACGGGGAGGGCGAATTCGCCAACGCCTGCCTCATGGCGCGGCGTCTGGCGGAGCGCGGGGTCCGCATCACGCAGATCTACTATGGCGATGGGCAGCCCTGGGACGATCATGCCGACATTCTGAACCACCGCGACCACGCCCGCAAAAGCGACAAACCGATTGCGGCACTGCTGAAAGACCTGAAACAGCGCGGTATGCTCGACGATACACTCGTCATCTGGGGCGGCGAGTTCGGTCGGACCCCGACATCACAGGGCGCGAAAGGCCGCGATCACCACAGCACCGGTTTCTCGATGTGGATGGCGGGCGGCGGCGTCAAGGGCGGTCTGGCCTACGGAGCCACCGACGAATTCGGCTTCAATGCCGTCGAGAACCCCATGCACGTCCACGACCTCCACGCCACGATCCTTCACCTGATGGGCATGGATCACACCAAACTCACCTATCGCTACAGCGGCCGCGACTTCCGCCTCACCGACGTTCACGGCGTTGTTCAGAAGGACATTATCGCCTGATCGACCTCCGTTCCAACGCTCGCTTGTTCGGACTGGTTTTGGCCTTAGGTACGATGACAACGATTATGAACGCCAACGCGCAGAGCCATACCATTCCACCAAAATTGAACCGCGTGTCGGATACGCGTTTCGAGCCGCATGGTGTCGTCCATGAGTATGTCGATTCGGTTACGCGCCACTGGCTGCTCAAGATGCCGGACACGAATCCGGCCGTGCTGGAGATGTTTCGGGACCGGGATAAGACGCCTCACCGGGATCTTCTGCCCTGGTCTGGGGAGTTCGCCGGAAAGTATCTCACCGGCGCGGTTCAGGTTCTCCGCCTCACCCACGACCCGCAACTCAAGTCCTACCTCAGCCATTTTGTCTCGAAACTCGTAAGCCTGCAAGCCGCAGATGGGTATCTGGGCCCGTTTCCGCCTGACAACCATCTCGAAGGCAAGGGCGGCACGTGGGACGTCTGGGGACACTACCACATTATGCTGGGGCTGCTGCTCTGGCACGAGGAGACGGGAGACAAAGAGGCTCTGCACTGTGCGGGGAGGATCGGTGACCTGCTCTGTCGCAAATTTCTCCGTACCGGCAAGCGTCTGGTGGACACCGGCAACTCCGAGATGAATCTGGCGGCGATACATTCTCTGGGGCTTCTCTATCAGGTGACGCCTAAACAGCCCTATCTCGACCTCGCACGGCAGATTTTGAATGAGTTCCAGGATAAGAATGCGGGAGACTATCTGCGCTGCGCCCTGGCCGGCAAAGAGTATTATGAGGGTCCGAAGCCGCGCTGGGAGAGTCTGCACGCCATCATGGGCATGGCGGAACTCTACTGGATCACTGGCGACGAGGACTGCCGCAAAGCCTTCGAGCAGATCTGGTGGAGCATCGTGAAGCTGGATCGCCACAACAACGGCGGCTTCTCCTCCGGCGAGCAGGCGCAGGGCGACCCCTATCATCCCGGCGCTATTGAAACCTGCTGCACGGTGGCCTGGATCGCGATGAGCGTCGATATGCTGCGTCTGACAGGCAACCCCCTGGTCGCGGACGAACTGGAGCTCTCCACGCTCAATCAGGTTTTGGGCTATCAACACCGCTCCGGCGCAGCCTGCTCTTACGACACCCCCATGAACGGTGTCCGCCGCAACAGCCTCGACGAGATCGGCTTTCAGATCAGGCCCGGCAGCGAGCAGGTCAACTGCTGCAGCGCCAACGCCCCGCGCGGACTCGGCATGATCAGCGACTGGGCGCTGATGACCGACGGCTCCGACCTGACGCTGAACTGGTACGGCTCCTCTACGCTGACCTCCCTTGTCCGGGGCGTCTCTGTCACACTTCGACAGGAGACGGACTACCCGCGCCAGGGCGGCATCACACTGCACGTCTCCCCCGCACACGAAATGCAATTTGCGCTGCAGCTTCGGATTCCTCACTGGTCGGCTCGGACGACGATTCGGGTCAACGGCAAGTCGGTCCCGAATGTGAAATCAGGGTCGTACTGTACCTTGCTCCGGTCCTGGAAGCCGGGCGACATCGTGCAGATCGGACTCGATATGTCTCCCCACTTCTGGGTCGGTGAGCGCGAGTGCGCCGGCAAGACGTCGATCTATCGAGGCCCCATACTCCTGGTGCTCGAAACGAAGGTTCCTCGCCTGACGCCCAGCCCGCAGGAGAGCGATAAGATTCTCGACGCAGCCGCACTGCATGGCCGCCTGTTGCCTCCAACGCGAGTCAATTCGCCCCAGGTGCTTGTCGAATATACCGCCACGGATGGATCCAAAGTACGCCTTCGCGACTATGGCACGGCAGGGGAAGGCGGGACACCGTACCTCTCCTGGCTAAACGTTCGTAATGTCACGCCGACCCCATTTTCCAGGAGCAATCCGTGGCGCTCGGCCCGGCCTACAGCGAGACACATAGACGTACGCCCCTGAGGACGATCATTCGTCAGATACCCCCACGTAAACGTCGGGGGCTTGTCCTTCCATCTCTGTCACCCAGTGGTAACAGCGGAGGACATTAGGCGGTCTGACAGTTCCGCCCGTGCTTCGATGTTCCTGCTGCCAACAAAGTCAGCATTCGCCTCCAAGCCACATTGTAAACATCGAAAACAGGACGGGCTCTTTCGGTTCGCCTTGTCGCAGTATCCGCATTCGGGGCAGGTTCGGGAGGTGTTGCGAGGGTCAACGAAGACCACTTTCAAACCGACCGCTTCAGCCTTATAGCAGACAAAATGCGCCAGTTGATAGAAAGACCAGTTCCCTAACAGCCATCGCATTTGCCTTGAAACCGTGCCGGCCCGTTCACGAATACTAGAGAGGTCTTCGAGGGCAAGTGCCTTTTGCAAATGCAGAGCTGCCGTGACTAACTTCTTGCTGATGCAATGGTTGACGTCGCGCACAAAACGAGATTGACGAGAGGAAACCTTACGCAGACGCTTCTTGGCAGAGTGGGTCTGTTTGCGCTGGAGTTGCCGCCGATGCTCCTTCACGTTCTTGCGAAC
>JBBQPO010000229.1:0-10169 GCA_038217285.1 Chthonomonadales bacterium
CGCTCTGGCGCGTAGCGGGGGCATCTTTCTGTAAGCCTTCAATCTGTGCCGCGCCCTGGAACATGGGGCCTTTACCGACCCTCAGGCGCTCCCGAGCGCGGACCGGTTTTATCCGGCGTTTCTGGCGCGTCTGCGGGAGCGGGCGGGGGCGACGACGTTCGACCAGGTTCACCTGCGTCTTCTTCTGCTGTTGACCGTAGCGCGTCAGCCCGTGACATCCCTGCAACTGCATCGCTGGGGGGTGAGCACGGACAGCCTTCGTTTCGCCGTTGTCGACCTGCGCGACTTCCTGCATGTACATCGCGGCCCACGCTGGCATGAGGCACTGTCGGACAAGGCGGACGAGGAGGCGCGTTACGAGTTAGCGCACGAGGCGTTTTCGCGCTATGTGCAGGCCGATGCAGACCTTGCGTCGGGGCTGCTCGGGATGCATGCGACCATCGCTTCGCGCGCCCTGGTCGACCACGCGGGGCGTTGGGAGCAGGTCGATGCCGAAGATGCTGAGGATCTGTATGACATTCGGCATGTGGCGGCGCATCTTCAGGCCATGGGGCGGGAAGCCGGTGAGATCGGCCAGGATCTCGGCCCGGACTACATTGCGGCCTGCATTGCGCTCTCCACCCTGGCGTATGGTCGATCTCGGTATCGCGCCGTGCTCGATCTGATGGAAAACGTGATTGGCATCCTGCGGCCTCTGGTGGAGGCGGGGCGCACCGAACTGGCAAACGACCTGGCTGCCGCGCTCATGAACAAAGGCAATGCTCAGCAGGGTCTGGGCGAGTTGCGCGCGGCGATCCAAAGTTATGACGAAGCCATCGGCATCCTGCGGCCTCTGGTGGAGGCGGGGCGCACCGAACTGGCAAACGATCTGGCTGCCGCGCTCATGAACAAAGGCAATGTTCTTGCTCAGGAGGACCGGTGGCAGGAGGCTATCGACTGCTATGACAAGGGAATCGCGCTCTGGCAAGCGCAGATTGAAGCGGGCCGGACACATTTTCTTCCCATGCTGCTCAAGGCACGTGGCATCCGTATCGACCTGTTCCGACGGTTGTCGTACTGGGACGCCGCAGCCGAGGAGGTAATGGAGGCTATCGCAGGCATCGTGCCACACTTGGAATCGGATACCCTGTCTGAGGGCCTGGCACGGGAGTTTGGCGCCTTTCTGTACCGCCTGCAAGCGCTGGCTCCGGCGGAGCGAGCGGGGCTGTCTGCCGCATTAGGACCGGAACTGACGCAATGGCTTCGGGCCAGGTTTGGCCTGTGGAGCGATGAGAACGTTACGGAGGCAGAGGCGGCAGACGGCAGCGAACAAGACGATTGAACTGCACCGGAGGAATTCACTGAATGAGCGGGCCCGCTCGCCGCGAGCCCTGCGCTACGCCGTGGAAGAGTATGTCACCAACCGAACCAAAAATAGAAAAGCATTTCACTATGATTCTCTATCCCTTTCAGCTCGACCTGAGCGGGCGCAATCGTAAGCGACGCCTGGACGCGCTGTGGGATCGGTGGCAGCCCTGGTGGAAACGACTGGAGACAGAGGAGGCAGTGGTGCGAGCCATCGACGATACCTACTTCTTTCTGCCGCACATTCGCACCCTCCTGTTCCCCGAACTACAGTCCCTGCACCCTCGAACCGGAGGAACGACCGATATAACGTCGGCGAAGATTGGCGACAATGTGGCGGAGGATGCGGTCATGCGCCTGACGCTGCAACCCCGGCATGACGATCCGCTGCAACAGCTCCGGCTTCTAAGCAAGCGACCGGACCAATCCGACTTTCACTATGACTTTCGGCTGGAATGGGGGGATGTGGCTCTCTTTCCACAGGAGGTGGGCCTGCTCATTTTCAAGGTGAGCCTGATCGCCCCACTGGAAACGCGAGAGGTCGTCGAGTTTCTGCGTGAAGCGCGTCGAATCCATCCCCTGCGTCCCGATCTGAGCGTCGCTGCCTGGAAATCTGCCCCCGATCTGACCTTCACTGCCCGCGACCTCGTGGATTTCTACCTGCAGGGCCTTACGGACCTTAAGGGCGATCTGGACCACAGCTTTGCGAGTTTTCTCCGGAGATCTAACCGTGACGCTCCCGACGCCGAAAGGCCCGATCGCTATTCGCTCATGGACGCCGGCGAGGTGTATGGCGAAGGGTTCTTCCGGTATTCGTATGCCTGCCGGCCCCAGGTTGTGGAGGCTGCCGGCGCTCCTTCGCGGAACCGTTCCCATGATGCGGGTTCACTTGAGGACATACAGGCGTCGCGCCCCCCGCCCCTCGATCCCAGGCATTCGCATTCCGACACCCTCTTTGAGAACGATGAGACGCGCATCCTCTACCAGTTAGCTACCTGCACCGACCTTGACCATATCGACTCCCGGCCGCATCGACAGGGACTGCAGCATCTTCTGCGCCAGGGCCATATCGCCTGGTGGGCGAACTGGCAGGGGCTCGCGCTGCAGAGCAATGTGGTGTTTCTGGGATTGCATTCTTCAGTTCCGCCCTCGTCCAGGTCCAAAACGGACATCTGGTGTTTCCACACAGCGCATGGACCATGCTTGGGAAAGTCTCCCTCATCGTCTACCCGACATTGACGCTCGTCTGGCTGCTCTGGCACCGGATGGACAGGGAATAGCTTTTCCTTTTCATTCGTTTGTAAAGGTGAGATAGAATGTCTTCCAAACTTCCACTCTCGTTGGATGCTAAGATCGCAAATTTATCCGATAGACTAGACCCCGTGTTACGGAGCGAACTCAAGATTTCACTTAGTACACTCCGGAACGCCGATAAACCTGATCCGTTTGGTACTGTGGTAAGGTTAGAGCGTCTGTCTTTGAAACTGCTCACAAAGATCCTGGAAGCTTCCGGGCATAAAATGCCCAGTGCAAATCTTTACAATTGTCTCACATATGCGGGAAGAGGCGACCCTTCGAGCAAAACCACGGGGCTCAAACTCCTGCCTGATGAAATCGAAACGGCGCTGCATCCAATTCGCGTTTGGTCCGGAAAAAATAAACATGATCTGGAAAAGGTTTCCCTTAACGTTTCGGACGCCGAAACGGCGCTTCATCTTTATCTCAGAGTACTGGAGTGGTATTACACCGAATATGACAAGGGGCCTCGACTGCAGACGATCTACTCTCCTGTCTCCCTGGTTACTGGTCGAAGGGCCAGCGTACGCTCCGCAGTATATGCGTTAATCGTTATTGCCGGCGCCCTGCTTCTTACAAAAATACTTCCGCGCTTCAGTTCGACTGTATCCGCACTCTCACCATCCAGCAAAAATACCTCGATCTGGCAAGTATATCGTCCCGCTGACGGAAGTTATGTAATCGAATTCAAAGGCAAACCCCAAGAACTGAGCGCGCAGAACGCAGTGATGTCTCATTATGCAGGTGTTACGTATGCAGTCTACTCAACCAATATAACGGGCACAATAGCATCGACATCTGACGAGCAAGCGTACCTAACGAAACAGTTAACTCATATCGCACAGGCGTTTCCGAGTAATGACGGCTCAATCGTCGAACTTCCCACATCAAACTCGTCCACACTGGATGGCTGCCCGGCAAAGCGATTCAGCATTCACCGCCCGCAAAACGAATGTACAGGGCTGCTTGTTCTCGCCCTTGGTCGCCTGTACGAGGTCACGGCAGTTGGCAAAGGACTGGCTTCTCACTCGATGGAAATCAGGCATTTCCTCGACTCGTTTCATCCGAAATTCTCGGCCGATCACACGCCATTGCCAGCCAGTTCGGTCTCCTCCGAACCTGGAATAGTGCCCACCCAATTGGACACGCTCACGAAAACAACCGCTCCAGTGCAGCACATTAAGATTCAGGTCCGACCATTAGCCCGAAAAGTTATCGATAGACGTGAGATACCTTGAAGCCTAGCTCGATCTGGGTCTTGCTCTCTCTATCCACATGCCATTCATCGTCCCCGGTTACATGGCCACCATAGCTTCCCCTCACCTTATAATTTCCAGGTGAAACAGTGACGGTGCGGGATTTTGCAGGTGCAAGATAGAATGAACGACTGGTCGAACCGATCACATTTACGGCAAGCCCCACGTTTCCGACGTTCGTAATAGTGATTTGTCCCCTGGGAATGTCCTCATCTGTTAGCGTCCAGACCTGCTCGCCAGCTTCGAAACTTCGGATCCCCCCCGCTACAAACTCTCCCGCTCGAATTTGGTAGGGATATTTACCCGTCCTGAACGTCATTTTGCCACTGCCGTTCGGGCCTATGGATAACGCGTGGTCCCCTATCCGTGTCACCAGCGTGGAAGAGGTTTGGTTGTTTATGCTAAGCAGCGTGCGAGGAAACATATTCCCCTCGATGGTCCACTCTTCGCTGTATGTGAACTCGCGCTCCCCAGACATAACAGCCGGCCCCGCACTTACCTGGTAAGCATGGCTCCCTGGTGTTATGGGAAGCGCGATGCTCTGCATCGGAGGCACGGACCGCTGCACCGAGCCGATCAACACCTGTAGTGGAACCTCCACGCGGTTGATTACGACCACCGTGGGCAGGTCCTTTTGTACCTTGACCAACCAGGGGGCCAGGCGCAATGCTGCGTCCAGGTCAGGCCCAGGTGCAACCTCCCCGCGGCCGCGGGCCCGTGACAGTTCCATCCTGGAGAGCGCATCCCCAGGCCATGCGCGTACCGCTTCACTGGCTGCCGCCACGGCGCCGTCGAAGTCGCCGTCCGCACTGCGCGCGTGCGCGAGTTGTCGCTGGATTCGCCCGGAGCGCGGCCGTAACTTGCCTGCCGCTTCCGCCTGTTCTCGTGCTGTCTGCCTCGTCTGCGTCGCGTCCCCGCCCGATTCCGTAGTCATTGTGGCAAGCAATGACTCGGCATGTGAAATAGCGGCTAGTGCCTCGGCGTAATTGGGATCTATGTTCAATGCCTGTCGAAAGAGTTCTACGGCGGCCAGTAAATCATCGGAAGTATGGCTTTTCATCCGCTGGGTGCCCTCGGCGTACTTCTTATGAGCTACGATAGATCCGGTCGCCCGGCTCTCGGCGGTCATCCGAGACCGTTCCGTGGCACTGGGGGACACGCTCATTGCCGCCACAACTCCCTTACAAACGGTATCCAACTGCGGGAAATAGTCATTGGGATAAGTGCCTGCACCGCGAATTGTTGCGCCCGACAGCACGTGTCCCGTCCTGACATCGAGCAGACGGGCTTCGATCCGGAACCTATCTCCGACCCGCTGATAGCTGCCCATTACGACCACATCGGCACTCATGAGAGATCCGAGTTTGACTGCGTCAGACTCTTTTCTCGTATCCTGGATACTGCTCTGCTGTGCCACATCGGCAGCGACGGCCGGATCCACAACGGCTAACCCGTTTACACATTCCAGCGCGCCCGCAAGGCTATCGAGAATTCCTTCGCTCAGAGGAGCCGTTTCCGCGTCGCTAAGCGCGTTAAAAAACGGCAGAACCGCCACGCGTGGTGGCCTGGACCATGCGGTTCTCTGAAGCAAAACGTTGTTATGGCCCGTGCGCACCGGGTTCCTTCGTCTCTGCCCAGTTGCGAATGAGGCAGGCAAGACGAAGGCCAAAAACAATAACAGCGGAACACCCCATTTCAAGTTTGAACTTGGCATGCGTGTCATCAGCGTCCTCCAGGCACTATACAGGGCCTCATCATCGAATTCCAGCCTGATCCCGGGCGCAACGGCGCCGATTTTGGCCGGTCTGAATGTACTCCCGCTCTCGAAAAACTGCCTTCCACAAACCCGCCTCATCCCGTAGCGAACCCAGATGAGCGAGCATACCTGGCCGTTTTCGCCACATCGGGTACAGATTTCGAAATAAGCCATCGCAAATTTCCTCTCAGATAGCGCGCATGGCGATGTTCACTTCATGCGGCTGAGAGATCGTTAGCAGCATCCAGCCCTGTGCCTGATCACCCCACGGTAGTCCGAAAGAGATGGCGGGAGATGGCGCTAACAGAATGCCGTTGTGTTGAAGCGTAAGAGGGTGATGGGTATGGCCGGAGAGGATCGCACAAACGCGTCCCCGCTGTAACAGCGTCATTAGCCGGTTTCGTTGGACAGGATCTATATTCCACTGGTCAGGCGGTTCGTTCCGCGTGTGCACGAAAGGCGGATAGTGCGTGAGAAGGACCGTCGTTTCCGGCGTCGATGTTCGCAATTGATCGTCCAGAAACGCCCACTGTTGATTCTCGCGCGGCAAATTGCTTCCGAATAGCGAGGCAGTGACACCGATGACACGCAGCCCTTTGAACCGCTCTACGAAAAACGCGGGGCCGATACGGGCTTCATAGGCATTTAGGCTGGCCTCGGTGATCGGGTTCGAGCCACCGACCGATAGCTTGTCCCCCACATCATGGTTGCCCGCGACAAAACACACGGGCGCATTGAACCGCCGCATCTGTTCGAGGGCTATCTCCACGTCTTCCGGAGCGGCACGGTCGGTCAGGTCGCCGGCGAAGAGAACCAACCCCACACTGGATCCATTGGCGGCGGCAATCACTTCGTTCAGGCGTCGGCGATGGAGCGTTCCCGTCCCGTCCGCATCGCGCGACAGGTGCGTATCCGAAACGAGCGCTACGCGCACTATTGCGGCATATTGGAGGTTATGTGGCGCCATAAGCGAGAGTGAAATCCAAAATCAAGCGTGACTGTTGTTCACTCCATCCTCCTTTTCAACAGTCAGCCATAAAGCGCAGGCTTGAATCTTTTCGCGGACATACCGGCAGAACGCGTCGTGGCCGCGATTGCCGCTCTCGAAATAGGATGCCGTGTTATCGTAAAGAGGCAGCAGAGCGGACCCACGCAGGAGAAGCATCGCGCCGAACGAGCGAGAGATACGGCCACAGCCATCGTAAAATGGATGCAGCGAGCCGCCGTTCAGTTCCCACTCCGCCCACGCCGCCAACGGCACGGGGTCGCCGGACTGTAGTTCCCCCCAGCGCAAATAGACCGTGTCACAGAACGATGCAACCGCCATTGGAAGCGCCTGCGCCGTAACCTTCATCTGCGCGGCGGTAGTAGGCGCTTCGCCCTCCGGCGGTACGATCTCATGCGATCCGACCTCCCACGTCCGGTACCGGCCGGCGGGCAGAAGTCCCTCATTGGTAGTATCCGCAATTTGAAACAGCAGTGCCTGGACCTCTGCGCCGTTCCGTGGGGCGCGGTCCTGTCGCGTCTCAAAGAGAGAACGATGGACCATCTGCTCATTTTCGGCGGACTTCGTGCGCAACGCATCTCCGATCAGGCGCAAAGGCAGTTTGTCGGCGCTGGTCTCGGTATTCGATATTCCTTTGCGGGTACGGCTCAGGCGCAGGCTGATCTCGTGCAGGATGCGCGAGACGAAGCGCCAGTCTACACTGTGATAGTCAAACCGGTGGGAATCCATGGTTACGATCCTTTCGCGACCTATCGCATCTGTCTCCTATCCGTGTGTCAGGCCTCTGTTGCCTCACGCAACGCGGCGCGCACCCATTCCCGCACATCCTCACGCAAGGGCGGATCGCATGTCGCGGCCCCATCGGGCGAGCAGGTTTCCTCCAGATACCGTTCTTTAGCCTGGTTGATCGCTTTGCCGAGGCGCGGACCGTCTATCCCCAGTTCTTCCGACAGGCCGCTCGTTAAGGTGACGAATATCTTTTCCATCTTCTGACGGCAGACGAGTGTCGGATAGCACAGGAAATAGAAGGCAAGCAGCGCCAGATCGATCTCTCCAACATTGCCCAGCGGGATAGGCGCAGACGGGCCACGACAGGCCATCATGTCCGCATATCCATGCAGGATCATCAGCGGATACTCAGGTACATGATCGGAATGGTGTGGATCCAACAGAGGAAACAGATGGGATTTTTCCGCGGACGCCAGTGTGAGGATCACGTCCTGGCGCAGACACATCGTGAGGGACTCCAAAAACCGCTTGTTCTCATGGTACCGATTGACCTGCGTGTGGTGCTTGTGATGTTTGCGGATCATCTCCAGGGCGGTCAGGCAGGTGTCACTGCGGCTCGCACCGGATCCGGGAAAAAGGTCCGTCAGGCGCGAGGCAACCAACTGTGCGCCGTAGACTTCGTGCCCGAAGAACTGCGTCTTGTAGGCCTGCGTCTTTTCGTCCTGGGTCATCACGCGGGTCGCCGGCTTCCCGACATCGTGGAAGAGAGCGACCCACTTGATCAGCAGACGCCGCGAGTCGTTTAGATAGGCTGCCATCTTCTCTTTCAACTGGGGCAGCAGTGGCTGAATCCATGTGGTGTCAAGAGGTTGCACCTTGCCTCCAAAATCACTCCCCGGCGGCAGGGAGATCCCCTGTTCCTGGAGGCTCTGTTCGACTTTCTCATCAAGCCGATCCGGATGCAGCAGGCTCTCCATGGGATCTTCCAGGATCTCTTCCAGATAGGCCAGCACCAGAAGCGTATGGTCGAAAACATCGAGGTGATGGCTCGCTCCCTGCAGGACGCCGCGTGTCGCATGGAGTGGTTCCAGCGCCTTCTGACCATCTTCGTTTTCCAGCCAGTAGAGCACGCGGCGCGGAATATATCGGCCCGACAACCACTGCTGCGTCAGCAGGCGCTCGTGCTTTACCGCACTGCGATTTCTCGCGTAAGGCTCCATCCCCATCATCCGACTGAGGGTGTCTTCCAGAACCCAGTAGAGTGCCATCAGCCAGCGGAAGTTTGCGATGGGAGCGGTGGGAGTTCCGGCGTACTGGAGCGTATTCAACACCGTCAAATAGAGGACCGCAAGATACTCGCGCCGGTCCGGCGTATCCTCGCAGAAATAGGGCAAGGCGTGCCGACGAATGGAGGAGACGCAACGCATGACGTTGACAAGCGCGTCCGCATCCACGCCGAGGCGCGGGGCGATGTTGCGCACGGGCTCCATGCCTGCCTCCGTTGCGGTAAAGGTATCGAGCAGCAGGATCTCCATCTGCATCGCCTCTTCTTCGGTGTTCTCCTTCGAAGCGAGGTCCAGACACCAGAGGCGCACATAGACCTCCAGCTTGGTGAAATCGAACAGCGTGGGGCCGATTCCCGTCTCGCCAAAGTCTATGAGCCAGACATTGCTTTGATCCGCGAGGATGTTGCGGGGTTGCAGGTCGCCGTGAATCAGGGAGTATCGAAGAGTCACCTGCTCCATCAGGCGATAGAGCAGGCCATCCCGGTTTTTGCCCAGTAGATGTGTGACCAGGTGTTCTCTCTGAACGAACGCGATGTCCCACATTAGTTGTGCGGTAAATTGGCTGCGTTTCTCCGTATTGGATAGTTCGAATCTTCCAAACAGTGCGAGGGCGTCCTTCGGGCCGGCGCCCCGGAACATTTTCCACCAATTGCCGAGTTTCTCCGGGGCGCATCCGGTGTACCAGGTATGGGTGATCGCAAAGACCTTGTCCAGTACATGGTCTACCTGTTTGGAGTTCGCGGTATCTCGGAGGACGGATTGGAACGGCTGCGCCTGCAGCAGATCGCCTCCCAGAAACGTTCCGATAATCGTAGCGTAGGGAGGTTCGTCCGGTGAAGCGCCGGGCATACGGGCCGTCAGGAACTCTTCACTGCGGGACATGAAAGGATGGGTGCGATCCGCGAGGAAGACTTGATACCGCTCCCACTCTTCGCGCGCCTTGCCTCTTGCGCCTGTCTTGATCAGCAGATTTGCGCCCCATGCCTGGCAGACCGCATCCAGCGGCGCGGTCCCCACAAACTCGGGCCGAGTCGTGTTGGGATTGCGCAATCGGGGGCGAAACACCAGCACATCGCTGCCCCCAAGCCCCGAAGTAAAGCGTCTTAGCCCGACGACCTCGGAGAAGCGCCTGTAACTGTGCCACAACAAAGCCGCCTTCGTCTGCTCCCAGCGACGCGCGGCTTCCGGGTTGCTTTTCAGCGCTTGAGCGGCGATGGGATCTCTCAAGAGAAGCGCATCGTTGATAGTACAGTGCGTCCAGCGAAGTAGGAGCAGGCAGTCCGGGATATCGGCTGCAGGATCGGCCTTGAGCGTGACCTCCCACTCTTCTTCTTGGGCCGGTCCCATTGCAACGGATGCAATAACCTCAAACTGACCGGCGCTCAGCGAATTGACATGCACGGTAAATTCGCGCGGTCCGCAGTGTGCCGCGAGAACAGGATCGGCGGTACTCACTGCATCCAACTTCAGCCGCAGGCATAGTCTGACCGACGTTG
>JBBQPO010000230.1:0-10168 GCA_038217285.1 Chthonomonadales bacterium
GGGACAGCAGTTCATCAATCAAGCGTTGCAGGACGCGAATGCAGAGGCGATCCGACTTTCCGCGCCGATTGACCCGGTGCGCATGAATACCGACGAATTCTATCACATTCTGCGAACCCGCCTCTTCGCCGACTTACCTGACGAAAAATCCATTCAAGAAGTGGCCCGCGCCTATGGACAGGCACTCAAGCAGGCGAAAGCAATGGACATCACCACTGCGTCTCCCGAACAGTTTGCCGCTGACATCGAAAGCAGTTATCCGTTCCATCCGGCCATTCGTGATCTCTATGCTCGTTTCCGTGAGAATCAGGGTTTCCATCAGACCCGTGCTCTGATCCGCATGATGCGTATCATCGTCGCCAACCTCTGGGGAGGTAACCCTAACGGCGATGGCGGCGCCAATTCACAGTATCTTATCGCAGCACACGATTTCGACCTTATGAACCCGGAAATGATCGGCGAGATCCGACATATCAATAGCAAACTCGACAACGCCATCGCCCACGACATCGAACCGGTCGGTGGTGGGGCCGTGGCACAGCGCATCGACAGCGAAACCGGAACCAACAATGCTCTGGATGTGAGCCGACTGCTGTTTCTCGCTTCGCTCGCTACGTCCATAAATCCGACGCTTGGACTGAACCGCTCCGAACTCGTCGCCTATCTCGCTGCGCCAGGGCGTGACGTCGCCCGGTTGAACAAAGAGATTGTAGAACGTCTCCAAACCGAAGCCTGGTACCTCCATGCGACCAGGGATGGGCGTCTCTATTTCAAAGATGTCGTTAACATCAACGCGAAGTTAGACGAGTACACGCGCAACATGCTGCGCGACAGTAAAGAGAAAGAACTCAAGGCGCAACTGGGCAAAATCTTCGCGCCCAGTGCATTGAGCGTCTATCATAAATTGGAACTGTTGCCGGCGCTTGATGAAATCAAACTCATCCCCGACGCCATCACGCTAGTGGTGTTCCGGCCTGCCGATAGCGCTCTGCAAACCATCAAAGCGTTTTACCAACAGGCAACGCTCAAGAATAGGGTCTGCTTCCTTACCGGCGACGCGAACACCTATGAGCGTGTGCTGCAGAACGCTGCCGCCCTGCGCGCCTGTGATGCGATCCTGTCGGAAATGCGCGCTGAAAACAAGGCAGATAGCGATCCGCAGATGCAGGAAGCCCTGAGCCTGCGAACAAAATATGAATCGAACCTCTACATGGCGGTCAAGTCCACCTTCCTGCTGCTCTACTATCCAACCCGCGATGCGCTGAATAAACTGGATATGGATTTCCAGTATACGGATCACAAATTCGAGGGCGAAGAACAGATTCGCAAGGCACTCGAAAAGGCCTACAAATACACGACGGACGTTGGGCCGGAAGGCACATTCCGTCAGAAAGTAGAGAACAAGCTCTGGCTCTCCGATCAGCAGGAATCGCCCTGGTCACAGATCAAGGCCAATGCGGCGCAAGACCCCGCTTGGAACTGGCACCCTGTAAACGCGCTGGATCAGCTCAAAAACATTCTCGTACAGCGCGGCCAGTGGCGCGAAGCCGAGAGCTATGTGGACAAGGGGCCTTTCCCGCAGCCAAAAACGGAAGTCCGTGTGCAGGTGATTAGCCGGGATGAAGAGACGGGACGCGTCAAACTGAGGGTCACCCCGCTGAATGGCGACCGGGTCTATATGGAGACGGGCAGTTCGTCTCCCACAGAAGCCTCTCGCCTTTTGGACGGTGATACTGTGGAAGTGGACGATATGAACGTCTCTTTCCTGGCAGCGGACAGCCAAAAGGCTCACGAATCCGGCAAAGTCTACCTCTGGACAAACACCGTCTCCATCAAATATAGGTTTTACGATGACAACGGTCTGGTGCGCTGCGAACTACGCGCCGCGCCACCGGTTCGGGTACACTATACGACAGACGGCTCCAACCCGGTTACCAACGGCGGCGTCTACTCCACGCCGTTCATAGTTCCGAAGGGCGCTAAGTTCGTACTGGCTGCGCCTGCCGACGGTAAGGGGAAGACCGAGACCATTTCGATCCCCGCTGAGCCGGAAAAGCCCTCCGTTAACCTCGAAAAGGCCTGCTCCTGGTCTCGCAAGCATCAATTCCCCTCTACCATGGCAACGTTCGATTTCCTTGCGCGTTGCCGCAAATACGATGCATGGCTCGTAGGAACGAAGATCTATATCGGCAGTGGCCGCAAATGGATCGAAGTCCTATCGGACGAAGAGACTCTGCATGAAGTAGGCGCGGTCGAAAGAACGATAGAAGCTTTACGCGACCTTTACGACCTTCCACACGAGAGCGTAGCTTTAGATGTTTCGAGGCTGAATTTTGAGACCGGGCAGAGCCTCATGGATTTCATCGCCGAACTCAAAACAACCCTGGTACACGGTGAGGTCAAAGAAGTCGAACCCAAAAAGAACTGAAAAGTGAGATCATGTCCATCGAACGCCCTAAAATTGAAACTATCGGATTTGGCTTCGAGCCTGCCGGGGGCGCCTACCATTTTGTCGTAACGATCCCGCCCGGAGACGAAGGGACCGTGGTCGTCGCAGAGCATTTCGTCTATGGGGAGAGTGTGGAAGAGGCTGCCGCTCGCGCGCGCTTCTCCGATACACCGCAGGAAATTGTCGCACGTCCGCCCCGCGCCAAGGTGGAACTGTCCGTCTACAAATGGCAGCGCGTGGCCGAGGAAGTCCGATCCGAATTCAATCGGCGTCTGCTCGGAAGAGCCCAGAAAAGAGCTGCGTGGAAATCGGGTGAGAACCGTCTAGCCCCGCATCTCGGTAAAGAACTCGTTCTGCTGCTTTGGGCCGTTGAGGATGCCAATCCCGGCGATATTCCCAACGCTGTCGCCAATTGGCAGGGACTCGTGCCGGAAGAGCGCTGGTGGCTCTACACCACGACAAATGCGGCAACCGGTCATGTATCGGAGGGCCGCGGCAGAGGCTGGCGCCGTGCCATTCAGATCGCCTTTACGGAAAATCCCGTTACCGGGCAGACCTACTTTGATCGCAACTCCGTCGCGGATTCCAAGAACGGTTATTCCACAAATGGGTCGTCGCCTGCTAAAAGCAGACGGGGCAAGCACAAACGCACTGCCGACGACGACACGCAGCCAGCTCTATTGAACATGAACGAAGAAAGGACGGAATCATGACTCTCTCCCTGTCCTTCATCGAAGCGCAATTCCCTGTCTCCAAACTCAGCAAAGAGAGTTACAAAGAGCGAAAGGCCAACCACGGACAGACGCTCACCGGTCTGGGGAAATGGTGGGGCCGCAAACCTCTTATCCTCGTTCGCGCCGCAATTGTCGGCCTGCTCCTGCCCGCGACGGAAGATCCTGCGAAAGATCGGGAGGTGTTCCTGCGGCTTCTGACGATGGACGATGAAGGTATGCTCCTCCGTCGGAACAAAAACTTTACGCTGTCAGATCTTTCGAACTTCCTGACGCCTTCCGAACGCCGAGAAGCGTTTGCCCCTGGCAGGCCGCAGCCCGCCTTTCGCCGTGAAATCTCCGCCGAAGAGCGTAAGGGGTGGCACGACCGCGCCTTCCTACGACTGGGCTACGACCGGCGATTGGAGATGTGCGCCCGGCCCGAAGAGATCGCAGGGCCGTCCGACGCTTCCTGGAAGATTATCAACGCACATTGCAACACATCGGCGGGCAGTCTGTCGGAGTGGGTGCGAGAGATGGGCGAGAAGCGGTTCGGCCACACCCCCCGCGTGGGCGACGCCTTCTGTGGAGGCGGATCGATTCCGTTTGAGGCAGCGCGTATAGGTTGTGATGCTTTTGGCTCTGACCTTTCACCCGTCGCGGCGTTGCTGACGTGGGCGGCGCTGAACATTGTGGGCGGTGGCGAAGAGGTTGCAAAAGAAGTTCGACACGCACTGCAAGCCGTCTACGATGCAGCAAAGGAACAGATAGATGAGTGGGGCATTGAACGGAATGCGGTCGGCTGGATCGCTGATGCCTATCTCTACTGCCATGAGGTGCAGGACAAGGGCTGGTTGGTTCCGCTGGCACCATCATGGGTGATTGGCGAGCGAACGCGCACGATTGCCGTCCTTGTTCCCGATTCCGCCACACGTACATTTCGCATCGAGATTAGGCAGGGCGTCACATCGGAGGAGATGACCAGAGTCCGTGGAATCAAGGAAGGAAATACTTGGATTCAGCGCGGGGAAGGAACGTGGGAGGAGGGCGTCCGCTGCCCAGTAGATGCCGATGGCAATTGGCTTCGTCCTGACAATCGCTTTGCTACCTCGGCCGATGTCCTACGCGGTCGTGATGGATTGCGCCGATGGGAAGCCGACGATCTTGTTCCCCGACCCGAAGACGTATTTCAGGAACGACTCTACTGTATCCGGTGGCGATTGCCGATGCTTAAGGATCTGCTTTGGAAGGAGCAGGCGACAGATCTCACGTCCGAACGTGCCGTGTTGGACACGCAGATCAATGCCCTCTGTGCCTTCCTAACGGCAGAACAGCAGGCTGAACTTGCCGAATTCCGCGCCCGCGACTGGCACACCGAAAACGCTAATACCACGTCTCTGAATCAGACTTACGATAGCCTGCGCGGGCAGAGAAATATTGGTCAGGAGAGGTTGACTCAGTCGAAGGAGGAGTGGCAACATGCATGCCAGAGCATTCGTAATCGCGACCTCCGAATTGCTGCAATCTCCGACTCTATTCCAGAGACGTGGTACGCTGCGCCGGATGCCGAAGATCTCCGCCGAGAAGAGGAAGTCCTAAAAATCCTGAGCAGCAAATTCACTGACTGGCAGTCAAAGGGTCATCTCCCGTCCATGCCTATCGAACCGGGCGATAAGACCGAAGAGCCAATACGAACACGCGGCTATACCTATTGGCATCATCTGTTCAATCCGCGCCAATTGCTGATGCTTGGCCTCTTCTCCTATCTCTCCGACGCTATGCAGTTCAAAGGTGCAACTGACGCCGGATGTATCCTTGCGATCGGACGTATGGCGAACTTTAATAGCCGACTGAGCAAATGGCATCCGCAGGGCGCTAAGGAGACGGGTGCAGATACTTTCGCCAATCAAGCATTAAATCCGCTAGTTAATTTTTCCGTCCGTCCTTTGTCTGCGCTTACTCGAACTTGGGCCGTTGAATTCGCGCCTCAAATGTTACAAAGTAATTCAACAATAGCGGTTTGTGACGCTAGAGCAGATATATCCGAATGTGACGTCTGGATTACTGATCCTGCCTATGCCGCCGCTATCAATTATGAGGAATTGAGCGAGTTTTTTCTAATCTGGTACGACAAACGCCTACAGAAACTGTTCCCCGATTGGTACACCGCCAGCAAGCGTGCTCTTGCTGTGCGTGGATCTGATGAGGCGTTTCGGCTCGCGATGGTGGAATGCTACCGTAACTTTACTCATCATATGCCGGACGATGGCATGCAAATCGTGATGTTCACCCACACAGACGCTGAAGTTTGGGCCGACCTTGCGCTGATACTGTGGGCAGCGGGCCTTTGTGTTTCCCAAGCCTGGACGATCTCCACAGAAACGGATGCCTCTGGGCTAAAATCCGGAAATTATGTACAGGGCACCGTGTTGCTTGTCCTTCGCAAACAGACAGGGAACGACTGGGGCGATCTCTCTGATGTCTTTCCTGAGGTGCAGCGCGAAGTGGAAAGCCAGATGGATGCCCTCCTCGCCTTAGACGACCGGAGCGATCCTAATTTCGACGACAGTGATTATCAACTCGCCGCTTATGCCGCTGCTTTGCGTGTTCTCACTCGCTACAAGACGATAGAAGACATCAACGTGGAGCGGGAACTGCGCCGAACGCGCAAAAAGGGAGAGACTTCTCCGCTGACCGAACTGATCGAGACAGCCGTTAAGATCGCCTCCAACTACCTTGTACCTGCGGGCATAGAAAAATCTGTCTGGCGCGACCTGAAACCGGAAGAACGGCTCTATGTCAAAGGGCTGGAGATCGAAGCGCATGGCGATTACCGAAGCGGTGTCTATATGGAGTTTGCGCGGGGCTACGGTGTGCGGGACTATCGGCCTCTGCTTGGCGCGACGAAAGCGAACCAGACGCGGCTAAAAACCCCCTCGGAGTTCCGTAATACTGGACTGACAGGCGTGGGCTTTGGGGAAACTTTGCTACGGCACGTTCTCTATGCCGTCTACAAAACAGGTGAGGAAGACGACCCGAACATCGGTCGTCTCTACCTGCGGCATGAAGTAGCGGGCTATTGGGATCGGCGAAACGACATTCTGGCTTTACTTCAGTACCTCGCCCATACGCCCACGCCCGTCATGACGCACTGGCGTCGAGATCAACAGGCGGCGGAACTCCTTGCCGGTATGATCGCCAACGATTCGCTGTGAGGTCGCCATGCTCCAACGCCACTCCTCGCGGCGTACGCCGCTAAATCGATTCTTGGCCGACGCTCTGGAGGGGGCTACATCCTACGACCGGATCGCCGGGTACTTTTCGTCCTCTGTTCTGGAAATCGCGGGGGAGGCGATAGAGCGGATCGACGGGAACGTCCGCATGGTCTGCAACTCTGATCTGGACCCTGCCGACGTTGCAACAGCCCGGTCTGCGGCGCTCGCGCTACGCCGTGAATGGAATGTCAGCCTCCCCGAAGACTTTCCTCCACCGCTGCAAACCCGTCTCGTCCGCCTCTATAAGCTGCTGAAGAGCGGTAAGTTGCAGGTGCGCGTTCTGCCGGACATCCGATTCGGCCTGATCCACGGTAAAGCGGGCGTGATTGCCAGGCAAGATGGCACGCAGCTTGCCTTTCTCGGCAGCGCGAACGAGAGCCGCAGCGCCTGGACGCGTAACTATGAGATAGTCTGGACGGACGACGCGCCCGAAAGCGTCTCCTGGGTGCAAGAGGAGTTCGAGGCGCTCTGGCGTGATCCGGCAGCCGTGCCGCTTGCCTCCGTCGTTATCGAAGAGATCGAACGTCTCTCTCGCCGCCGTGTCATCGCGCACCTGCCCGAATGGCGGGATGCGCCTGACCCCGATCCTGCTGCTCCCATCGTCGAACTGCCTGTCTATCGGCGCGAAAACGGGCTTTGGGCGCATCAGAAAGCCTTCATCAAACGAGCATTCGATGCGCACAGGGCGGGAGGGGCACGGTTCGTCCTTGCAGATCAGGTCGGATTAGGCAAGACCGTGCAGTTAGGGTTGGCGGCGAAACTGATGGCGCTTTCGGGCGACAAGCCCATTCTCATTTTGGCACCGCGTCCGTTGCTCGAACAGTGGCAGAACGAACTCTGGTCCCTGCTGGCCTTTCCCTCTGCCCGCTGGAATGGAAGACAGTGGATAGATGAAAACGGCATCGCCTATCCCGATGTTGGGGTAGAAGGTCTGCGCCGTTGTCCGCGTCGCGCCGGGATCGTGTCGACGGGCCTCATAAAGCGTCAGAGCGAGGGAGCCTCCCTTCTCACAACGCTGCGCTTTGAGTGCATCGTGGTGGATGAAGCCCATCATGCTCGTCGTCAAAACCTTGGTGAAGCGCGTCGTGATGAAGCCGCGAAGCCTAATAATCTCTTGAAGTTCCTTCTTCGTATCGCCCCACGAACCCGCAGTCTTCTTCTGGCAACCGCGACTCCGGTTCAGCTCGATCCCATCGAAGCATGGGATTTGCTCTCTATACTTGCTGAAGGCAATGACGCCGTCCTTGGCGACCGATACAGCCCCTGGCGGCGGGAACCACGTCGCGCACTCGACCTTATCATGGGGCGCGCCGAATGGGACACGGTTATTGATCCTACGCTGTTCTGGGAATGGATACGTAATCCTCTGCCGCCATCTGCCGAAGGACGTGACTTTGCTGGTCTTCGCCGAACTCTTTCCGTGCCCGACTCTACCGCAGTCGTCGGCGGCGGCAATTACGCGAAACTGCGCCCTCCTGACGTCCGCCGCCTTGAAGACCTTCAGTCCAGCCTGTTCCGAGATCACAACCCGTTTATCCGACATATCGTTCGCCGAACGCGGGAATACCTGGAACAGACGACCGATCCTGCGACAGACGAACCTTACTTGCAGCCTGTTGCCGTCCGACTACACGGAGAGGGTGACACGGATGCGCTTGTCTTACCGGCCTTTCTAGACCAGGCGTATCGTCATGCCGAGGATTTTTGCCGGGAGGTCGGGCGTCGTCCCGGCCTCAATTCCGGCTTTCTCAAGACACTGTTGCTGCGTCGCGTTGGCAGCAGCATTGAAGCAGGCAGGCGCACGGCAGAGAAAATGCTCAGGACGCTGGAGGACGAGAACGAGGAAGCGAGCGAAGACGATACAGAGCGTTCTTCTGCACTCTACCCACTTGAACCTGCGGAACGCGCCGCTCTTCAAGCTTTTGCGGACGCACTGAAAGCCAATCAAGACGACGACCCAAAACTGTATGAAATCTTACGTACGCTGGAGAGCGGTTGGCTGCAGCGCGGTTGCATCATCTTCAGTCAATACTACGACTCGGCATTGTGGCTTGCAGGAAGGCTTTCGGAGCGATTTGGAGAAGAGACCATTGCGCTCTATGCGGGCGCATCCCGTTCCGGTGTTCTACGAAACGGCGAGTGGTCACCGCTCTCCCGTGAAGAGATCAAGCGTCAGGTGCAGGCGGGGTTGATCCGCCTTATGATCGGCACTGATGCAGCGTCCGAGGGTCTGAACTTACAACGGCTGGGAACACTCATTAACCTCGACCTGCCCTGGAATCCGACTCGTCTGGAACAACGAAAGGGACGAATACAACGGATTGGGCAGATCAATGCCGCCGTGGACATATACAACTTGCGGTATCAGGGGTCCGTCGAAGATCGGGTTCATCAGTTGCTTTCAGAGCGGTTTGCGAATATCCACAGCCTGTTCGGACAGATTCCGGATACGTTAGAGGATGTCTGGGTAGAGGTTGCGCTTTCGGAAGAAGCGGAAGCAAGAAGGTTGATAGACGCAGTTCCGACTGCACACCCGTTTGAACTACGATACGATAGGATTGAGTCCGTAGACTGGGAGACATGCGCGACACCGCTTGCCGAAGCACCACAACTGGACGCTCTGCGTGAGGGCTGGATCGCTGCTTCCAGTTAATGAATTGTGATCTAACCAGAATGTGCGAGTACGCCTACAAGAAGGAAACCAGCGCCGTGACGTGGAAAGGCGCAGAGGTCGAGGAGAGTTCGGTCCGCATGCGAGAGGGTCTGATCGGTCTCCGAAGACGACGCTATTTAGAGAGCAGGAACGGGAAGAGTAGACATGAATACCGATTCGAAGGCGACGGGGAATGAGTGGCAGCAGGATATCAGCTTTCCGCCGCCGCAGGAGTTTGCAGCGCAGGCCAATGCCACCGACCCCGGCGTCTACGCGCGGGCGGCGGAGGATTACGAGGGCTACTGGGCGGAGTGGGCGCGCGAACTGGAGTGGTCGCAGCCCTGGCATACCGTGCTGGAGTGGAAGCCTCCGCATGCGAAGTGGTTTCTGGGCGGCAAGCTCAACGTCAGCGTCAACTGCATCGACCGCCACCTCCACGGGCCGCGCGCCGCGAAGCCCGCCATTGTCTGGGAGGGCGAGCCGGGCGATCAGCGTGTCCTGACCTATGCGGAGCTCTCCGTCGAAGTCAATAAGTTCGCCAATGTCCTTAAGAAGCTGGGCGTCGTCAAGGGCGACCGGGTGACGCTCTATATGCCGATGGTGCCTGAAGCCGCCATAGCGATGCTCGCCTGCACCCGTATCGGCGCGATCCATGCCGTGGTGTTCGGCGGCTTCTCCGCCGAGAGCCTCGAAGAGCGCACCAATGACTGCGGCTCCAAAGTCGTCATCACGGCGGACGGCTACTGGCGGCGTGGCAGCATCATTCCGCTCAAAAATACGACAGATGAGGCCGTGCGCGGCTGTCCTACCGTGCAGACCGTCATCGTGCTGCGGCGCATCGGCGCGACCGCCGAGATCGAGATGCAGTCCGGGCGCGACCATTTCTGGCACGACCTGATGGCGGAGGAGAGCGCTTTCTGTCCTGCGGAAGAGATGGACGCCGAAGACCCGCTCTATATCCTCTACACCTCGGGCAGCACCGGCAAACCCAAGGGGATTCTCCACACCACCGGCGGCTATCTCACCGGCGTTTTCGCCACCACAAAATATGTCTTCGACATCAAAGAGAGCGATCTCTACT
>JBBQPO010000231.1:0-10148 GCA_038217285.1 Chthonomonadales bacterium
GGACGCGGCGCGAATCGCGGCCTCCGGGCTGAGCCGCGAGAGCCTGGCCGTCGAAACCAAAGGCATTACGCTGGCCGCGAACTTCGCCAACACCGACAAAGATTTCAGCCGTTCCGCTGACCTCGCCCTGACCGACGCGGACAAACATACCATCGAAATGGAACGCGGCTACAAGCGCAGCGACTACACGGCCCACTTTGCCGCGATCAAAGGCCTGACCTTCGACGGCACGCTCTTCTCCGCCACGGATGCCGCCGACAAACTGAGCCACGACACGCACAAGTTCAATCTCCAGTATGCCGTAAACAAATTGACCGCGCTCACCTATGCCGACGACAGCGACATCGCCACGACAGACGGCAAGCGCAACGGCCTGCAGCACAGCCTGCTCACCTTCAACGAAGGGTTCAACAAGGGCTACCTGATCAATCTCTTCCACGACCAGTCCGCGACTTTTGCCAAAGGCATCGAGACACAGGGCACGACCACCGATTTCCTGCATTTCGAGACGCCGAAAGAGAAGCGCAACGGGCTGAGCTTCGACGAACGGCGCCTCACCTATACCGACAGTCGCTACGAAAACACCACGAACCTGAACGTCCATGTGAAGCCTTCCAGCCAGTTGACGTTCAGCTACTCCCGATCGGAAACGGAGCGCGGACAGGATACGCAGACACCAGCGACCACATCGACGACTACCGCCAGAGCCACGTCGCTTCCGTCCGAGGCCACGGACACCTTCGATCTGCAGTTTCAGGCCAACAAGCAGTTCGCCATTGTCGCCGGACTGACCCAAAGAGACACCACCGACAGCAAGGACGGGGATACGATCAAGTTTGGGCTGCAGGGGCAGCCGATCAAAGATTTCAAGATGGCGGCGACGTTCAACGAGATCCACGACAATGCCAAGAACACCAAAGACGTCGCGGATTTCGCCATCAGCAACGCCAAGCCGTTCTGCCTCGGCCCGATGAAAGAGATCACCTTTACCGCCCGGTACGCCTCGCTCAACGATCAGCGTAAACTGCAAAACGAAACCATGACGGGGACGGCTGCGTGGAAAGTCTGGAAAAACGAGTTCCTGCTCGACTACAGCGGCCTCTCCAAGCAGGACGGCACCAGCACGGTCTCCCGCCTCTACCGGTTCACCACCGACCCGAATCCGAAGAAGTGGTTCCACGCTGGCTTCCTCTACAAAGTCCGTACGCTCGCGACCGGCGAGGAGAAGCTGATTCGGCGCTTCACGGCGGACTGGCGATTCGCCAAAGCGACTAATTTCGTCTATACCTTCGGCACCCTGCCGGAAGACGACAAGGGCAATCTGACTCCCCTGACGACCGCAGATGTCGCGTTCAAACACGCCTGGCGCTCGACGCTCACCTCACAGTTCTTCTATCGCCTCAGTGACAATCAGGCCACGAAAGTGGCGACCAGTTCCTTCGGCTTCGGGGTCGATACCGTTCTCTCGAAGACCGTGAAGTTCGGCCTCGCTTATAGCAAAGAGATCAACGGACTGGCCGGAAAGTTCGATCATTCCGATCACCTGCACGTCTCTCTGGACCATCAGATCAACTCCGATCACTTCCTCACCATCACCGCCGAGATCCGCAGCCACGACAGCAAGAACCTGCAGGACGAGATCCAGACCAACGTGGACTTCCGATCCCGGTTCTAACCCTCTTCCCGTTCCGAAATTATCCCGTGATACCGGCCCATCCAGTAGGGCAGGAGCCAGAAGGCGCCATCTTCCTCGCCCATGCCGTCGCTGCCGCCATCGAGGGCATAGGGGTTATGGTTCCACCTGGAGACACATCTCTCGCGGGGTGACAGAACGTGCCGGGCCTGCTTTTCGCCAAACCGACCTGGCTCGGGGTCGGGGAGAATGTCCGCCCGATGGCTGTTGCGGAGGGTCCAGTGCCGCAGATCCCAGGGCGCATCGCGGAGCCACTGCGCGGCAGCTTCGGCATCGCAGGATCTTCCGGTCAGCGCTCCATAGAGAAAGTTATAGAAGGGCGACCGTTCCGGACGCAGAACGGCCTGCGTGCGTTCGAGGCTGAGAAGATAGAGGCCGCGCAGCGCGGGGTCCATCTCCAGCATCAGCAAGGGATAGTAGGCGCAGGCAGCGAGTTCGTCGTCGGAGTGGTTGTTTTCGCCGTCAGGCGGCAGAAGTTTTTGGCGCACCGTATTGAGTGCATAGCCATGCTGGACGATAAGAGACTGGTAAGCCTCGACGAAACGGGCATCACCACACAGATGAATGGCGACCTTGAGGTGCGAGAGAATCTCCAGGGAGTTCAGGCCGCGCTCTGCCGCCCAGTCGGGATCGCCATTGAGAATTTCCGGCGACCAGACGCCCCACGTCGTGCGCTTTCCGGTTGGGCCGACCAGCGTATAGTGATGATTCAGAATATGATCGGTGACGGCGCGGCACGTAGCGACGATGGCGGCGCGCTCGTCGGCGTCGGCGACCAGCGTACTGTAGACGTACCAGGCAAGGTAATGCCCGGCCAACTCGTCGGAGGACGTGTCGTTCTTGTAGAGGAGATCGGGTTCGACCGGTGACGGAAACCAGTTTGGACCGGGATCGGACTGCTCGACCCGTTCGCCGACCCGAATCAGCGCCCGCGCTGGAAAGCCGGGAATAGCCGTGACGCGCACGAGGTCTAACAGAGCATGGAGGCTGCGCCCGGCGAGTTCCCGCGCTTCCGCTTCGCCCGTCACGCCGTAGCGGAAGCTTTCGGCGCAGATAGAGAGGCTCGTCCACAGGCCATCGTTGTCGCTGGCCTCATAGAGAAAACTATCGAGGTCTCCGGAACGTATCAGGCGACAGTTGGTCACATACCCCGCCCGGTTGTGCCGGGCCGCCGTGATGCTTTCGTAGTGCGCGGCCTTTTGCGCGAAAGTCATCGGAATGAATGTGATCTGCGCGGATCCGGTTGCCGTGCGTATCCGGCAGTCGCCGTTCGCTCCGACTTGCAGACCTGTCACATGGTCATCGGGCAGCCAGCGCCGACCGGCGTAGTACCGCCACTCCCCTGCGTGGAGGCGTATCGCCCCCTGCGGGGTGCCTATCCAGAGGGCTCCATCCGTCCCGACAGAAAGGTGCGTAATGTCACAAACGGGCAGACCGTCGTGCCCCGTAAAAGCGAACCAGGTTTCGCCCGCATAGTAGTTCAGCCCACGTGCCGTGCCGACCCAGAGGCCACCCGAATCGGCGGCGAGCGCCCGAATATCGGGATCGAGCAGGCCATCCGGGATATTGAGGGCCGTCGTCGTCGGCAAAACAGGCAGGAGTTTGTCTCCAATGCGGTGAAGGAGACCTTGATTGGTCCCGATAAAAGCCGACCCGTCCGGCAATCGCACCATAGCATGAGCGACCGCGTCCTCTGGCAGAGAGGCGCCGGCATCCGACAAAACGTCGTCTATGGAAAGGCTGACTGCACCCTCGGGTCGAGGCGGGAAAACATTTCGATCTGTTTTCTCGTCCAAAGAGATAGAGATCGTCGCCATCTCTTGTAGGAAGGTTCCGACCGTGAGCGTAAGAACGGGCAAAAACGCGTTCGTTATCAACTTCGACCTCTTTCCTGTGAGACAGTTCACAGCGAGTATGTTAGCAGGAGAACATGCGAGAGGGTGACGTTTCGCTCGTTGCTTCCGTTTAGTTAGATAGCGCGGACAGGTCCCGTATGCAAAGGTAGAGGTCCGTGCTGTGACCGTGCTGTAGGAAGTACAAGGAGCACCATCCACCCATGATACAGCCCACCAACTCAGCCCCGCGTCCATCCGGAGGAGGCAGCGAGCCGGAAGAAGACAGCTCCGCGTACGTGAGCGCCGAGTCACACTCCTATCTTCCGCGATTGACGCGCCAACGCCTGCTTTCCGTCGAAGAAGAACAGGATCTTTCGGCTCGGATGCGTTGTGGGGATCGACGCGCGAAGGACCGCCTGATCGAGGCGAACATGCGTCTGGTCATCAATATTGCCAAGAACTATCACAGCGCGCTGATCCCGTTTGAAGACCTCGTGCAGGAAGGCGCCATCGGCCTTGTCACAGCGACCGAACGCTTCGATCCCACGCGGGGCTATCGTTTCAGCACCTATGCGACGTACTGGATAAGGCAGTCTATCAGCCGCGCTATCGACAATAAATCCAAGGCGATCCGTATTCCGGCGCACGTCTCCGAGGCTATTCGCAAACTGGAGAAGATACGGGATCTTTACTTCCGAGAGCGCGGGGTCGAACCCACTGTGGAAGAGCTGGCGCAGCATACGGGCGTGTCCATGCATAAGATCTCCGCTCTCCTGCAGGCCGGACAAGACCCCCTCTCCCTGGATATGCTGGTCGGCAACGAAGAGAACACTCCCCTCTCCGCCCTCATCAACAATACGTCGGCGGAAAATCCCCAACAGGCTGTCCTGACCGAAGAACGGCGGGAGGCGCTACGCGAGCTGCTGTTGATCCTGACTCCGCGCGAACGAGAAGTGATGCGCCTGCGACTGGGCTTTGAAGAGGACTCCTCAGAGGTTCTCCAGGAGATCGGAGTGCGCATGCACCTCTCCCGCGAACGCGTGCGTCAGATCGAAATCCAGGCGCTCCGCAAACTCAAACACGCTGCCAAACGGCGCAATCTCCTCGGCTACCTCAGTGACTGACCACGGCCCGCCGCCCCTCAAGGGGCGGCCTGTTAGGACAGTAAAGGCCCATAAATGGGCCTGGGATGGTTGAACAGCAGTGTCAATCTCTCCAACAGGATGGCTGTCAGCCTATTCCCTCCTGCATTGGCCCCACCTCACGTCAGACCCAGCCCCCTTTAGGGGGCTTCCCGCATCAGACCGCTCCTTTAGGGGCGGGGGTTAGGTCAAGGGGCGGCCTGATGGGGAAAGTTAAGGCCCATAAATGGGCATGGGATGGTTGAAATGCAGTGTTAATCTCTCCAACAGGATGGCTGTCAGCCTATTCCCTCCTGCATTGGCCCCAACTCACGTCAGACCCAGCCCCCTTTAGGGGGCTTCCCGCATCAGACCGCTCCTTTAGGGGCGGGGGTTAGGTCAAGGGGAGGTCAGTTCTCGTCCCGTTCGATGTCCTGCTTCTGGCGGGCGCGGAGTTTGGCGGCCATCAGGCGCGACATTCCGGCCTCTTCCGGCGCGGGTTCCGCAGCGCGAGGCGAGGGAGCGGGCTCCGCACTTGGTATAGGTGGCGGAGCCTCTATACCTTCGGGCCGCAGAGTTCGGGATGTGGCGGAGGACATGGGCGTAGCGTTGGGCCGGGGGTTGCTGAGCGTAGATGGGCGCTCCGGCACCGCCACGCCCGAAGCGAGCGGCATCCGTGGGGAGGCGTAGCCATTGGCCGCAGCGGTGGCCAGCTCCTCTTCGCGTTCAGCGACGACCGCGCCTTTGCGATCCAGCAGGCGGCCAAGCTCGGGGGTAGCGCCGCGTTGCGGCGTCGCTTTGACGGCGCGGGCGCGCAGCCAGGCCCAGGCGCGCCGCGCATCGCTGATATCGACCGCCAGACGCCGCACAGCGATGTCGAAGGGCAGAAGCAGCATCGCGAGAAGCAGGAACAGCGGAATCATGTCGGCGGCCGAGTAGACGGCCGGACGCTCACCGCCGAAGATGGAGCCTGAGGTAGGCTCGGTGCGTCCGCCTCCCACCGACGCCAATTGGGTCATCAGGTAACGGTTCGACTGCGTGTCTTTGTACTCCGGTGAGTAGGCCGTCGAGAGCCCGACGACGGTCGAGGTGTTGGGACTGGCGTCGGTCTTCTTCTGGGTGACGTTGACGAGGTAGGTGCCGATACGCGGCGCATCGAACCAGCCTTCATAGTGACCCGGCCCTGTCTGGTGCAGACCCTGCTCCAGCGCAGGCGGGGCTTTCAGGCCGCCATTGTTCGGCTGCGCGATATGAGCGCTGAAATCGAGTTTGTTGACGAAGTGGCCCTTCGGGTCGATCGCATCGACGCTGATATGCCCGCGTCCGCCGTCCATCACCACCTGCGTATTGTAGTCGCCGGGCGCGAAGGGCCGCAGTGTCCAGCGGACCGCCTGCGCCCAGAACTTCGAGTAGCCGGACCAGTTGATCCACGGCGCGGCCCATTTCGCGCGGTCGTCCGACATAAAGGCCACCGCGCGCCCCAGCCCATAGCGCCATCCGGCGAAGATCGGGTCTTTGCGATGGGAGATGAGGGAGAGTTCGGCGGTCGGCTTGAGGTTGCTGATATTATAGCCGAGCAGAGGCGGCGCGGAGCCCCAGTCGATCCCCTTGAACACCTCGTCGCCGTCGATGGGAACCGGCTGAAAGGGCTCCTCGATGATCGGCGGCTGACTGATCGTCTGTTGATCTTTCAGGAGAAGGCGCGGCAGATCCTGCGGTTTGTCGGCGACGTAAGACTGCCCACCGGCGACATAAGCCATCGTCGCCATGAACTTGATGCTCTCCTTGTTGTCGGCGCCGGTAATGATCGTGGAGACCGTGATCCCCATGTCGTGAATCTTCTTCATGTTCGCCGCGACCGCCCCCTGGTTGGCCTCATAGATCGCGTCACCATCGCCTAAAAAGATGATATGCTTGACTTTGGCATCGGTGTTGTTCAGCACACGGGCCGCTTCCAGCAGAAAGGGATCGTAGCTCGGCGGGTCGCCCATCCCGGAGAGAGTGTCCATCGCGCTCTTGATCGACTCGCGATCCTCGACATGCTGCATCGGTATACGCCAGGTGCCGCTGGGCGAGCTCCCGCCCCCCCCAAATCCCAGTCCGCCGTATCCCGCGCAGTCCAGTACTCCGACCTGATCGATCGGCTCAAGGTTGTCGATGGTGGCCTTGGCCGCCTCTTTGGACATATTGACGGTCGTCGGGATTTCGAGGTCTTCGATCACGAGCGCGACCGCGACGGAGGGAATCCGCTTCTGCTTTTTCACATCCATCGTGACCGGGAGCGTCTCTTCGATGGGCGTACCGCGATAGTAGCCCGCGCCGAAGCTCTGCGGTCCACCAACCATGCCGAACCCGATGCCGAAATCGCGGCAGGAGACCTGCAGGGCCAGCATCTGGTTCTGCGAAAGGTCGCTTCCCAGGACGTTGCTGAGGAAGATACTGTCGTAGCGCTGTAGATCGGCGGCATTGGCGGGCAGAGCCGAGGGCGGAGCGTACTCCACATCGATGCTCTGGTCTTTGAGGGCGGCGCGCAGAAAGCCTGTCAGCGCAGGGCTGTCGGCGACATAGAGAACGGTCGGCTTGCCGCGCACCCAGACGAAGCCTTCGCCTTTGTTGTTCTCCGGAATGGTATCGTCCGGGGCATCGAGGGTGGCGTTGTAGCGGAAGAAGCCGACCTTATCGATGCTCTGTTCGAAGACGACGACGTTCTTGCCCGGATGAAGCTCGACGCGCCGGGTTTCGCCGGTCGGTTCGCCGTCCTTGGTGAGCGCGACGGTGGCGGTCTGCATGGTCAGGCTGTTGACGACCACACGGATCGGGAAGGGCTCGCCGATCTTGACGCGGCTTGGCAGCGCCATCTTCTCGATCAACGTCTCTTTTTTGAGCGTGACCGGCAGCGTAATGGTGTCGAGAACGATGTGGCCGGCGGCCATGTTCGGCACTTCCGACAGGGCATGTCCGGCGTTCTCATTGCCGTCGGAGAGCAGAACGATACGCTTTCCGGAGTCTTTCGCCGCCGAGTCGAGCTCGTTCTTCGCGGCTCGAAGGGCCTGCGCGATGTCGGTCGCCGTGGTCATGCCAGGGTCGCGCAGACGCGCGGGGTCGAGCGGCTGACCGGGAGAGGACTGGGTATGCGGATCCTGAGCGAAGGTGATGACACCGACCTTGTCCACCGTCCGCATGCCCTTCGAGGCTTCCGCAATATACTTCTCGATGGCGATCCGTTGGTCTTCACGAATGCTCTTGGAGGCATCGACCACGAAGACGACCGCCAACGACTCGCCGCGCTTGACGATCTTCGTGCCAGCCAACACAAGGACGAGCAGTGTCACCAGAATGGCGCGCAGGGTCAGCGCCAGGCGCTTGCGACCCAGGCTCATATCGGTCACGGTATGACGATGCAGCCACCAGCAGAAAAAGAGCAGTGGCGGCAGAAGCAGAAGCGCGATGGGATAGGTGAACTGGATAGGCAAGATACGGCCTCTTCTGAGCGAGACACGGGGAGATGGGCGTTATTGTCTGATACGGACTCGGCCTCACCGCAAGTTAGCGCCGCCTCACAGAGTTGGACGCAAGACTCTGCCGTCTGGCTTCACCTATTCGACTCGCCCCGCCGGTTTCCCTGCGGCAAAAGTAAAATATCACGGCCACTCCGTTCACTTCCGCGCCCTAATTCTCGCGTTTGGAGGCGGCGAAGGCCAGGTCTTTCGAGCGCATGCGCCGCACCCCTGCCACCGCCAGTACCATCCCCAGCAGAGTCAATAGCAGAGCGACCACAGTGCAGAGCAGCCACAGTCCCAGGCCATTGAGGCCCAGGGAGCCGTTGATCAGAGAGACAATATTCACGAGATAGCGGCCCAGATGAATCGCCCCCTGCACGAATACCTGAAACAGCACGGCCCAGAGGCAACCTGCGTACTGCATCGGAATTTTAGGGAAGAGGCTCGCGATAGCGATTGTCAGCGATCCCAGGGTCAGGACGAGCATCAGCGTGGTGAGCATCATTCCGGCCCAGACCTCCAGCGCGACTGGCCCGAGACTCGGCAGATTCAGCAGGCTCAGGATCAGTGTCCACCCGCCGAGGCTGAGGAGAAAAACACCTCCTGGTATGAGCATGCCCGCCATTTTACCGAGGACAATGGAGAGGGCCGACATCGGGGTCAGCAGCAGAAAGCCGAGCGTGGACTTATCGCGCTCCACCATGAACGCCGGGAACGTCGTGAACCCCGCGACCAGGGCACGAAACAGCATCACCATATAGAAGCAGCAGAGAATGGCGCCGCCGATCGTCTGCTGTCCGAAGAGAGCCTTCGCCAACAGTCCACCGAACATCTCCGGGATCGCCGGCAGTCCCTGATAGAACGTCACCGTCACCGCAATCAAAATGAACAGCATGGCGCGTACCGCACCGATCTCCAGTTTGCCGCGCAGCCGTACCCGCAGCTCTTTGACCATGACCGCATTGTCCCACGGGCGCTGCAGAGCGGCGATCAGGCGCAGCGCCAGAGGTGTATCGGACTGTTTGGGTTTTTCACCTTTCAGCGTGAGCGGCGGGTCGGAGAATGTCTCCTCCCCCACCCGCGTCGGGTCGAGCACCACCGGGACAACGTTTTCCGGCAACGCGGCCGCGAGTCGTATACGCATCGCTATGGCTGTCAGGGTCAGGATCAGCCCGAGGGAGCCGCACTCCAGCGGCCATCGCCACCAGGCCAGATGCGGCTCGAACAGCATCGTGACCTGGTTCCACGGCGCCTGGCTGAGATAGAGCAGGCCGAGCGTGGGACTGAAATACTCCAGTGGCTGCATCACCATCACATGGTACCCGCTGAGAAGCACGACCCAGGAGATACTCAACACCATACCCAGTATAATAGCGAACGCGCCCCCCAGTCGGCTGGCCCCGTAGGCGAGCAGCATTCCGGCCGTCCCAATCGCCAGCATCCGCCCGACCAGCGTCAGGAGGACCGGCATAAAGGGATTGACGCGAGCCGTCAGCGCACAGGCCATAAGATAGAGGACGAAGAAGACGAACGGCTCCGCCAGATGGCGCGCGGCCGCGCGTACACTTACCGACCGCACCGCCAGTCGGGCCGCCCGAACGCCGCGCTGCCAGCCTCCGATCTGATGGGCCCGGTAGAGACCGCGCCAGATAGTTACAAAGGTGAGCAGGTAGACGAAACCTATCAGGCCAGCCGTGTTATTGAGTTTGCCGCTCGCATGAACGAGAAACCCGAGTCCACCGTCTCGTACCGCCCAGATCCAGAGGTAGCCGGTTACGACGAAGATCTGCGCGATGCGAACCGCTCCCTCCATCAGACGACGGCGAAGATAGGTCGGCTGGCGGGCCAGATCACGAAACGTGCCGACGCTCAAAAACTCGCTCGTGCGCACAAGCTGCAGATAGCGGGCGAGGATAAAGAAGACAATCGCGAACGGCAGCGGCGGGACGTGCCACCCGAACCAGTCGAGCGGGGCGATGAGGCCGCGTGCGATCAGCAG
>JBBQPO010000232.1:0-10110 GCA_038217285.1 Chthonomonadales bacterium
GGTCAGCAGAAAAACGCCGACTAGCGCGAGTAGACAGGGAGTGACAAGAATAGGTTGGGGGGAATAAGGCAGCAGGCGCCGAATAGACATAGAGACCTTTTTCTCCTTTACTGGTAGCGCGATGAGAAATTTGCCCTAACCCTTTTTAAGAGATCCAGCAAGGTCTTATCGGGCTACGGGCCTTATGATCTCTGCCGATGCGTTCATCGGAACCGAGAGAGTTGCAAAGACGTATGCTCACCATCTTACCCTGTTTACGCTCGATTTTCGTTACAGGCGAGCTATCAGTACACTTTTGTGACGATCTTGTCAACCGTTGGTATCGCTCTCGTCAGCGACATCGGCAGGCGGCTCTGTTCGCAAGAGGCGCATCAGTTGCGTCATATAGTGGAGATTGTGCAGGGTGGCTAGGCGATAGTAGAGCGTCTCCCCGCACTTGTGAAGGTGACGCAGGTAGCCGATAGAGTAGCGGGTGCAGGTGGGGCAGGGGCAGTTGGGATAGACCGGACGGTCGGTCTTGATATGCTTGTCGTCGTCTATATAGAGGTAACGGAACCAGGGACCGGACAGTCGGAAGTCGGATGCCGTTGGGTCGGAGGGGAAGGTGTAGAGCCGACCGACACGAGCGTCGCGGGTAGGCAGGGCCGAGTCGAAAAGAGAGTAGCCCATCCGGAAGCAGTCGGTAATGCTGGCGGGATGTCCCACCCCAAGCGCGTGCATAGGGAAAACCTCAGGAATGAAACTGCGGGTTGCGGCCAGCATATCGGCGAGTAGCTTCCCCTCGGCATCGAGGGGCCAGCCTCCGTAACCGTAGCCATCGAAGCCGATCTCCAGCAGTCTCTCCGCGCACTCCCGGCGCAGGTCCAGGGAGCCGCCGCCCTGCACGACCCCGAAGATCAACGGGCGCGGGGCATCCGGAGCGCGTTTGTGCTGCTTGAGTTGCCGTGAAAACTCGTCTTTGCAGCGCTGCGCCCAGCGCACTGTGCGGTTTACGGAGAGCCGCTGCTCCTCGGGCGTGTCGTCTACATGGGTGCAGTCGTCCAGGCAAATCACGACGTCCGCGCCGTAGGCCAACTGCAGTTGGATGCTCTTCTCCGGCGTCAGTTGAAACTCGCGCTCCGCGCCTTCAGGCTTGAAGCGGATGCCGGAATCGCTGAGTTTGCCGAACTTCGGGTTCTGACGGATCAGGGAGTAGGCCTGGAAGCCACCGGAATCGGTGATAATTGGGTGGGGCCAACCGGCCATGCCGTGCAGCCCGCCCAGCGCCGCGATGGTGGAGGATCCAGGCTTCTGCATGAGATGAAACACATTCATCACCACCGCATCGATCCCCACCGTCTCCAAATCGAGCGCATCGACCGAGCGCACCACTCCAAGCGTGGCGTCCGGCAGAAACGTCGGCAGCGGCACGGTCCCATGCATCAGGGTGAGGCTATTCATCCGTTTCGTCGGTCTCTGGATCGCCGTTCTCGACGCTGTCTTCCTCCTCGTCGTCCTCGTCGTCCTCGACTGCTTCGAAGGATCCACCGGGCAGACCGGCGACCACGAGGATATATTCGCCTTTCAGCGACTTTCCGGCGACGGCGGCGAGCAACTCCGACAAGGGGCCTCGTTCCATCTTCTCGAACTTTTTGGTCAGGTCGTTGGCAAGAGCCGCCGGGCGGTCACCGTAGACTTCCAGCGCGTCTCGCAGGCAGGACTCGAGGCGATGGGGGCTTTCGTAGAAGATCAGCGTGTGGGGGGACCGGCGATCTACGCCGAAAAAGCGTTTACGGGGACCGGGTTTGCGGGGCGGAAATCCCCGAAAGGTGAAGGAATGGACGGCGAGACCCGAGAGCACCAGGGCCATGATGAGGCCGGTCGGGCCGGGAATCATGGTGAAGGGCAGTTGGGCGTCGATGGCTTTGCGGACGATGCGATAGCCGGGATCGGCGATGCCGGGTGTGCCCGCGTCGGTGACGAGCGCGACCTTTTTTCCGGCTCGCAGCAGCTCCAGAATACGCTCTCCGGCCCGATCCTCATTGTGTTCGTGAAAGGACATCAATGGTCGGGAGATCTCGAATCGCTTCAACATCATCCCAGTCTTGCGGGTGTCTTCGCTGGCAATCATATCCACTTCGCGCAGGGTTTCCAGCGCGCGCAGAGAGATGTCGCCGAGGTTTCCGATGGGCGTGGCGACGAGAAAAAGGGAGGGGCCGGTTTCATCCATTTACGGGCCAGGCGCTCTGAGCGGTGCGACTGGCGTCGTGGTGCCCGGTGCAATGGTCGGCGCTGAGCCGGGAGGTGCGACCAACGGTTTCGCCAGCGGCCTTTTGGCGGCGTGGGTGCCGACGGCCACAACCGTTGGGAAGGCCTTATAGTGGGAGCGGAACGTCTCGCGCTTCACGACCTGCCCGTTGTCCTTGATCACCCGTGTCCAGGTGACGCTGATGCCGGGACTGCCACGCTCCTCGACAATGCGGCGTCCGGCAGCCAGATGCGGGTCCGGATGGGTCTCGACCGGAGAGCCGAGGTTGACTTCTTTGCCCTTTATCAGTGTGACTTCGCGACCGGGGGTGCGTTTGCCCCAGAGGGTGAAGTTGAGCAGACCACCCCTGGTCGTGGCGCGAATATAGATCGGCGCGGGCGTATCGTTCTGAAACTGCATGTCGATAGAGCCGTAGGAGGCCGTGGCATCGCGGCCATGCCGCAGATAGCCGACCGGCATGGAGTGGTTCTGGCGCTGTACGATTTTCAGGGAGGCCATCAGAGCAGCGTTGAAGAGGGTGCTGGAGACCTGGCAGATACCGCCCCCTTCGCCCATGACATGTTTGCCGTTGACATACTGCGGCGCCTGCTTGAAGCCAGCCGAGCTGACACGGGGCCCGACAGTTTTGTTATAGGAAAATATTTCACCGGCCCGCAGCAGGGTGCCGTCGATGCGCCGGGTGGCCAGAACGATATTGTCCCGGCGATTGCGAATGCCGGAATAGTAGGTACTGAACTCCGCGAGCCTGCCATCGATCTGTTCCAGATCGGCGGCGGTCAACTCCGGCACGATGATTTTCGGCGTCAGAATCGCTTCAAGGGGTTCGACGGCGGTCGTAGTGTCGTGCGTGGGCATTGCCGGAGTGTTGTCCGGCGAAACTGCGGCAGGCGTCTGGACGGCCCCAGGCGTCGCCATCGCCGGGTTCAAAAATCGGATCCAGGTCTGAGCGACGGTCTGGGCGGATGCCTCTTTGTCGAGCGTGATGCCGTTCTTTTCGTGGCGCAGCCCGAATCCGCCGCCTTTGGTGGGCAGTATCTGGGCGCGCTTGGCGGGGCGATAGATCTCCTGGGCGATCTGGTTGGTCAGGTAAGTGCGAAGCTTCGCCTCATCTACCGACGCGACGGCGGCCACAGGCAGTGTTTTGCCGCCGATCCAGTGGGAAACCTGGCCGAACGCTCCCTCATGTCCCATTTTGCCGGCGGCCTCCAGAGTCGCCTGGACATTGATGCCGAGGCCAAGTTTACCGGCGGTCGGCGTCCAGGATTTCGTGGTCCCGGTGTCGGCGGCGAAATGAAGATTGAGCGGCGTCGCCTGCTGCGTCTCGGCCCAGCGCTCGAGCGCAGTGCGCGCGTCTTGAAGGGATTTGCCGCCGAGGTCCAGCCTGCCGACATGCACACCGGGCGCGATCTGGTCGTCCGGCACATGGGCCAGGACGCCTATGGCGGCGGCGCTGAGGCCGGCGGCGAGCAGAGAGGTGATAAGCAAGATACGACGCACGGGCGAGCGTCTGGCAGGTTGGGATAGGGTGGATGTGACGGACACGTTAAAATTAGACCTCACTCATTATCATCGACGAACGGCGGACAGGCGTAATCGGCGTCGGACAGATTGTCATCGTCATGGACGCAGAAGGTTTTACGCGGTGATCGGGGAGCAGGGTCATGGGCATGATAGAGCCCTTCGTGCGTTTCAATACGTTGGATCAGATTCTCCAACTTCTCGCTGTGCTGTTCCAGCAGTTCAAGCCGCTGCCGCATTTCCCGAATTGTCGCGTCACGCGGATCCACACGGTTGATGATGTTATCCATGACCTGCGCGCCATGATCTTCCTCGAAGCGTTCGCCATTGCGCCGGACGATACGGCCCGGAATCCCGACGACGGTGCAGTTCGCCGGAATATCTTTATTGACGACCGCATTGGCCCCAATCTTGCAGTAATCACCGATGGTGATCGGGCCGAGTATTTTTGCGCCCATGCCGACCAGCACCCCATTTCCGAGCGTGGGATGGCGTTTGGTGCGCTCGATGCTCGTTCCCCCCAGGGTGACTTGGTGGTAGAGCAGGACGTCGTCGCCGATGATGGCGGTCTCTCCGATGACGACGCCCATGCCGTGATCGATAAAGAAGCGGCGGCCTATCGTGGCACCGGGATGGATCTCGATCCCGGTAAAAAAGCGGCTGATCTGGGAGATTCCCCGCGCGAGCAGGCGAAGCCTCCGCAGCCAGAGCCGGTTTGCCACCCGGTGCGCCCAGAGCGCATGCAGGCCGGGATAGGTGAGGGCTTCCAATCGGTTGCCGGCGGCGGGATCTTTGTCCAGGACAGTCTGTATATCTTCTTTAAGGAGCTGAAACACGGCGATGTATCCCACAGGGTAGACTAATCAGGCTATCGGATTATACTTGCGTCAGGTAGCAGAAGTTCCAGGCAGGTTCGGGAATCTGTGCTAATACGATACAAGTGTAGCATACAATCGTAACTCCGGCAAGGGTTGCTCTGGGAATTGTAGAGACTGTATATCTATGTGTATTGCACATGTTGTGCCAACTCCGGCAGGAGAACGCGCCGACGACGGCGTAATGGAAACCCAGCACCTGTAAAGGAGAACCGATGTTTACGAATCACCTCACTTCGCCGGCTCATTCGGCCTGCAAACTGGCCGTTCTGATCCCGCTGACTCTTGCGCTCTGGGCGGCTCCGCACCGGTCGCTTGCCCAGGGAGCGTCGGACGAGATGTCGCCATTTGGGCAGCGGCAAGACTCGCTGCATAGTCCGTTTACCGTTCGCCGGGGCGCAGCCGACAACTCGGCGCTCGGGCGTCAATTTCTGGGATTTTTCAACACCGGCGGCTACGTTCTGACCGGCAACGGGAAAAGCTCTGCACTGTTCGGATCCCCGAAGTTTTACAACAATGTCACCTTCTATTCGCATGCGAAGCGGGTGGGCGGCTTTGAGATTGCAGGGGGAGCGGAGACGATGCTGCTCAGTGACCACTTCGTCCCGTTTACCGGGGGCAACGAGTACGACCTGCTGGGGGGAAGCGCCAGTATCTCGACGCCACGCGCGCTGCATCAGCCGCGCCTCTATGTAAGTGGGGGCCTCTTTTACGGACGTCTGCGCTCCGTAAACCAGGGGTTCGACCATTCGCAGTTCATTCCGAGCGGCGCTATCGGCGTCGAGTACCCGCTCTCCGCCTACTTCAGTCTGGATGCCACCTATCGTGTCAGTCAGAATATCAAGGGCATCAATACCGATGGGTTCAGTTTCAGCCTCCGCATCCACTAAACGGGGCAAGAAGGGGTGACGCGACGGCATGCGCAAACGAGCGCTCTCGGGCCACAGGGCGCGACGTTTCTCACGGCGGCTGATGGTCTGGTCGGAGCGCCTGGCACTGGGCTCCGTTCTGCTCTGCTTGCTGGGAGTCGGAGGCATCCTCTGGGCCAGTGGCGGTGCGCGTGTGCTCGGCGCTGCCTTCGCGTTGGGCGGCCTCCTCGGTATCGGCTTTCATGTCCGCACGTTGTGGCAGACACGCGAAGCCCGCCTTCGCCTGCAGCGTGCTGCGGAACGCCGCCTCGAACTGCAAGCCGCCCGCCGGGACCGTGGGGTGAAGGAACGCCTGCGTCGCCAGACAGAGCAGGAGATCCGCGCCCGCGCCGCCGAGCGCCTGGAAGAGGCGCGGCGCGCTCAAAAGCAGGTGGCTGCCCGCACGACGCAGGAGCAGGCCAGTCAGCGCGTGGAGCGGGAACGCCGCGTCGAGCAGGAGGCGCTGCGCATCGCAGCCCTGTCGGACGCCGAGCTTCACCAGGAGATCCCTGGGCTACTGGCCCGACGCGGCTGGCAGCCTGAACCTGCGGATAGCGAGTATACCGGTGATTTCCTGCTTCGATCTGAGGAAGGACTCGAGGTGTTGCGCTGCGTACCGGCAGGCAAAAAAGCCGGCAGTGTCGATGTGGCGGCCGTGGAGGCGTGGCGTGTACAGGCCAGAGCGGAACGCGCCTATCTCGTCGCCACCGCTGGCTTCCTACCCTCCGCCATAGATCGCCTCGGTGCGCTGCCCCTCACCCTCGTCGAACCCCATCTGCTCGCCCACTGGCAGGAACAGGCGGAGTAGGAATGAAGGAAGGGTATCCGTCGCAGGGTACGTATGGAGTCGATCCGTTTTCGGGGAGGGCTGTTGCAGATGCATAGTGTGATCGATTTGAGAAGTGATACGGTAACGCGCCCGACGACTGCCATGCGAGCCGAGATGGCGGCCGCGGAGGTGGGGGACGATGTCTACGAAGACGACCCGACTGTCAACGCCCTGCAGAAGGAGGCCGCTCTTCTGATGGGCAAAGAGGCGGGCCTTTTTGTGCCGTCCGGGACGATGGGCAACGCGCTGGCCCTGATGACTCATACGCAGCCGGGCGATGAGGTGCTGATGGACTCCGAAGCCCACTCCATGCTCTACGAGGTCGGGCTGCCCGCGACCCTGGCGCATGTGCTGACCCGGCAGTTCCGCAGTACGGCCGGTGTGCCGGATGTGGAGGAGATCGCTGGCTATATCCACGGCAGCAACCTCCATGCCCCCGGCACGTCGCTGATCGTTCTGGAGAATACGCACAACCGGGCGGGAGGAACGGTCATTCCTCTGGAGGTGCATCGGGCCGTGCAGGAACTGGCGAAGGCGCACGGATTAGCGGTGCATCTGGACGGGGCGCGGCTGTTCAATGCGGCCATCGCCACCGGCATTCCGGCGGCGGATTTTGCGGCCTGCACGGACAGTGTGACCTTCTGCCTCTCGAAAGGACTGGGCTGCCCGGTCGGATCGGTGTTGTGCGGCACCCACGTTTTCGTCGAACGGGCGCGGCGTTTCCGCAAAATGCTCGGCGGCGGAATGCGACAGGCAGGAATCCTGGCGGCAGCGGGCCGGTACGCGTTGCAGAATAATATCGAGCGACTTGCGGAGGATCATCGACACGCGCGCCGCCTGGCGGAAGGCATGGCCGCCTTGCCGGGAATCACGGTGGAGACGCGTGATACGCCCACGAATATGGTCTATTTCCGGACGCGGATCCCTGCCGCGCAGTTCGCCGACATGCTGGCCGGACACGATATACTGTGCGGGGTCACTGGGCCTAACCGCATCCGCATGGTCACGCATCTCGACATCGATTCCGAAGACATCGACCGCGCCGTTACGATCCTGCAAAAGACAGCGACAGAAATAGTGAGGCCGTGACAGCCGTTCCGGCAATGAACGCTCTCGTCCACGCCTGCGTAGAGATCTAATATGACCTGGCTTATCGGACTTATCGGACTGGGAACGGTGGCGGCGGGGCTGGCGCTCTGGACCGTGATGGCGGCGTGGTGCGCGGAACGAGAGTTTCCGCCATCAGGAGCCTTTATAGAGGTGGACGGCACCCGGCTGCACTATGTGCGGCGTGGCAGCGGCCCGCCTGTCGTGATGCTGCATGGCAGCGATGGGTCCCTGCTGGATTTTGCCGAGACGGTGCTGGAGACGCTGAGTGGAGAGTTCGAAGTCGTGGCATTCGATCGGCCTGGGCATGGCTATAGCGAGGGGCCTTATAATGCGGTCGCGACCCCAGAAGTGCAGATGCGCCTGCTGCACACAGCGATCTGCCGGCTTGGCCTGACTCGCCCACTGCTTGTCGGCCATTCTTGGAGCGGTCTGTTGGTGTTGATGACCGCGCTGGAGTTTCCGGAGGAGGCAGCCGGTTTGGTTCTGCTCGCCCCCTGGGTCGCTCCGCCCGCTTCCCCACCTTTTCCTCTGCTCTACGCGCCTCGTATTCCGCTGCTTGGGGAGCTCTCGCTCTGGACCGCACACCGGTTGGTAAAAGGCGCGATCATTCGCTACTACCTCCGACAGGCGTTTCTCCCGGACCCCGTTCCGCAAGCATACGCGCGGCAGTCGGTGATGTGCTGGCTGCGCTGGCCGCGTCAGGTCCAGGTGTTCTCTCGGGAGAATACGGCGGACCGGCCTGCGATGCGCGACTACAGCCCGCGCTACGGTCGGATTACTGTTCCGGTCGTGATCGTGGCCGGAGAGGCCGACCGTGTGACCCCGACCGCAGAGCACGCGGAATGGCTGCATCGTGTGCTTCCCGATTCGGAGCTTGTACTGCTCCCGAATACAGGGCATCAACTGCTTCATACCCGTCCGGAGGCTGTCTGCGCGGCGGTGCAGCGTTGCGCGGAGGAGGCTCGACGGCGCGGCCTGTTGTCGGAAGCGCCAGCGGCGTTAACGGAGGGAGCCGACTGTCATTCGTCGCTGCAACGGGCGCGGGAGTTGGTGCTTCGTTACGGCTGGAATGCGATGTCGTATCAGATACTGAATCCCGCTATGGAACACTGGTTTTCGGGGGACGGTGATGCGGTCGTCGGCTATGTGCGGCGGGGTCGATACCGGGTGGTGGCGGGCGCACCTGTCTGCACGCAGGAGAGACTGGCGGCGGTCGTTGCTGAGTTTGAGGCGGCGGCGACCGAAGCGAGCGAAAGGGTCTGCTATTTCGGGGCGGCCAGTCGGCTGAGAGCGGTGCTGCAGGCGCTGCCCGCGCATGCGGAACTGGTCATCGGCGCACAGCCTGTCTGGAACCCGCAGCAGTGGTCCGCGCTGCTGAAGAAGCACTCTTCCCTGCGGGCGCAGATCAACCGGGCGCGTAATAAAGGCGTCGAGGTGGCGGAGTGGGGCGCGGAACAGGGGGAGGGGCGCGCGGCCTTGCAAGCCTGTCTGTCAGAATGGCTGGCGACTCGTCCGTTTCCGACCCTGCGCTTTCTGACGGAGCCGGTCGATCTGGGGGAGATACGGGATCGGCGGCTTTTCGTGGCCTCCAGTGGGGATGCCGTGGTCGGATTTCTGATCGCGACGCCGGTTCCGGACCGCAATGGCTGGCTGATCGAGCAGATCGTACGCGGTCGGGCCGCTCCGAACGGCATGGCGGAACTGCTGGTCGGCACGGCGATGCAGGCGCTCGCAGAGGGTGGTGCGGAGTATGTGACGCTCGGTCTGGCGCCGCTCTCGCAGCGTGCCGGAATGGAAACCGATACAGAGGAGTCGTGGCTGCGTCTGCTGTTGACGGGGGTGCGCGCGCATGGCAAGCGCTTCTACAACTTCGACGGTCTCGACGCCTTCAAAGCAAAGTTCCGGCCCGACAGTTGGGAACCGCTCTACGCGATCTCCAACGAACGACATTTTTCGCTTCCGGCGCTCTATGCGATAGCGGCCGCGTTCAGCGAAGGCCAGCCCATTGTCGCCATGCTCCGCGCCATCCGCGATGCAGCGCGTCAGGAGTTCACCTGGTACCGACATCGCCATGACGCGGAATGTGACACGCAGGAATTCGAAGTCGGAGCAAGGAACCTTGGCCTACGTCGGAAGCAAAAGTGAGATCGCTACACCGTATATTGATATTGGAGAAGAAACGCTGTTATGCAGGTTACGATGGTGTTCTGGAATATTCACAAACGTCCTGAAGCTTTTGAAAGCCTCGTTCGTTTGGCCAGCGCGCATAGTGCGCACGTTCTGCTCGTTGCTGAAATGCCCCTGCCCGGGGAACCCGGCTTGAGTGTTGATCCAGCAACTGTGTTACTTAACGCCTTAAATCGGCCTGGGCAGATAGATGGTTCACTGAGTTCACGAAAATTCCGTCTGATTCCTAACCTGGCATAGCCAGAACCAAACAGGGGGTGCTGCACCAATCGGCAATTTGCGTGCGATTCGCGCGCAAACCAACTTCTAAGAAACTAACGCACCAGCCACCGACCAAAATAACCACACAGATGCCGTGCAAATTTACTCTCGATTACCGACAGGAACGCAGTGGAAACGTGAGGCCACTCACAATCGCTACACTCTTTGGAAGGT
>JBBQPO010000233.1:0-10023 GCA_038217285.1 Chthonomonadales bacterium
CAGGCGCGCAAAGTTTGCGGTCACGCCCATGTTTTTTAGAGCGTTGCCCGCCACAGTGATCTGCTCACTGAGGCTCAAACCACCTGTACGTACAGCCTGACCTTCGTCATCTAGGGCGTTTCGGGTGGTCTCCTCATGCACCGAGGGGACAAAAGCGTCCTTCTCAGGTGCATCATGGCGTAGCCCCAGGGTGTCTTTGACCAGTTTGAAGCCGGAAAGCAGGCCTGCTGTTTCCACGAACGAAAAGCACGAGACGGCCGACGTTTTGAAAGCGTTCCAGGAGTATTCCAATCGGCGGGAGAAGGACTGCTTCCGGAGAGCGTTCGCCTCCTGGTCGGGCGATGCCCCCCTCAATGTTTCCCGAATGCGAAATGCCGGCTTCAGCAAGACCGGGCATTGGGCCTGACCCTCCTGCTGACCAAAAGGAATATATTCTATCGGAAAGCCGAAGAAACCAGCGAATCCTACCGTTGCGATTCCTGGAGTTTCCGCTTCCAGAGCGCGACGTAACAGTTCCGAACGTACATCGATGCAAAACACGGCCTGCACTTTAGGACGGGCCGTAGGCGCAGTGAGAGGAGGTGATGCCGTGCCAAGATGCGCGAGCAACTGGCGCTGGTAAGCGTTCTCCGCTGCCAGTTGCCATAGGAAGCGCGGTAGGTGGGATTGGCTCCCAACATTTGGCATCTTCTCTGAGATGCCGGTCGGTGGCCAGTAGTGTCGAAGCTCAGATGCATCGTATTTGCGGTACAGGGCGACATCGTAGACCATCCGAATGGCCAGTAGTTGGTGCAACGACTCGTCGTCTCTGCCGTTCATGCGGTTGTCGCGCACCTTCTGCCGCGTATATCCGCTCCAGCCGGCTATCGACATCAGTTCGCGATGCAGAAATTCGGTCGTGTCGGCAGACGCTATCTGCAAGACGTTTAGCGCCTCTGCGATTACCGTGACGACGTCATCCGGCAATCGAGCAACGCATGCACGAAAGTCGCGCAGCCCCATCATCTCCGGATTGGCATCGCGCAAGGCGGCTTGTTTCCAGGCGGCAAAAATCGGTTCCTCCCGCCAGGGCATCCGCCAGGACGCCTGGCCTTCATCGTAGTAGGCAGAACACCACTTGGAGATCTCGTCCACCACGAAAGCAGCCCACGATGTGCCGCACTGTCGATCTACCGCATCCGCGACCGTGAAAACGGCATCTTTTGCCTGGCCCCGATCAGGTAGGCTCTCCGTATCTCGTAGCACAGCTTTAAGAGAATCCGCCGTCCATTGGTCCAGTTCCACAGCGTACTCCTGCGGCAGGGTCTGCCTGGCCTGAACGATGGCGCTGCACAGATCGGTGTTTTGAATGTGGCCAATATCGAGCTGCTGTTTATAGTAGGAGAGAGGCATGACCAGGTCGCCATGCGTCACGCGACTTAAAAGGGCGCACGCATCGACGAATGGCCTATCGGAGAGGCCGACAAACGGATTGACGGCGACGAAACTTTTCAAGGGCCACAGCGGAGGAATGCGCGCACAGGCTTCCTCGATCCGTCTTTGTAGAACGTCGGTAGTAATGCAGTCTCTCATGCCGGGAATGTCTCCTTTGCAAAGTAGCCTTGTGATACCTATAGTTCACCCACCAATGGCCGTTCTCACCTCGGTCTTACGGGCCAGATAGCGTGGATCGCACGGTTTGCCAGCGTGTTGAAGTAGAAGCCGTTCCGAGCGTGGACATAGAGGCTGCGGCACCAGGAACGCGAAGCCCACTGTGGAAGCTGCGCTTGAAGCACCAGCATTCCTCCAAAAAGCATCCAGATCGTAACCAGCAACACCCCATGACCTGGAGAGCGGCGCTCGCTGAGCAGCGGCAAGGCAGAGGCCAGCAAGGCTCTGAAACCGAGATGGAGCCCGAAATAGAGCCCGCTCAGTGTGGCGCACAATAGTAGACCAGCAGTGACGAGGCGCGGCGTGATCGATTGGCCCCATATACTCCACAGCCAGTACGCCAGGGACACCAGTAGTACGGAATGGAGAAGCGCTTCGCCCGGCTCTGCAAGGGGAGAAACACCCCAGAAATAGGCCGTCAGAGAGGTCACAAGAACAGAGGTGAACAGAGAGGCTGCGAATACGGCGGGATGCGCGGCAGGTCGTTCACGTGGAACCCAGGAAGTCTTCGATATCGCCACCACGCTGCCGGAGGAAAGAAAGGCGTGCGCCTTGTAGAGTGAGTGAGCCACAATATGCAAGACAGCAATAGAATAGGCGCCCAGCCCGCACTGCAGGAGCATAAAACCCATCTGCGCAATGGTCGAAAAGGCGAGCATCCGCTTGATGCTCGCCTGCGTCATCATCACCAGGGAGGCAAAAATGGCCGTACACGCGCCCACAATCGCCAGGGTATCCAGAGCGAGCGGTGAGAGAGAGACGATCGGGCTGAGACGCAGGATCATAAACCCGCCCGCATTGATGATGCCGGCGTGCATCAAAGCCGAAACGGGGGTTGGGGTCTCCATCGTATCGGGCAACCAGGAATGAAACGGAATTTGGGCCGATTTGAGCATCGCGGCGACTACCAGTAAGAGGCAGACTGGGATGATCGCGGGCGGTAGATGGCCACTGGCATGGAGCGCTCCTGCATCCGCGAACAGTTCACGAAACTCCCAGGTGCCAAACACGTGGTAAACCAGTACGAGCACTGCCAGCAGGCAGAGATCCCCCAGGCGACTGATCACGAACTTTTTGCGTGCGGCGACGAGCGCGGCAGGCCGATGAGCATAAAAAGTCAGTAATTTGTGCAGCGCCAGGCTGGTGCCCATCCACGCTCCTGCAAACAGCGCCAGATTGCCGGAGACGAGCAGCGTCAATACGGCACCTATGGTGACGCACAGCCATTTTAGAAAATACCCTTGCTCCGCATCTCCCTGTAGGTATCGGCACGCATAGCGCGTGACGATCATCCCCAGAAAGGCTACCAATACGAGCATCACAATAGAGAGAATGTCGCAGTAAATCCCGATCTGGAGGTGATTCCACTCCACAAAGACATTCTGAATTCGCCCAATAAAAGCTTGATGCAATGCACATAAAAGGGCAGCCGCGAACGCTAAGACGGTCACACAGGAGGCCAGGTGAGAGATCTGCTTTGCATGGTGGTTGGCCCATCGCCTTGGCACCAACAGAAAGGCTAACAGCAGCAGTGGCCCGGATACCACAAGCATCGCTGCGGACGAACAGTTCCAAAGTAAAGGCATCAGCGATCCTCCTCTTAGTGGAAATAATTTACCGTTTAGGGTACTATCACTTCACGATTCCTATGACACGAAGTATTATACACGAAACATAGTTCGTATGTCAAGCGGCATGAAGCGCGTTTGACGGAATATTTTAGATGAGGAACAGAAATGACAGAAGTGAGGAAATCCGCCCAGGGGTGGACATTTTTGACCAATCACGCACACGTGCTGATCTGCCTGGTGCGTGAGCCCGATTTGCGCCTACGTGATGTCGCATTACAGGTGGGTATTACAGAACGCGGTGTGCAGCGGATCGTCACGGAACTCGAAGAGGCCGGAATTTTAACGCGCAATCGTGACGGACGGCGAAATCATTATCAAGTGGATACGACCCGTCCTTTGCGTCATCCAATCGAAGCGCATTGCACGATAAGTCAACTGCTGGAGATGGTGGCAACAGATCCGTGAAGATTCGTGTTTGAGCGACTCAGAAGAATGTCTTTTTCAAGGAGCGTTACTGTGGCGATTGGTATGACGTATGCGCGAGCGCGATTGTGGCTGGGAATCAGTTGCGTGGGAACGATGGTCGTGGTTTCAATTCTGTTGTTGCTGTTCCGGGTTCCGGCGTATCTGCTTACGACGGGGATGGCACCGTTCGGTACGGAGGTCGCGGAGTTAGTAGGAGTTCTGTTCGCCTATGCGTTCCTGAGCATCCCCTTCGACTTTTTCGGCGGCTACATCCTGCCGAAAGAGTACGAGCGTTCCACGCTTCGTTTCCCGCAGTTTCTCGGTAGATGGCTGCGCGGCGTCATACTTCACAGCACGATTTTGCTGCTGATCGCCCTTGCTCTGTTGCACGCGGCGAAGGTGGGCGGCTTCCCCATGTTTCTCGGCGCGTATCTTACTCTCAACCTCGTCTTGCTGCTCCTGCAAGCCCTGCTTGCAAATCTTCTCGGCGGTACGACGTATCGTAAGACGGATACAGAGACGGCGCCATCCAAAGTGCTTTTCGCCGTAAATCCGAATCCCTACTACACGGGCGGCATTGCGGGATTGCCGGGTATGGAGCGCGTGATTGTGCCGGAATGGTGGCGAACTGAGTTCTCGGCGGAACAACTGGAAACGATACTGCTTCGTCGAACAGCCGTCCTGCGAAATGGTTCTCGCACACGCGGACTACTGCTGGCTCTGCTCTGGAATACCTTCGGGGTGTGTCTCTGCGCGTTGCTGTCGGGGCATCTCGCGACAGTTGGGGGAGTGGTCACGTTCAGCCTATGGTTCACGCTCTGGAATTTCATCGGGCTGTTGCTGTTGCCTGCGCCGTCGCAAAGAGGTGTGTTTGGCGGCGATACGTTCGCGCTACGGCACGGTGCAAAAATGCAGACGCTGGAAGCTATTATCGCGCAACTCGACTCGTACCAGGACGATGAGGTTTCCCGCGTTCCCAGCGTTGAGACCTATTTCCATCCGATTCCCTCCGTCGAGCGGCGGCTGACTATGCTCGATGCGGGCGGTTCTGCCGAAATCGGCGCGTGGAATGGGGCAAGAATGGCGATCTATCTCTCGTGGGCAGGCGGCAGTTTCCTCTCCCGCGCCGTCCATTGCAACTGCGGACGCCCCGATGTCTGGGTCTTCCTGCCGTGCGATTAAATCGCAATGCCTCCGTGCTTCTTCATTTCCGGTGTTGGCACGATACTGATTCTGCCGTCCACTTCAAACAAGACATGGGAATTATAGCGGTTCCTTGCTCGTTACAACAGTGCACAGTAATGTATTCTTTCGTGCCAGGAGTAGAGACCATGTTCATAACCAGAAATGTTTTGTCCGCCCTATTAGCTGTCACCGGAAGCACCTTGATGGCCGCTCTGACCGTCAGTGCACAGGAAAAGCCAGTCGGGCAGGAAGAGAAGGCCGCAGGCAACAAAGTGGCCCCCCAAGCGAAATACGTGAAACTGAAGACCACCCTCTACACCCTTGAGCTACCCGCTGGCTGGGAGGCAGGCCCCGAGACGCCTTTCGGGCAGCGTGAGATCAAGCCCATGCGGGCGACCGATATGGGAAAGCCAGCCGAGAAGTCTGTCGAGCAGGACTCGATCAAAGGGGACGAAGGGCAGTCCCTCGGTGGAATGACCGCCATGACCGCACAGGGGTTGACCACGTCCTCCTGGGACCAACTCTACAAGACGTCGCTCTTTTACATCACGCGCTATGACCGCAGCGACAAGATTAAGGCGACCCCCTACAAACTCTCCAAAACGAAGCGGGGCCTGGCGTCCTGCTCCTGGACGATGCAGGACGCAGAGGGCGTATCCCACGCGCGCTACACTATTCTGAAAAGCCCGAAAGGGCCTATTCTTGCGCTCAGCGTCAAGTTCCCGAACAAGGCGAGCCAGAAACGCCTCGACGCCTATTTCCAGCATGTCGTGGACACGGCCCTCTTCAACTAACAGTCCTGGACTCACTGCTCGAATGCCTGGCGCTCCATGACCAACCGCTCGCTCATGTCCAGATCGAAACGACCATAGAGATGAACAAAGGGTGGTGAACCGCCGTATGCGGATCCGCATGAACGATGGTGTGAGAGGCGGAGCCTGAGAAGACTCCGCCTACTCGATGACGTATCCCGCGTTAAGCGACTGCGGCGGGCTCGTCGAGGGCCGTCAGTCCTTCTTCCGGAAGGCTTGGCCGGAAGATGATCTCGTTGTTCTCAAGCGACGCGTGAATGATATCGCCTGCTCGGAAAGTGCCGCGCAGCACTTCCTCTGCCAGCGGATCTTCGATCAAGCGCTGGATTGCCCGGCGGAGCGGACGCGCGCCCATAGTAGGGTCGAAGCCCTCTTTTGCCAGCATCTCCCGCACTTCGGTCGAGACGGTGATACTCATCTGCTGGGTCGCAACCTGCTTGTTGACGCGCGCCAACATCAGATCCACGATCTGGAGGATCTCGCCCTCAGTAAGTGACTGGAACACGATGACTTCGTCTATGCGGTTCAGGAACTCGGGACGGAAGGTCTTCTTCATCTCGTCCATGACCCGGTTCTTCATGCCCTCGTAGACTCGCTCGCCGGTGCCTTTGCGCTCCTCATCCGACCGGAGGCCCATGCCGCGTTCGGGGTTGATGGACCGCGCCCCGATATTCGAGGTCATGATGATGACGGTATTCTTGAAGTCGACGATGCGGCCCTGCGAATCGGTAAGGCGACCGTCTTCTGCGACTTGCAGCAGAATATTGAAGACTTCCGGATGCGCTTTCTCGATCTCATCCAGAAGGACGACCGAGTACGGGTTGCGGCGGACGGCTTCCGTCAACTGACCGCCCTCCTCGTAACCGACGTAGCCTGGAGGCGCGCCAACAAGGCGACTGACGTTGAAGCGCTCCGAGTACTCGCTCATGTCGATCCGGATCAGGTTGTTCTCGCTGTCGAAGAGGAACGACGACAGGGCGCGGGCCAGTTCGGTCTTGCCGGTGCCGGTCGGCCCCATGAAGATGAACGTGCCCATCGGGCGCTTCGGATCCTTCATGCCGGAGCGAGCGCGGCGAACCGCCTTGCTCACAGCGACGATGGCGTCGTGCTGACCGATGATCTTCTTGTGCAGCTCCTCTTCCATACGGAGCAGCTTCTGGGTTTCGGCCTCTACCAGACGGCTGACCGGGATTCCGGTCCAGGCGGTGACGATCTGGGCGACCTCTTCCTCCGTCACGATGCGGGGCATGCTTTCGCGGCGACTGTTCCAGTCCAGTTCGAGTTCCGCGATCTGCTGCTTGAGCTCTTCCTGTCGGGCCTGAAGGTTGTTTTCGCCCATCTCCCATTTCGCGCCATTCACCATGGCGTTGACTTCCTTCTGCACCTCGACCAGCTTCTGCTTGGCCTGACGTAGTTCGGCAGGGGGCAAGGCATAGAGCAGTCGGACACGGCTGGCGGCTTCATCGATCAGGTCGATGGCCTTGTCCGGCAGGAAGCGGTCCGTGATATAGCGATCCGCCAGTTGCGCGGCAGCCACAAGCGCGTCGTCCGTGATTTTCACATGGTGATGCGTCTCGTAGCGTTCGCGCAGACCTTTCAGGATCTCCACGGCTTCGTCCGGCGTGGGTTCGCTGACCTTTACCGGCTGGAAACGACGCTGCAGGGCGGCATCGCGCTCGATATACTTGCGGAACTCGTCGAGTGTGGTCGCGCCGATACACTGCAGCTCACCACGGGCGAGCGCTGGCTTCATGATGTTCGAGGCGTCGATCGCGCCTTCGGCAGCGCCAGCGCCGACGAGGGTGTGCAGTTCGTCTACGAACAGGACGATCTCGCCTGCCGCTTTCCGAACCTCCTCCATCACGCGCTTCATCCGCTCTTCGAACTCACCGCGATACTTGGTACCGGCAACCAGGCCAGCCAGATCGAGCGAGACGATACGCTTGTCTTTCAACATCTCCGGGATGTCTCCGGTAATGATTCGCTGCGCCAGCCCTTCGGCAATCGCCGTCTTGCCCACGCCGGGCTCACCGAGCAGGACCGGGTTGTTTTTGGTGCGGCGACTCAGGATCTGGATCACGCGCTCGATCTCGGTGTTACGTCCAACGACCGGATCGAGCTTTTCGTTGCGGGCCAGTTCCGTGAGGTCGCGTCCGAACTCATCGAGGGTAGGGGTGCGGGATCGCTGACCCTGTTTCTGCGTCGGGCCGGCGCCACTATCGTTGTCCTGCAGCGCCATAACCTCACGCCGAGTCCTCTCCAGCTCCACGCCGAGTTTCGCCAGCACACGTCCTGCCAGACCCTCGCCCTCGCGGATCAGGCCGAGCAGAAGGTGCTCCGTTCCGATATAGTTGTTGCTCAGTTGCCGCGCTTCGTCGTAAGCGAGATCGATCACGCGCTTGGCCCGAGGCGTGAGCTGCATGTCTTGTCCCTGACGTCCGTCCCCGCGTGCCACCTGTCGCTCGATCTCACTGCGAATGCGACCCAGCGAGACACCCATTCTATCTAATATCCGAGCGGCCACGCTGTCGTTCTCGCGTACCAGTCCGAGGAGCAGATGTTCGGTGGAGACATAGTTCTCACCGAGCCGTCCGGCCTCTTCCTGGGCGAAAAACACGACGCGTCGCGCCCGTTCCGTAAATCGTTGCCACATCGTTCTGAGTCCCTCCTTCTGTATGCTGCGCCGTCTCCACCATGCAGACAAACCGTCTGCGGGCCACCTGACAACTTACAGAAATGAATCCCTGTTCTCAAATACCGTCGAGACCGAGGATCGGGTTATGTCGCGCAAGGCGCGGCATTCCTTTCGGTCGGCTCTACGGAGGATCGCACTTTCAGACTACCTGAATCTTTTTACGTTTGAGCTTCGGCGTTCGTTTAACGCTTTTAACCTGACCTTTCGATCAGGCTGGCACCCCATCGTGCGACGTACGCTCCCGAAAGCCCGCGATAACGCGATTGGTGAGCGGACCGGGAATTCCGTCGCCGATCTTCCTGCCATCGCAGGAGACCATGGGTATGACTTCGGCGGCTGTCCCGGTCAAAAACGCTTCGTCGGCGTTGTAGACATCGTAGAGTGTCGTCACGGTTTCGCTGCAGGTCAGACCCATCTCGTGGGCCAGTTCCATCACGACTGCACGCGTTATTCCAGGCAGGGCGCCCTCACTCGTCGGCGGAGTGGTGAGCTTGCCGCCCGTTACCAGGAATAGGTTGTCGCCACTGGCTTCTGCGACGTTGCCCGCCATGTTGAGCATGAGCGCTTCGCCCGCACCGACCCGGTTGGCTTCCATCTTGGCCGCGATACTGTTGATATACTTGCCTAGGGACTTGATCTGTGGATCCATGCAGACCGCCGGGGGAACGCGCGTTGACGCAGTGATGACGTCCAGGCCACGCTCGTAGAGTTCCTGTGGGTAGAGGCGCAACTGCTCGGTCGAGATGATGACGGTAGGGGGACCCTTCAGATGCTTGGGATCAAGCCCAAGGCCTACGCCTCGAGAGACCGTAAGGCGAATGTAGCCGGAGACCACACCGTTGGCGCGCACGGTTTCGACCACATGCGATTGAAGAGTTACCTTGTCGATCTGAAGGTCGATAGCGAGGCCACGGGCGGAGCGGAAAAGGCGCGTCAAATGGTCGTCCAGGCGGAATATGTTATGGTCGTAGACGCGGATGCCTTCGAAAGCCCCATCTCCATAGAGAAAGCCATGATCGTAGATGGAAACGTGGGCCTCTGCCTTGGGAGTCAATTTCCCGTTAAGGCTGACCCACTGCTCAGACTCTCTTGAAGCCCCGGCCTCTCTCTGTTCCGCCCCCATATCGCGTACTCCCCGGCGTCAGGCAGGTCAGTGCGCATGAAGCGGCTAAAAGAACGCCTGTGCCTCGTCTCGTGTAGTTGAAAAGCAGTATACCATACCCGCCGAAACGATTGCAACGACAGCGCGGAGCCATGTGAATCGCTGCGGCCTCCGGCGTGAGGCAGGAGTTGTCCCGTAGTGTGTGGAAATCTTACCCGAACTTTGTGTGTTACCAGGTTCGTTCGTGCCTTCCGACGAGGAGTCCCATGGAACCCGATGCTATTCGTGAAACTGTAAATGAGATCGCGCCGGCCTATGCCGGGGTTCGTCACCATCTGCATCGGAACCCGGAGCTAAGCGGGCAGGAGCAGGAGACGTCGGCGTTCGTCGCAACGGAACTGCATCGGCTTGGAATGGATGAGGTGCAAACGGGGGTAGGAGGCCATGGCATTGTCGCTCTTTTAAGAGGTTCCGGCAAGGGGCCTCTGTTTGCCATTCGCGCCGACATGGACGCGCTGCCTATTCAAGAAGAGGGAGATCTTC
>JBBQPO010000234.1:0-10009 GCA_038217285.1 Chthonomonadales bacterium
TTCCCGGCGTCAGCGGGCGGCAGATGCGGCTGGTGAAACTGCGGCCGGAAGACCATCGCGGCGGTCTGCTCGGCATGAGCAGTGTGCTCGCCCTCACCTCCCACACCTATCGCACCAGCCCGACCCTGCGCGGCAAATGGATCCTGGAGGTGCTGTTCGGAACGCCTCCACCTCCACCACCGCCCGGCGTCAGTCAGATCGCCGACGAGCAGAAGAAGCAGACGACGGGAACGACCTTCCGAGAGCTTTTGGCACAGCATGCCGGTCAGCCCGCGTGCGCCGGCTGCCACGCCAAAATCGACCCACTCGGCTTCGCAATGGAGAACTACGACGCCATCGGACGCTGGCGCAGAGAACAGGCAGGACAGTTGCTCGACACCGCAGCCAGACTACCGACGGGGGAGAAACTGAACGGCAGCGACGAGCTAAAACGTCTCTTGATTCAACGCAAAGAGATTTTTCTGCGCAACATGACGGGCCAGATGCTCGCCTACGCCCTCGGTCGTCAGTTGCAGCCCGCCGATACTGCGACGGTCAACGACGTCGCCTCCGACCTGCAGCAGAACGGCAATCGCTTTTCCATCCTGATCACGGACCTTGTCCTGAGCCGGGCGTTCCGCTATCGACGCAATGTCGCGGTGCCCGCCGAACCGACTCCACCTGCCACTCAGCCTCATGCGAAGCCCACCGCCCACCGCAAATCGAAGTAAGTTAGATGTGAGCCAACCTTCGCAGACCGGACACGAATCTGTTAAAACTGGGTGAAGCGTTGCGCTCGATGTCCATGTGTTCTCCGATGCTCGTGGCCCAGTCGTGTTTCAGGTTGCCGGGCAACGGCCAGCCAATCTTATGAACAGCGCTCACGCCTCCAGGATAGACGACATCCGCGAGGAACTCCCAGGTCCCGCAGACACTGTCCTGTTCATACTTCGAAAGAGCGGATTGCTTTAGTTTTGGGTAGGCCGTCCGAATCGCTGTAGGATCGCCAAGGTACCAGGCTTCGATCTCTTCGATGGCGATGCGAAACATAGTCTCGGGAAGTTCGCTTGCATTCGCCACAGCGTTCAATTCGTGCAGGAAATCCCGGCAGTTCTTCCGGTCCGAATCGACCACGACTACAACCGCATCAATGCCCGGCGTCTTCGCATATCCCCGCAATATAGCGGGCAGTCGATCAAGCAAAATGCGTTTTCGGGCGTCCATCGTAGGCTTCAGGTGTTTAGGCGTCCTGCCGATGCCTTTGTAAGCATGTATGGCCCAGGTGTGCGGATGGCCAAAGGCTCCGACAATCCGGGGGATAAGTAGTTCCAACAGCGCGGTTCCCGAGCTATCCTCTACAAGAAACTCAATGTGCATCGGTTTCTCGATCCATATAGTCGCTGTACCACAGGCCACCGAGCGGCAAGCCTTCATTAACGAGATTCTGCACGATGGGAATGCTCGAAGCCCGCTTAATCGCAGAATATCCGTCCGCCCCCTTTTCCAGAATCCAGACTTCGGACGGACGAAGTGAGTCCACAAAATAGGGTTGATGGGTTGTGACAAACATCTGAGGCGCATTTTTCTTGCCCGTGGCATGAGCGCGGAACTCATCGGCAAGTGTTCCGAGGAGCTTGTGGTACAGCCCATTTTCCGGCTCTTCAATACAGATAAAGGGCGGCGGCTCGGGATCTTCCAGCATGAGCAGGTATGCGAAGATTTTGAGCGTCCCATCCGACATCTGTTGAGAAAAGAACGGATCGGAAAATGCTCCATCGTTAAATCTCAAGAGTACACGCTTGTCATCCGTCACCTTTGTGTCAATGTTTTTTATGCCAGGTATCTTGTCAGCGATTCTCTGGAGGATCTGAGCAAAGCGATCGCCTTGCTCGCGTTCCATGTACTGAACGACATTGCCAATATTATCCCCATGCAGATTAAGGTGTCGTTGGGGACCGGCAGCAGGCAGGCTTCGCGCCGCATCAGGTGTGAAATAGGAGAGATACCAGCCCTTCAGAAAGTCCCGAAACTGTTTGATTCGGGTATGCTCCTGGAGGGTTCCTAGCGTCGCGATTCCCAGTTGACGCGAATCCGTAAGAGTAACGGACCGTTTTACCGGGTCTTCTTCGCCCTCGACCTCGACTGCGTCCTCGCCGTCCCATACAGATCCCTGGCCATGATGGAGACGCAGAAAGGGAAACGGGCGACCGTGAGACTGGCCCTTTCGTCGCTGTTTAAGAACTTCCGATTCAACGAAAGGACGGCCTATTGAATCAAGATTTAGCGCCAGTTCATACGTGATTGGACGTGCTTGTAGGGCCTCCCTGTAATAGATTTCAAAGCGAATGGGCTCATGGGAGCCTATAGAACGAAGCCGCTCGAACCCGCCACGTTGGTGAAGATCGCAGGCAGATTCAACGTCGAAATTTAAGCAGTCGGAGATGAACCCGAACGCATCGAATAACGTACTCTTTCCGGTGCCGTTCTTTCCGATTACCACCGTAAGCGGATCCAGTGGATTTTCGTGCTGTAAGTTGGACAGTTTGCCTAGCGTGACGTCTCGCAAAGCACGGTAGTTCTGAACCCGGAAACCTTCAATTAATGCCATGAACTCGTTCCATTTCTGATTGGTTCAATCCTACTTCGCGGCTAGAACCTGTGCAGGGGTAGCGAGTGGACAATCAGCCCAACCGATGCTCAGAGAAGTACCATTGACGGATGTTCTGACCAACCTTCCTGATATAGGGACAACTCCTAAAGCGTTACAGAAGACATCATAGTCCTGAAGGCTTTTGGTCGGCTTTCCAAAAGCCTGCACCACGAAGGCGGCGTGCGTGAATCCATATCGCTCGGCCTCGATTACGGCAGATGCGCAGCGGTGCAGCAACTGATAGCGAATATGGGCGAAAGAACTCGAAGGCGGTAGATGGGAGCGAAGGTAAGCCCATCGTTCGTCTCGGTTTACTCTGGATGCGTCCGTTCCGCTACCCTTTAGCCATGTTTCGAGTGTCTCATCGCCGAAGGATTCGTTGGCTTTCGCCTCGACTGTCAGCGACATCAGACCCACCGATGTCTTTACAATAGCCCACACGTCGCATTGCGAGTCTGCGGTGCCGCCCGGAAGTTTTACTTTATGTTCGGCAACTGCAGACAACAGGACCGGTGCGCCATATTCGCTCCCCTGAAAGAGCTGAGCAATGGGCTCTGGCATCCCGGAAGGCGTACTGAATCCAGACTTGCTTTTCGCCGCGATTTCCCAAGAGATAGCTGTCTCCATTGCGGAAAATCCTTGCTCCCATTGGCGTTCAGGACTGGCTAAACGTTCCTGCCAACTCGTAATACCATGCGTTGCTGTGGACAATCGGTTCATATAGGAAATACCCTCCGTGTAGACTGGATACGCCTGGGTTCGTTTGCCTGGAGGGAAACGATTTGCCTGGCGTCGACTCCGTGTGCAAACTCCTTGGCAATAGGGAAAAGCAACAGGACCTGCCTGGCAATTCGCGGCGACTGTATCGAATTCCTCTTCGGCATCCGTGAGCAGCCCTGCGCATCTATGTGGTATGATTTTAAAGGTTGTAACCTTCGGCCTCAGGCTTTGCTATACGTATGAGCGAGTTGGTGAACGCAGTTTTGCGTGTCGAGGAGAATTATGGGAATTACGAACGAGCCGATTTCGCGCCGCAATGTGCTTCGTGCCGCCGGGGGAGCGCTGGCACTGCCGTTTCTGGAGTCGTTGCTGCCGACGAGCGCCCGCGCCGCAGGCAAGATCGTGAAGCCGCCGGTGCGCATGGGCATCTTCTCCGTCACGGGCGGCACCGTGCTCGAGTCCTGGAGGCCGAAAGAGGTGGGCGCGCTGAAGACGATGCCCTCCATTCTCCGCTCGCTGGAGTTCGCCAAGAACGATGTCACGGTGCTGTCCGGTCTGTCGCAGACGGGCCATACCGACAATCTGAACGGGCACGAGCACTGCGCCTATCTGCACCTGACCGCAGCCGAGACCGCGAAGAAGGAGGCTGGAAAACCCTATGTGGGCGTCTCGGTGGATCAACTGGCGGCTCAGAGGATCGGCTCACAGACGTTTCTGCCCTCCATCGAGGTCGGTATCAACAGCAACCAGTACTCGTTCCGCGACGTCAACACGCCGGTTCCCTACGAGAGCAATCCTCGCTTTGTCTACGAGCGGATGTTCCGGGGCCGGAAGCCCGTCGTGCCCAACTGGCAGCGTCGCGCCGCCGCAGGCCCTGCCGCCCCCCCGAAAACCTCCGGCCCGTCTTCCGACGAGCAGAGCGTACTCGACCTGGTGCTGGAACAGACGAAAGACCTGCGCCGCTCGCTCGGGTATGCCGACCGCGACAAGCTGGACGGCTATCTGACGTCGGTGCGCTCGGTGGAAACCCGCCTTTCGCGCCTGGAATCCCGGCTCTACGAAGAGGTGCTGGATGCCCAGCATCCAGGCCCCTCCCACCTCCTGCATCCCGGTTCCTATCCCGAGGGCATTCCGTTCTATAAGATCAGCCGCGAGGTCGAGAGCGATCCGGAGAAGCATGGCGAGTATATCCGCATCATGGCCGATCTGCTCGTGCTGGCATTCCAGACGGATACGACACGGATCGCCGTCTTCGCGGCGGGCAGTGACGAAGCGCTCTTCCCCGGCGTCGTCACGGTCGGCTACGAGCGGCACTGTCACACGCTGGAGCATCAGGGCAATGCGGCGAAGGTGGAAGAGGCCGACCCCATCGCGCGCGAAGCCTGCCGCCAGATCCACGCCTGGTACACCGCGCTGTTCGCGGAGTCGGTGAAGAAGATGAAGGAGATCGACGAGGGCGGCTCCACACTGCTCGACAACTCGATTCTGCTCTACACCTCCTACATGGCGGACGGCGGACACGGCACAGACGACTATCCCATACTGCTGGCAGGGCGCGGCGGTGGCTCCCTCAAACCCGGCCGACACATCGCCTACGAGCCGGGGACGCCCGTGGCAAACCTCTATGTCGAGATGCTGGAGCGCATGGGCATAAAGGCCGATGGCTTCGGCAACAGCAAAACCTCCGAAACGGCGCGCTATAACGGTCGCCTACCGGGACTGGGATAACGGAATGAGCAGTCTCTTTGTCGGCGTCGGGTACAACGGGACGCGTATCACCTCCGCAGATGGGCGCACCTGGAACACACCGACAACAGGGCGGGAAGGCGAGATCTACCGCGCTGTCTGCTTCGGCAATGGCCTGTGCGTCGCGGCAGGCTCTTACGGAGGCAACAACCTGTTCGCGGTCAGCCGCGACGGCGTGACGTGGCAGAGCCAGGAGAAGGATGCCGGCTATAGTCTCTACATTCGCGGCCTCGTGTTCGCACAGGGGACGTTTATCGGACTGGGCGGCGACGGCGCTACGGTGGGAGTGTCACGGCCCTTCGAGATACACTCTGCCGACGGCGTGGGCTGGACGCCGGTGCATGAGTTCTATGGCAAGCACCTGCTCCGGCGCGCAGCATTCGGCAATGGCACGTTCGTCGGGGTCGGCGACCGGGGCCGACGCGCCGTCTCCGCCAACGGTTTCGTCTGGAAAGATCTGCAGGATGTGAAGGCCATCGATACTCTGGTGGATGTGGCCTTTGGCAACGGGGTTTTCGTCGGGGTCGGGCTGAACGGTCTGCGGCAGCGCACGGTCGATGGGCAGACCTGGACAGATCGACAGATCGGCATGGAGGGCGAACATCTCAACTCGGTGCTCTGGACCGGAGAGAAGTTCGTCGCTGTCGGCGCGGGGGCGACGTACACCTCGCCGGAGGGGCGCAAATGGATCCGCCTGCCGAACCACAATGCGCCCTTGACCGCCGCCTACGGCAACGGGGTCTATGTCGGGGCGCAGTGGAAGGGAAGGCTGCTGTTTTCGACCGACGCCGTGGAGTGGAAAGTGGTCAAGAAGTGCGACGCCCACATCGAAGTCGTCAGCTTCGGGGCGCTGGGATGAAAACGGTTCATGAAACCGAATGAACGGCGGACACGGGAAAAGTGACGGTGACTCTGGCGCCGCCCCCCGGTCGGTTATCGTAGGCGATGTCGCCGTGCAACTCGTAGCGGCCGGTGCTGTCTACCAGTCCCAGCCCCGTCTTTGCAGCCGTCCGCCAATCGAACTCCGGAGGAAAGCCGGGACCGTCATCGTAGATGTCCAGATGGGCGACGTTCTCTTTGAGTGCCAGGGTGAGGGCTATCTCGGTTTTACTGTGTCGGGCGGCGTTGGAGATTAGCTCCGAAATGAGCAGAGCCAGCGAGGCGCTGGCCTGGATGGAGAGCTGGAAATCCTCGACCTCGTAGCGAAGACGGCGTCCACGCATCGTGTCCCGAAGCAGAAGAAATACCTGGCCCACGACGGCCTGCGCCGAGAGACTGTTCGCCTCCATGCCTGTCTCGGAATCTTGGGTCAGCAGGTCGTGAATGGCGGCCAGGGAGCGGGAGTGCTGACTAATGCGCGCCAGCGCTGTGCTGGGGACCAGATCGTCCCCTTCTGCCATCTGAATTTCGACCAGCGCCGCGACGATCTGCAGATTGTTCTGGACGCGATGATGGGTTTCCTGAATCGACTGTTTGAGACGGGCATTGAGCGTCTCGATCTCCGTCAGGTGTTGCCTTCGCTCTGTGATGTCGTTGAAGAGAGAGTAGACTTGATAGGGTGTGTCCTCCTCGGGCCGGAACTGCGGAATGGCGTCCACCAGAAGCCATCTTTTGGACTCGACGGTCGGATTATGTATCCCCATGACGAAGTTCTGAACGATCTGTCCCGTGCGCAGCGCCACCATCGCAGGATGCTCTGCATCGGGCAGGTCTGAGCCATCCTCACGAACGGCGCGCCAGTGCGGACCCCGCACGGTCTTCCCACGCATCTGATCCAGCGTGATGCCCAGCAGGCGCTCCGCCGTGGGGTTGGCATCGATCAAAATCCCCTCGGCGTTCTGATAGACGACACCCTGCGTCATCGTCGTGAACAGCGCACGATGCTTCTCTTCGGATTCCCGCAGGGCTTCCAATGCCTGTTTGCGGGCCGTGATATCGGTGCAGACCCCGACCGCTCTCCACTGTCGGCCTTCGATGATCGTCTCGACCTGCACATCTTCGTGCAGCCAGTGTATCTCCCCGTTGGCGGCAGTACACCGGAACTCCTGCTCATAACTGCGTCCTGCCCGGATGGCGGCGGTGCCCAGGCGGTCGCACACCTCCCGGTCGGCAGGCAGACGCGCGCGCCGACGGGCGGAGTCGTACGTCTCGCCCGGCTCCATGTCCAGGGGCAGAAACTGCAGTGCGCCTTCGGGGGCGACAAAGCGGGAATTCCAGAAGAGCAGGTCCGGATGGTCGCTCTCGCTGATATCAGCATACCAGATGAGACATCTCGCCGCAGACATCACGTAGGCGCGTTCCTGTTCGCTTTCCCGCAGCTTCTGCTCCGCGCGTCTGGCTTCGGTGATATCGCGCAGATGCTCTGGCGCTTCGACGCTGACGACCGCTTCGTTTTCACTGTTACTCATGGCACAACTTCTTTTTGGTACGACATAGATCCGAGCGAATGAAAAGAGCCTGCGAGGTCGCAGGCTCTTGTGGGCGAGACGCGGACGTTATTTCTTCGCCGCGACCCACTGAACGCCGTTGCGGAAGATGCGGCGGATATCTTCCTGGAAATAGATCGGATAGCCTTCGTGTCCCGGCTGAAAGTAGAAGACACGGCCCTTCCCAACGGTCCAGACCATCCCCTGCTGGGCGTTCTGGGATGTCCCGTTGGGCAGGTTGTAGAGGCCGTCGAAAAGCACGGTCTCCGGGGTCGGAACCTCGAACGGATCGCCGTAGCGCTCCGTATGCGGCACAACGAAATCGGTGACGCCTTTGCAAATCGGATGTTTCGGGGCCTTGACGAGCAGCGTCAGTTTGCTGCCATCGTCGATATAGCCGTTCCAGCCACAGTTCGTGCCGAGTATCGCTTTCAGCGGCTTGGAGTAGTGCGCGGAGTGCGTGGCGATGAAGCCCATGCCATCCTCCTTCACACGCTTTACGATTCGTGCCACCAGTTCGTCTTTGACATCGCCGTGTCTCTGATGTCCCCACCAGATCAGAACGTCGGCGCTGTTCAGAACGCTGTCCGGCAGGCCCTGATCGGGGTCGTTGATAGAAGCGGTGGCGATGTCCCAGCCTTTGAGTGGCTTGAGGCCGTCGGCGATAACGGTATTGATGTCGTTCGGATAGACGCTTTTAGGAGCCGTACCCTCGGACCAGACGACGACATTACGGTTCTTTTTGGCGGCTTCCGCGCCGCCGCCGAGCAGGGCGGTGCTCGCCAGTATCACTCCGCCGCTCACAAAGGCGCGGCGATCTATCTTTTCACTCATGGAGTTCTTGTTCCTTTCAGCATTCGGGGGCTTGAACCATTATAGCAACCTTCCGGGAGGGCTGTCAAATCTCCTGACCCCCGGCCCCTTCCCGAGACGGCTTATCTTGTCCCTTAAGACCGCCGCCCCTAAAGGAGCGGCCTGTTGGGGAAGTTAAAGGCCCATAAATGGGCCTGGGAGGGCTGGAAAGCAGAACCAAGCTCCTCAAGAAGGGATGGCTGACACCCTGTTTCCTTGCGCCATCGTCCCTGCTCACGTCCGACCCAGCCCCCTTGAGGGGGCTTACCGCATCAGACCGCTCCTTGAGGGGCGGGAAGTAAAGCGCGAGGAGGAGGTTTGCGGTCCTGTGCTCGCCATTAAGCGGCCTGTTTCAGGGCGGTCTGGAGATCATCCCAGAGGGCGTCGGCGCTTTCGAGGCCGATGTGCAGGCGAATCAGCCACCGAACGCCTTCTCCACCGTCTATATGCAGGGCGGGAACGGTGGCGGGAACGGCAAGGCTTTCGAAGCCGCCCCAACTGCATCCGATGCCGAAATGCTTCAGGCTGTTGACGACGCGAAAGGCCGCTTCACGGCCCGGATTGCGCAGTTCGAGGCTCATCAAGCCGCTCGTGCCGCGCAGTTGGCGGGCGGTGAGCTCGGCCTGGACGTCGGAGTCGAGGCCGGGGTAGAACACGGTTTTGACGGCGGCGTGGGCGCAGAGCGCCTGGGCGATACGGCGGGCGTTCTGCTGGTGCTGGGCCATCCGGACGGGCAGGGTGCGCAGGCCGCGCAGGAGCAGCCAGGCGGCGAAGGGGTCGAGGATGCCGCCGAGCAGCAGCCCTTCGTCCATCACAAGGCGTTTCATCTGCGCCTCATGCCCGATGACAACGCCCGCCACGATGTCGCTGTGCCCGCCGAGGTACTTGGTCGCGGAGTGGATCGAGATATCGATGCCCAGACGGAGCGGGCTCTGGTAGAGGGGCGAGGCCCAGGAGTTGTCGCAGGCGGTGGTGATGTCATGCGCCTTCGCGATGCTCGCAATGGCCCGCATGTCCTGTTGCTTCATGAGATAACTAGAGGGCGACTCCAGGAAGAAGAGGCGGGTGTTCGGGCGGCGGGCGTCGTCCCACTCTTGCGGGTCGCAGCCGTCGATGAAGGTGGCTTCTACGCCGAAGCGCGGCAGATAGCTCGTAAGGAACTGCCGGGTCGGGCCGTAGACGGTCTGGGGCGCCACGACATGATCGCCCGCCTTAACGCAGGACATAATCGCCGCCGAGATCGCTGCCATGCCGCTGCCGAAGCAGCGCGCCCGCGCCCCGCCCTCCATGGCCGCGATCTTAACCTCCGCGATCTCGGTGGTCGGATTGGAGACGCGGGTGTAGCTGTAGGGATCGCCCTCAAGGGCGAACGCTCCGCCCCAGGCTTCGCAGTTGGGAAAGGTAAAGAGGGAGTTCTGGTAGATCGGCGGAATCACAGCGCCCTGGTAGCGGGTGCGGTCCTCTCCGAAATGCGCGCAGATCGTCTCGAAATCGGGCAGCTCTTCTGAGGCAGGGTTTGTCTCGGGCATGGGGTGGTTTTCTCCATCGGGTTTTACCGCGGGGTAGAACCGCATCAAACGGTGAAAATGTGAAAAGTGGGGCATGTCCTTCGTAAGTTTGATTACCACATCCAACT
>JBBQPO010000235.1:0-9995 GCA_038217285.1 Chthonomonadales bacterium
ACAGAAGACACTCCTCGAACAGGCCGAACGCTTCGACATCCTGCTGAAAGCGTATGGGCGTCAGATCGCGAGCACGCTGCTGCAGCAGGTACAGCAGCCGCTTCAGAAAGTCGCCGATCAGATCGGCGAGCTGGCAACGCACTCCGGCACGATGGCGCAGCACAGCGGAACCTGGGCCACCACTGTGATCGATTTGAAGACGGCGCACATCGCCTTCTTGAAGACGCAGATCGAAGTGCAGAATCAGCACGAGCGCCGCCTCGCGGAGACGGTCACGGAGGTCAGCCGTCTGTTAGACGGGTTCCAGAAGGCAGTCAAGCAGTCGAACGCCGACACCCTGCAGGAGTCTCAGGATGTGGCACGACGTCTGCTCGCGTTTCATACGCAGGAGTTGACGGGGATAACGGCGCAGTTGCAGAGCCATTTCGCCGCGCTCCAGGCGGAGCAGGAAGCCGCGAATCGTCGCCTGACCGACGTCGCAGTGGCGGGCGTCGGCGAGGCCGTGGAGGCCCGGCTAGCCACGATCGAAGATCGCGTCGCGGCGACGCTGACCGTCTTCGAGGGCCGCCTGCCGGACGCGGTGCGGGAGGGGGTGCGAGAGGGGTTGTCCGAAACGAATCAGCTCATCGACTCTGTCCGCGAACAGGCGGCGGGCATGACCCACACGATGGCGCAGATCAGCGGCAACGCAGACCGGCAGCTTCAGGCCTACGAAGGCTGGCACGACCGCGCCATAGGCATTCAGGGACGGCTCGAACAGGTCGTCAACGACGGACAGGCCGCGCAAACGACACTGTTAGCCCGCTGGCAAGCCGAAGCCGCGCAGACCCTTGATGGCGTTCGCGCCGCGTTCGAGGTGACGACCCGCGAAGCGCAGTCCGGTTTCTCCGGCCTCGCCGCCGCCCTCGATCCGCTCACCGCAGCGCTGCAACGCCTGCAGTCCACCACCCAGGAGCTGAGCGGCCTCCTGGCCGCGTTGCCCTCTCAAGCGACCGAAACCGTTCCATCGAACGGCCGCGCTCTGCTTGCAAACGTCCCGCCTCCCCAGCCCGGTGCCTGAACTGTTTCTGGAGGTCTCCCCCGTCGAGTGACAGCTCTTTGAAGGTCCAAAATGCAGGGCGATGAATGGAGATCATGCCGTCTAAGGAACCGCCAAACTATTATCGCTCCACAATTCCGCCTCGGTTGAAGTCAGAAGGGGTCCGAATGTGGAGCAGTAATTCTTGGGAGTTGCCTAAGCAGATGAATTGACGGTTTTGCTTTGAGAGGAAGGCCCGAGAACCACGCTTCCAAGGAGGCACCGTATATGTCGGGGAGGCTGCGTCTCTCCAACAGGCTGCTAGCCTTTAATCCGATATATCGAGTTCAGACGATGTTGTCACGCTTCCTCCGGCGTCAATACGGTCAGATTAAGATGCTCTGCTTGGCGGAAGCATTTCACCTGCAACGTGATTCGGCGTTCCACGCTCCTCTGGGTCTGGACCTCCGCCTCCAACTGCTCTACCGGGTTCTGTATCGTGCGCAGGAAGGGGAGGTCCGGCACATCGGTGCGCAGATTGCCGACCAGGTAGAGGTGATAGATCCGACGCAGTCCGGAAGAGGACGCTGTCTGCCACTCCTTCCAGCTAAGCTCATGAGACTGCGAGTGAACGCCGGACGATTTGAGTTCGATGAGCCGATCTATCCCGTCCGGTTTGCGAGGATCCAGCGTAATGACATCGCATCCTGGCCATTCCGCGCCGACGCCGTGCCGATTCAAGTACGCGAACGCGCTCTTGAATCGAGGGGACCGCTCGCAGCAACAGGTGATCGCGCCGGGGTGGGAGACGTCGAATACCAGCGCGTCCGGCTGCTGCCCCTTATACGACGGGTCAAAGAGCTCGGCCCAGGAAAGGCCCTCGCGGCGCAGACGACTGCACTCGAAGGTCAGCGTCACATACATCCCGAGGGCATCCAGAGCCTCTAAATCGGTGTGGCCTCCATAACCTGCATGGAGCCTTGCGGCCGACGATGCTCTGTGGGTACGGGTAGCGCGCTGCGCAGAGTCCTGCGGGTACGAGACGCCCTCCAGCGTCTCGGCCTTCCCGGCGACGAGAAGCTGTTCGGGACAGTAGAGCCTGGTGCGCGGAGGGATCACGGGGCGGGCCGCAGGTCCCACCGGAGAGGGAACAGGCGGATCGACGGACATCACGGGAGCACCGACTGACGCGGGCATGGGCAGATTTAGCGGCGCTGGCTCCGAACGCCGCGCCGTCTGCTGCAACGACGCCTGCTTCTCTTCGATCTCCAGCGGCGCACCTACGCGCCGCAAAAGGCGGCGGCGTTCCTCCTCGCTCTCCGCACGGATGAGGGTCAGAAAAGATTCGTAATAGTTCGCGCCGTAGATGTCACAGAGCGCCCGGGCGAGAGCTTCTGCCTCGTCCGCGCCCGGCGGCCACGGGTGCTCCCCCCAGCGCACAAAAGCGAACGGTCGCGCCTCCTCCTTGAGATCCACAAAGGCGTCGCAGGGACGCGCCTGTCCGGCAACGGCGACATTCCGAAGGTGACACCGAAGCTCCAGATCGCGGACAGGCTGGACGCAGTTCATAAAGATCTGCATGCGCCGTATGTCCTGCCAGACCAGATCCTCCGCCTCACGATTCGCTTCAAGCCGCGACAGGATATAGGGGGCCAACTCCTGCACACCTCGCGCAAACCTCTCCAGATCCTCCCCATCCAGAGCCGGATCGCCGGGGCAGGGTACCCAGACGATGACCTCTTCTAGGAACCGTATTCCGAACAGGTTGGCCAGCGGCGTTCGGGCCGCCGCCGTCGCTTCCAGTACAAACGTCCAGAGTGGCCCGTCCGCCGCAAGCCGTTCTCTTGTCTCCCGACGGTCGAGGTAAAACGCCGCCTGCGCTTTCTCGAAGCGCAGCTCTCCTTCGCGATCCTGTACGAGCAGCGGACAGTCCGCCAGCGGCGGCGCAGCGGAGGTCGGCCGGCTGCCGACCAGCATCTCCATCAGGTTGCGATACGCGGGCCGGATCACTTGCCTTAGCTCTGCCTGCATCCGTTCCTTCTCCGCGCAGACAGGCGCGTACAGGTCCTGAAGGTGGTGCAGGAGCGCACGCGCATCGTCGAGGTTGAACCGGGCGGGCGACAGCTCATCGCGCAGCCGAAGTGCGGTCGCGAGACCGCGCGCCCGGCCTCGAAGCCACTGTTTCTCCACCTCCAGAACAGGCAACAGAGAGACGGGACCATTGGCAGAGCGTCGTTCGAAAAGCCGCTCAACCTCCTGACCGGGCAGCCAGGTTTGATCGGGTCGCCGCGGCCCGTGTCGAGTCGGACAGAAGGCAGCATGCTGGAGCCGAAACAGCCAGAAGTTCTCGCACGGCGCGCTGAGTTCGTCGTCGGACGCGTGCGCGGGCCGCCTCAATCGAGGCTGCAATTTCCTCTTGACCTGAGCAACGGAGACGTGACTGTACCGCCCAAGGCGCTCCCAGTTCCGCGCCAGATGGATATAGAGCGCCCGCCCGACCTCGCCTGTAGTGTCCTGCTCCGCGGCCTGGAGCAGATAGTCGAGATGCTCCAGATGATGCAGATGATAGAAGTAGGCATCGGTCACGGCATGACGCGGAGCGTTCGCTTCACGCAGGCTTCGATCCACATGCCCACGGTACACTTCCCAGAAGGCGCTGGAAATGCCCTGAAAGGCATCTGCCTGCGGCCGCTGTAGATCCCCCGTGTTTAGCCATCCCAGGCCGGAGTCTTCCACACTGTGGAAGGGGGTAAGGCGCAGCGTCAGGCTGACACCCAGCCATCGAAAAAAATTCTTCCACTGCAGCACTTCCTGCTGCGCCAGAGGAGCCTGACCATCCCCTTCCGGGCTGGCTCCGTCTTCCTCCGGCAACTCTGCAGCGACCGCGTCTCCATCCAGATGCCGGTACTGGCTCAGGAGGCCCGCCAGCCTGTCGGGGCCGATCAGGCAGCGGATGGCAGGGACATCCTCTCTGCCGGCAACCTCCGCCGCAAAGAGCGGGTGCTGCACAGAGTCCTCTCCGATCCACTCCTCGCCGAAATAGGCTCTATACGCGGGAACCCATTCGATTTCTGCCGGGGTGGATCCCTGACAGGGCACCTTAAGGCGGCAGAGCGGGAAGATCGCGCGGTTCGACCCCATACGCTCGAAGGGAAGGGGGACTTCCGGGGCGACCGTATCGCCGGAAAGCTGGCAGATGGCGGCCAGAGTCTCCAGCGAGCGCAACGGTGCAGAACCCTCTTCCTCCCGATCCGGAGCCAGCAGAGGGAGAACGCTCGTCCGTATCACCTCGGCAAAGCCAAACTCCTGCAGCCGGAACAGGCTGTTCCAGGCGCTTAACTCCTGCTGCAGCATCGGGCCGCGCTCCCGACGCGTGAGCTTACCCCAGCAGACGGCCTGTAGGAGGAAACAGAGCCCTGGTAGCGGCACCTCGCCCTGAAACGTGCGGGGCGGATAGAAACAGATCCTCTCCTCTGTGATGATGCGATGGACTCGCCCCTCCGTATCCGCCCCCGTCGGAAAGAGGGGATACCGGCGTACCGCCTCTTCCAGGCTCTGCCTCTCGGTCGAACCGCTCGCCCGCCAGAGGCGTTCCAGCATCGTCAGGACCGGGTCTACCGAGAGCTTGCCCGAGGCATGCGGCTGCAGGCACGTGCGGTCCGCATCCGCCTGCGCAAGCATCTGCGCGGCCTCCGGGGCGGTCAGAGCATACGCGCCGTGATCGACCAGTATCGGCGCAATATCACCACGACAGAACGCTGGTGTGGGGAAGAGACGCTCCTCAAAACCCGCATCAGGCGCGAGAAGGGCGCGGAAGTCGCGGCCGAACGTCCCGTTAGGCACTACGGGAGGCACGACGCACTGCCGAAAGGTGAGCCTCTCTCCCATCTCGGAGGGAATGAGGGCGCAGTCCGCCAGCCCGGCGCGCAGATGCGTGGAAAGAAGATCACCGGGGGATCCCAGGCGGGCGGACGTCCGATCCCGGCCCAGCAGCGCGAGAATCTTGTGCAGGGGAACGCCCTGATCCTGAAGGAACGGTAAGAGCACTTCTTGCACAAGGCGTGCCGCTTCCCGGAGCAGAAAGCCGTTGTAATGTGTCTCGTCCGCTTCCACCCGAATCTCCTGGCGAGAGAGATTGGAGGCGAAAGCGCCGCTGACAAGAAACGGATAAGGGCACGGCTCCGCCGTAGGAAGAAAGACATGGAACCGGCGCTGATCGCTGGGAATGGGCGTCGGGTGGTCGCCCTCCATCCGCACAGCGAGGGAGATCTCCGTATATTCGATGCCGTCCCAGGCCATCTCGTCCAGGCCGCCCCGATGACGCCCGAGGAGGATGTCGCCATCGAAAGCCACCAAATAGTTCTGATCCTCCTCCGTGTCCGACCGGAGAACCACGCGATAGAGGCCGCAGTCGGTGAACCGGGCACCCGGCTGCCACTCTCCGTCGCGGAAAAAGAAGCGCTCGATGTCCCAGCAGGTCACCTGCTCCTCCAAGCCTGTCCGGACCACGATCTCCAGACGCCGCAGGTTCTTGAGGAAGATCAGCGCTGTCACCGGGATCGTTCTCAGGACCTCGGCCAACAGTTCGCGCTGCGTTGCTGTGAGCGATGCCTTGAGAGGAAATCGGAAGCCGGTCGTCATCCCGGCCGCAGCCAGTGTCTGCCACTCCTGCGGCTCCGGAATCTCCCAGGGGAAGCGCGTGATAGGAGCCCATTTCGCTTCGGGGATCACACGCTCCTGAACTAGAGGATCCAGCGCGCGGAGGGATTCGTCGCGGCGGAAGCCGAAGGAAAAGGGACTGGAATAGACCTCGGGAGCGTCGGTGATCTCCAGCACGGACTTAAATCCCATGCCTTTATGCCCGATGGAGGCGCGCCGCTTCGAGCCTGTCGGAGATTTACTGCTGGCGCTGATGCCGCATAGCCCCTGCACATCTGGCTCAGTAAGAGCGCGCCCGGAGTTGGCGACCCAGAGAGCCTCGGGCGTCAGCACGAAGCGCAGCACTCCGGAGCTGTCCGGACAGTCGGCCATAGAGTCGTCGGCATTCTGGAGCAGTTCGTAGAAGAGCCGCCCACGATAGTCCTGCGCTATCTGATTCTCGATGCCGACATCTTGCCGTAGACGCGAAGAGTCGGCGCGATAGACTTCCAGATTCTTCGCACGTATCGTTCGCATCAGCTCCGAACTGGAGAGAGGCGGCAGCATGGATTCTTGTGTCATGGGAGGAGGACCTTCCGGGAGTCACGAGGGCTGAGTACCATTCTTCATGATAGCCTAACGAATGCTCGGACGGCGTCCGCTAAATGGCATATTTTGAAGCGAAAGGACCGCCTCTTTTGGAGCGTTGCCTCCCCGCAAGGAATGTCGCAGTTCGGCGTAAGCGAGGGCAAACAGTCCGACGCGGAGGCGTTCGATCAGCTCCGCCAGCGCTTCTTGATCGCCGCTGCGGGCGCGTATCGCCAGTTCCAATTCGTCCGGTTCGGGTTTCATCATATTGCAGGATGCAGGCAGGGAGGGAAAAGGTTGGGCTTTGGGCTTTAGCGGCAAGATCCAGGAAAGTGTGTGGATTTTACCCGAATCCTTACCGCTGCCGATGAGGAGGCGCGAACTTTAATTGTTCAGGTGAGAAATACCAGCGAATCTCAGGCAGGGAACTGTCTTCTTGCTATTGAATCATGTTCCTGACAGGAATATCGTACGCAGGAGAGGAGCATCGAATGAGCCGAGAGAACAATGCCGTTTTGCCGGATAGCGAGACCGATTCGTCGACGAGGATGGTGCGCAGAACCTTTCTGGCGGGTTGTGGCACTGCGCTGCTTGCGACCGCCGCCGGTGGGCAGGATCGGGACTACGGGCAGAATGCGCCTCCTGTCCGCTATCCGGAGCCGGATGTGATCGTCCTGGACAAGCGATTTGCCAAATACAAGATCAGCAACACGCCGATAAAGCGCCTGTACACGGGAATGCTCTGGGCAGAGGGCACTGCCTGGAATGCCGGCGGGCAGTTCCTGGTGTGGAGCGATATCCCGAACAATGCGCATATGCGATGGATGGCCGAGGATGGGCATGTTGGCGTCTACCATAAACCCTCCAACAACGCCAACGGCAACACCTACGACTTCGAAGGCCGGCTGCTCTCGTGCGAGCATGGAACACGGCGGGTGGTGCGCTACGAGCACAACGGCAGCGTCAGCGTGCTGGCGGACAACTGGCAGGGGAAGCGTCTCAATGCACCGAACGATATCGTGGTGCATCCTGACGGCAGCATCTGGTTCACCGATCCGGGGTACGGCATCCTGGGGAACTATGAGGGCGACAAGGCCGACATACTCCTTAAAGAGGCGGTCTATCGGATAGACCCGAAGAGCGGGAAGATGGATATCGTGCTGGACGATATGTACAAGCCGAACGGCCTCTGCTTCTCCCCGGACTACAAGAAGCTCTACGTCGTCGATACCGGCGCGTCACACTATCCGGAAGCGCCGCACAATATCCGCGTCTACGATGTCGTGGACAGCAAGAAGCTGAAGAACGGGAAAGAGTTCATCTCCATGAAGATGACGGTGGACGGCAAGGAGATGGTCGGTCAGGCCGATGGGATCCGGGCAGACGTGGATGGCAACATATGGGCAGGGGCGGGCTGGGCCGGCAAGGGCTATGACGGCGTGCATATCTTCTCGCCGGACAGTACGCGTATCGGTCAGATCCTGCTCCCTGAGATCTGCGCGAACCTCTGCTTCGGCGGTCCCAAACGTAACCGCCTGTTTATGGCGGCGAGCCAGTCGCTCTATGCGGTCTACGTGGAGACGCAAGGGGCGCACATTACCTGAGCTTGACATCTACCCGCCCTCGGAATGTGGGAGAGCGGATTTCACTGGCACGGCAACGCATTCGGTAAGCTATCAAAAAAGTTAATTTTGATTGCAGGAAAAAAGGGAAAGCACAGAGAATGAAAAGCGGACGCCATCCCGTGGGATCATGGGTGCTGTCGCCATCGTTTGTCGAGCATTCTCTCCGGAAGATGCTGCTGTAACGGAAGGACCTGGAATCATGCAGTCAAGTCGTACCCCCCGCCACGCTTTCACCCTCATCGAACTGCTCGTCGTCATCGCAATCATCGCGATCCTCGCCGCTATTCTCTTCCCTGTTTTTGCACAGGCACGGGAAAAGGCCCGCGCCATCTCCTGCCTGTCCAACATGAAACAGTTGGGTGTATCGGAAGCCATGTACAACCAGGACTATGACGAGAAGTACGTCACCTGGCGCTACTTCCTGCCGAACGGCGATAAGCTGACCTGGGTGGAACTGCTTCAGCCCTACACCAAGAACAAGCAGATCTGGATCTGCCCCAGCGATGAAAACGCGAAGCCGATCCAGCCCAACCAGATGGCCGGAGGCTCGTCTCAAAACAGCTACTGGCTTAACGCTCATATTACCCACTGGTCCGGTCTGGTGCCCGGTGATTCTCGTTATGAATCCATAGCTCTGGCGGAGTTGCGCTATCCGGCTTCGACGATCATCGTCACCGATGGGCCCGCCAATGACGGTCAGCACACCTGGCCTGGTCCGCCGACAGAATGGTGTGGACAGGCGGCTTACTGTGTGCGCAGCGAGACGCGTCATACCGGAGGGATGAATATGGTCTTCGGTGACAGTCACGCCAAATGGTATCGCCGGGAGCAGTTGAAAAGCTCGACCACACCCGATGATAGCAGTTCAGACACGGTGCCGGGCTTGATCGGACTGCCGGCCTCCCTCAAAAAGGTGACCAACGACGGCAACAGCCCATGGTGGCGTCTGTAGCTCCGCTTTCCATCGGCGATACTTTTCGCACGGTCGTGAGCCTGCACGAGGCCGGGACAGTTGTCACGGCCTCGGTTCACGCCTGATGTAGAACGGAAGACAAAGAGCCAACTCTGTGACAGGAGGTCGCTGCTTTGCGAAGGAATGCGGCCTCGCCTACGCGAATAGAACTGGAAACAGGGGAGATTCAGGTCACCGCAACGGGAGGAAGAGTGAAGAAGAACTGGATCGGGTATGCGTTCATCAGTCCGTGGATCCTCGGATTTCTGGTTTTTACGCTCTATCCGTTTCTCGCAAGCCTCTTCTTTTCGTTCACGCGCTATGATATTGTTTCGCCGCCGCACTGGGTGGGCGTGGCGAACTATCAGATGCTTTTTACGGCCGATCCCCTGTTCTGGAAGGCGCTCGGCGTCACCTTCCGCTTTGCGGCCTGCGCCGTTCCACTGGGCCTCCTCGCCGGCGTCAGTCTGGCCCTGCTGCTCAACCTCAACCTGCGCGGCATGGCGCTGTTCCGCACCATCTTCTTCCTTCCCTCCATCGTCCCGACCGTCGCGACGTCGGTCATATTTCTGTGGATTCTCAACCCGGAGATCGGACTGGTGAACGGCCTGCTGCGGAATTTCGGCGTCGTCGGCCCGGCCTGGCTCGAGGACAAGGCGTGGGCGCCCTGGAGTCTGGTGTTGATGTCGGTCTGGGGAATAGGCGGCAGTATGGTCATCTACCTGGCGGGGCTCAAAGACATTCCGGCGCATCTGTATGAGGCGGCGATCATCGACGGGGCGAACAGCCTCCAGCGTCTGCGTTACATTACCTTGCCGATGCTCACACCGGTGATCTTTTTCAATGTGGTGATGGGGGTGATCGGCTCGTTTCAGTATTTCACCGAGGCGTATGTCATGACTCACGGCGGCCCTGAAGACAGCACCCTCTTCTACGCCCTCTACCTTTTCCAGCGCGCCTGGCGCTATCTGGACATGGGCTACGCCAGCGCCATGGCCTGGATTCTCTTCGTGGTCGTGATGGTATTGACCATTCTGATCTTTCGGACGCAGCGAAGGTGGGTTCACTATGCAGATTGAAAAAGAGTCGTCTGCACCAGAGGGTCCGCCCTCGACGCGACGCCAATTTGTCAAGAATGCCGTTGGGATCACCACCGTTACGGCGCTGGGCGGCT
>JBBQPO010000236.1:0-9974 GCA_038217285.1 Chthonomonadales bacterium
GAGAGAGAGGAGCGTTTTCGGCGCTGGGGCCATCTGGTATCATAGAAGCAGACATAATCTTAGAGAGGATCCTTCTCGCCCTTAAGTTTACTACAGTAAAGCCTTGCGGGCTTTGGTCTCACATATTATAGACGCATAGGGGAGGCGCTCGAAACGGATAGAAAACGAGTGAGGGTATTGTCACGGGCAGGGTGGTCCTGATTCGGATACTCGCGCACCGCCAGACCCAACCTCACCGCCCAGGCGTCCGGAAGTCCCGCCCTCGTCACCCTCACAAGTTCGGCCCGATGACGCTGGCGCCCGCCTTTCGCCCAGTGGATGATGCACAGCGTGACCGTGAGCGGCACAGCGGCCGGAGTCTTCGCCGGGCTGCCCTACGCCGTCGCTGGCAAGACCGGCACCGCCCAGAATCCCCAGTTCGACAAAGAGCCGCATTCGTGGTTTATCGGCTTCGCTCCCTACGCCGACCGCGCCGCCCCACGCTACGCCTTCGCCTGTATCGTGGAAAACGGTGGCTACGGCCGCCGGGTGGCTGCCGCCGTCTGCCGCGATATGCTCAAGAAACTCCCCTGACGGTCGGTGCGCAACGTGCCGGGAACAATGGTCAGACGGGGTATAATATCCAAACGTTTTATCCATTCTTTCGTATCCTACCGGTGGCGGGTCAAGATGCCCGCCAGACCATGAGGAGTGTCGCTATGAATCGTTTCGGACATAGATCCCGTTTTCGACGTTGGCCTGCGTTGACGCTTGCGCTCCTGACTTTTGGAGTCGGACTGAGCGTTACGGTGTGCGCTGACGAAACCAAAGACCATTTTGACAAAGGCGTATCGCTCTATAAACAGAAAAAGAATGAGCTTGCCCTGCAGGAGTTTACGGCGGCGCGGCAGGCGTATGTCGCCGCCCATAAAGACGGCCCGGAAGACGCCAATATCCTGTTCTGGATCGGCTTCATCGATCTTCAGATGCAAAACTATAAGGATGCCGTCGATCCGCTGGAGCAGGCGATCCAGCTCAACCCGAAGTCGCCCGATGCGCACCTCAATCTCGGCAACGTCTACGACGGACTGAAACGTTACGACGACGCCGTGAAGGAGTTCAAGAAAGTCATCGATCTCCAGCCCAGCACTGCGACCGCCGCCAAGCAGGCCGACCCCTGGTACAACCTCGGCAGCGTCTACTTCAAACAGAAGCGGTTTCCGGAAGCCATCGCCGCCTACCAGAAGTCTGCCGCCCTGAACCCGAAAGATCCCTACGTGATGGATGGGCTAGGATATGTGCTGCTGGAGACGGGCGACACGCGCGGGGCCATCTCGGCCTATGAGAAAGCCACCCGGCTTCAAAACGACAACGCCGCCTTCCAGTTCAATCTTGGGCTCGCCTGGCTGGGTCAGGCTAAAAAAGCCGTGACGAAAGCGGCCGGCGATAACGCGCGTACCAACGCTCTCGTTCCGCTGAGTCGCGCTGTCGAACTCGCACCGACCAACGTTCAAAACCACGAGACCTATGGCGAGACGCTCTACGATCTGGGCCGCGACTTCGAAGCGCTGATCCAGTTCGAAAAAGCCGCTGAACTCGACCCCAAACAGTACAACCCGGCCTACAATAAGGGAGTGGCCTACAGCCGCACCAACCAGATGCCCAAAGCCATCGAGGCGTTTCATAAAGCCCTGGAGATCAAACCGGACGACCGCGATGCGCTGCACGGCCTCGCCCTGGCGCAGTCGAAATCCGGCCTGTTCGATGAGGCTGCGGCCTCCTATAAGCATCTGACCGAACTCACGCCCGACGATCTGACCGCCTGGATAAACCTCGCCTACTGTCTGCGGGCGAAGGGCGACACCGATGCGGAAATCAACGCGCTGGAAGAGGCTTTGAAGCATGGCTCCGATCCCGCTAAGACGGCGATGGTACGGCGCGCACTGGCGGGCTACTACTATAAAAAAGGCGACGATGAGAGCCTGAAGCGCTCTCAGGACGAGTTCGAGCACTCCCTGAAAGACGCCCCCGACAATCCTGAAGCGCTCAACGGCCTGGGTCTGCTGATGTCGAAACAGAAGAAGTACGACGACGCCATTCGCTACTTCAAACAGGCGGTCGCCGTCAAACCGACCTTCGACGATGCTTATAACAATCTCGGCGTGGTCTACGAATCCAAGAAAGATAACCTCAACGCCAAACTCAATTATCGCAAGGCGCTGCAGATCAACCCGAAAAACGCGCTGGCCCAGAAAAATATCGACCGCTTCGACAAACCGGCCAACCCCGCGCCGCCTAAATAGAGGAGCCAAAAATTGGAGAGCGCAGTGTTGGTCGGGGTGATTATGGGCTCGAAATCGGACTGGGAGACGATGCGGCATACGGTGGAGACGCTGACGACGCTCGGCATTCCGCATGAAGTCAAGGTCGTCTCCGCGCATCGGACGCCCGACCTGCTGTTTGCCTATGCGGCGGAGGCGGAGGGGCGGGGGATCGAAGTCATTCTCGCCGGAGCGGGCGGCGCAGCGCATCTGCCGGGTATGGCGGCGGCGAAAACCGTGCTGCCTGTGCTCGGTGTGCCCATCGAGTCGAAGGCGCTGCACGGCATGGATTCGCTGCTCTCCATCGTACAGATGCCCGCCGGGATTCCCGTCGGCGCCCTGGCGATAGGCCGAGCCGGCGCGATCAACGCGGCCCTGCTGGCGGCGGCGATGCTGGGGAACAAGTACCCCGCGATACGTGAGAGCCTGCGCCACTTCCGAGAGCGGCAGACGCAGGCGGTTTTGGAAAATTCTGATCCTGGTGAGGTAGCATGATTATCGGTATACTGGGCGGCGGGCAGTTGGGACGAATGCTCGCGCTGGCGGGCTATCCGCTGGGGCTGCACTTTCGGTTCCTCGATCCCGACCCCGACGCGCCCATGCGTCGGCTGGCAGAGCAGATGACCGGCGACTACTCCGATGTGCCGTTGCTGCGGAAGTTCGCTGAGGGCCTCGATCTGGTGACCTGGGAGTTCGAAAACGTGCCGATAGAGACGGTTCACTTCTTGGAGCAGCGAGTCGCGGTCTTTCCGCCGTCTGCCGCCCTGGAAGCGGGGCAGGACCGCCTGGTAGAGAAGACGTTCTTCAAAACGGAGGGCGTGCCCACCACGGCATTTCTGCCGGTCGAATCGCTGTTCGATCTGGAAGACGCCCTGGTTCGCATCGGTCTGCCGGCCGTTCTGAAGACGCGGCGCATGGGCTACGATGGCAAAGGACAGGCTGTGCTGCGGCAGGCATCCGACATTCGCATCGCCTGGGAAGCGCTCGGCGGTATGCCCCTGCTGCTGGAAGCCTTCGTGCCCTTTCAGCGCGAGCTGTCGCTGATCGGAGTACGGGGGCGGGACGGCGAAACGGCCTTCTATCCCCTGGTCGAGAACAGTCATCGCGACGGTATTCTGCGGCTGACGCTGGCCCCAGCTCCCCGGCTCACCCAGGCGCTTCAAGACGAGGCCGAGGCGCATCTCGCGAAGGTGATGGAAGCGCTTGACTATGTCGGTGTGCTGGCCATGGAGTTTTTCGAAGTCAACGGCAAGCTGCTCGCCAACGAGATCGCTCCCCGCGTCCATAATACCGGACATTGGACCATCGAGTGCGCCGAAACCAGCCAGTTCGAAAACCATCTGCGGGCGATCCTCGGCCTGCCTCTGGGGGATACCGAGGCCGTCGGCTGCGCCGCGATGGTCAACCTGATCGGCGAAGTTCCCGATCTGGCCGATGTGCTCGGCATGCCGGACACCCATCTGCATCTCTACGACAAAGCTTCACGGGCTGGCCGGAAGCTCGGACATATCACGCTGCGCGCGGACGACGAGGCCGTGCGCGACACCATGCTGATGGCGCTCACCGGATTTCTGCCCGGAGGAACCTTCTAATGCCCCTCACGCGGCGTAACGCCCTGCTGAGTCTGTTCGCCCTTCCGCTCGTCGCCTCGGTCGATGCGCAGGAGGTGACCGTGACGGTGAAACAGGAAAACGCCATGCCGCCGGCCCCCGCGCCGCTGCGAGAGTTTCGCGGCGTCTGGGTGGCGACCGTCGCCAACATCGACTGGCCGTCCAAACCCGGCCTGCCCGTCGCGCAGCAGCAAGCGGAACTGCTCGCCATTCTGGACAAATCCGTGCAGATGCACTTGAACGCCGTCGTATTCCAGGTGCGTCCGGCCTGCGACGCCTTCTATGCCTCGCCCTTCGAGCCCTGGTCGGAGTATCTCACCGGGCAGCAGGGCAAGGCGCCCTCTCCGCTCTACGATCCGCTCGAATTCGCCGTGACGGAGGCGCACAGACGTGGCCTGGAGCTGCATGCCTGGTTCAACCCGTACCGCGCCCGCCACGACGAATCGAAGTCCCCGACCGCCGATGATCATATCAGCAAAACGCGTCCGGAGCTTGTGCGCAAATATGCCAAATACCTCTGGCTCGATCCGGGTGAGCCCGATGTGCAGGCCTATACCGCACAGGTCGTGCTGGATGTGGTCAAGCGCTACGATATCGACGGCGTGCATATCGACGACTATTTCTATCCTTACCGGGAGAAAGACGCCGCGAAGAAGGAGATCCCTTTTCCGGACGACGCCAGCTATCAGAAGTACAGTCAGGGAGGCGGCACCCTGGAACGGGACGACTGGCGGCGTGAGAATGTCAATATCCTGATTGAGCGCCTCTATACCGCTATCAAGCAGGAGAAGCCCTGGGTGAAGTTCGGCATCAGCCCCTTCGGAATCTGGCGCCCCGGTAATCCGGCGCAGATCAAAGGCTTCGACGCTTACGTTCAGATCTACGCGGACTCGCGCAAGTGGCTGCAGCAGGGATGGTGCGACTACTTTACGCCGCAGCTCTACTGGAAGATCGAGCAGACCCCGCAGAGCTATCCGGTCCTGCTCCACTGGTGGATCAACCAGAACGCCCAGGCGCGGCATATCTGGCCCGGCAACTATACGAGTCGGGTGGCAGACCACTCGAAGGCGCCCTGGCCTCTGCATGAGATCGTCTATCAGGTGAAGACCACGCGCGGTCATGCCGGCGCGACCGGCAATGTCCACTTCAGTATGAAGGCGTTCCTGAAAAATCAGGGCGGCATTGCGGAGGGATTGGCGAAGAGTGTCTACGCCCTGCCCGCGCTGGTCCCGGCGTCGCCCTGGCTCGGCGAATCCACACTCGGCATACCGGAGATCATGCGCTCCGACGACGCGATGACAGGCGGCAGTGTCCTCACCCTGAAGCCCGCTGGAGACGACAAAGTCTGGCTCTGGTGTATCCAGACCTTCGCCAATGGCGTCTGGAACACGCAGGTCATTCCCGGCGCGCAGGACTTCTTCGCGCTGAGCGCGAGCAAAGCCGCGCGCCTTCCCGACGCCTTCGCGATCTCGGAGATCGACCGCCTCGGCAATCAAGGCCCGGTCGTCACCATTCCGCTCAAATCGATCTGAAATACCCTCACCGTTAGGAGAAATATCCCTTATGTCGGAGCAACGCCGCAGTCGCCTGACGACCGAAGGCATCGGACGCGCCCCCAACCGCGCCATGCTGCGCGGGGTCGGATTCAACGACAACGATTTCGACCGCCCTATGGTCGGAGTCGCCTCGCTTTTCAGCGACATCACCCCCTGTAACGCCCATCTCGACCGCCTCGCTCGCAAGGGGATCGAGGGCATCCGCGCCGCCGGAGGCGTCCCGCAGATCTACGGCGCGCCGACCGCCTCGGACGGCATCATGATGGGGCATCAGGGGATGCGCTACAGCCTGGTCTCTCGCGAGGTCATCGCGGACAGTATCGAGGTCGTCTCTGGGGGCATGAACCACGACGGTGTAATGGCGTTCGGCGCCTGCGACAAGAACATGCCAGGCTGCGTCATGGCGATGGCACGCCTCAACATCCCGAGCGTCTTCGTCTACGGCGGCAGCATCCTGCCCGGTACCGACGACAGCGGCGCTTCCGTCGACATCGCCTCCATTTTCGAGGCGGTCGGGCAGTATCAGGGCGGCACGGCGGACGCGGCGCGGGTCTACGATGTCGAGTGCAACGCCTGCCCCGGCGCGGGCGCCTGCGGCGGCATGTATACGGCCAACACCATGAGCTCGGCCATCGAGGCGATGGGGCTCTCGCTGCCATACAGCGCGAGCAATCCGGCTGTGTCGGCGGCGAAAGAGCGCGAATCTTTTCTGGCCGGAGCGGCGCTGATGCGGTGCATCGAGCGCAATATCCTTCCCCGCGACATCATCACCCGCAAATCCCTGGAGAACGCCTACACGGTCGCCCTGACTCTGGGCGGCTCGACCAACGCGGTGCTGCATCTGATGGCGATTGCGCGGGAAGCCGACGTCGAGTGGACGCTCGAAGATTTCGACCGCGTGGGAAACAAGTCGCCGCACCTGGCGGACCTGAAGCCGGGCGGACGCTTTGTGATGTTCGATCTGCACAAAGCAGGCGGCACCCCGGCGCTGATGCGCGCCCTGCTGGACGCCGGTATGCTGCACGGCGACTGCATGACCGTGACCGGCGGCACGTTGGCGGAGAACCTTGCGGGGGTGCCCAGCATCTACTCGCGGCCCCAGGTCGTCGTGAAGCCGCTGGACGCGCCGCTCTACGGCTCCGGGCATATCATGATCCTGCGCGGCAATATCGCGCCGGAAGGGGCGGTCGCCAAGACCGCCGGCCTGAAGACGCGCCATATCACCGGCCCGGCGCGGGTCTACGATGGGGAAGAGGCCTGCTTTGCAGCGGCGGAGAAGCGGGAGATCAAGCCCGGCGATGTCGTGGTGATCCGGGGCGAGGGGCCGGTCGGGGGGCCGGGCATGCGCGAGATGCTCTCCGTCACGGCGGCGCTGGTTGGGCAGGGGCTGGGCGATCAGATCGGGCTGATCACGGACGGTCGGTTCTCCGGAGCCACGCATGGCCTGGTGGTCGGCCATGTCGCACCGGAAGCCTGGGTCGGCGGGCCTATCGCCCTCCTCCAGGACGGCGACATGATCACCATTGATGCCGAAGGCAAACGCCTCTCGGTAGATCTGGATGATGCGGAACTGGATCGCCGCCGCGCCCTGTGGACAATGCCTCCTCCGCGAGAGACGCGCGGCGTTCTCGCCAAATACGCCAAATGCGTGCGCTCCGCCTCCGAGGGAGCCATCACGTTCTAAAATCCAAGGGAAGGGAACCAACGCATGGACAGTGCGCCCGAATTCAACCCGGATCAGATCGCCCTCTTCGTAGATCTGGAAAACCTGGTCAATATCGCCTCCTCGCTCGGGGTGCCTGTGGATATGCAGCCCGTCCTGGAGCGTCTGGCGCAGTACGGCCGTGTCACGGTGCGGCGGTCGTTCGGGGATCTGGTCGCCTCCTGTCGGCGCAATCAGCCCATTAACTCCATTCGGCAGATGCTGCAGTACTACTCCGTGCAGATCGAAGATATTCCCTATACCGGCGCGAAAAACTCGTCGGATATCTGCCTGGTCGTGGACGCCCTCTCCTTCGCCTACTCCCATCCGAACATTCGTTACTTCGCCATTCTGGCCGAAGATCGGGACTATCGCCCGCTGATGAACAAGCTACGCGAACTGGGCAAGATCACGATCGGCATCGGCGGCAGCCGCAGCAGCACCAACCCGATGTATGTACGCGCCTGCGATGTCTTTATCTACTATGAGTCGCTGTTCACCGCTGCCGCGTCTCCGACCACCGCGGCCTACCACAATAACCTCCCTTCGGAAGACGTTTCGGCGCTGCTGAACGAGTACTGCCAACTGCTCGAAGATGCGATGCTCGCGCTGGAGCAGCGCGGCACCCGGCGACTCGGCACGAATATCGTGCCGCAGATGCGGGCGATGAAATCGGACTACGACCTTTCGATGGTGAACATGCGCTCGTTCCGGGAGTTGGCAACGCTGGCAGAGAAACGGGGACGGGTCAAAATATCGGCCAGCGGCGGCGATGTGGCTCTGGAGTTGGTCCAGGGCGCTGCTTCGGAGGAGACCGCCTCGCGAGGTGGCCCGGCCTTCGATCCCTCCGATCTCCCCGCGACCATCGGTCAGTATCGAGAGGCGATCGGCCGAATCCTCAAATGCGAACTGCTGCCGGTCGAGCAGCGCGAGCATGTCTACGATCAGGTCCAGCAGACGCTGGAGACGATGGCACAGGCGAGCGACGAAGACCGCATTGCGCTCATCGATCTCAGCAAACAGGTGGCAGGGTCGCTCGATCTGAACCAGCCCTCCGTCTACAAGATGCTCTGGGCGCTGTTCCGCCAGCGCTGTTTCACGGTCGAGCCCAGCGAACATCCCTTCAATCCGACCCTCATCAGTCCCGCCACGGAGCGCGGCGGATGGGACAACGCCTTCATCCGCAATACCATGCGCGGCCTGCATCAGGACAGCCCCGGCCTGCCGTTCATCCCCGCCGCCCTCAGCGAAGTCGTCGGCCGCTCTCAGGAAGAGCTCGAAGCCATCCTCCAAGAGATCGGCATCGACTGGTTCTCCCCGCCCACCGCAGTCGGTGTCTAGCTTACGACATCGCCGCACCAATGAAACTGGCCCTGGTAAAGAAAACAACAGCGACTGACAGGTTACATAGATGCGATAGAGCAGATTGTGATACAATGGAGAAAGCGGACGGCAAGGACTTGAATCGAGGAAGCTATGACTATTACGTTAAACCTCTCCCCGGACGTGCAGCGCAAACTGGAGACACTCGCAGCACAGAACAGACAGGACATTGAGAGCGTAGCAAACGACCTTTTTCTACAGGCGGTGGAGAGCGCGAACCAAAACGGTACGAAAGCAATGCAGGCGTTTCCAGCCAATGAGAAGATGCTTGCTATTCTGCGCGACATTGAGCAGAGCCACAAAGAGAGGCCCTCTACAAGCGGTTTAGATACCGACCGGCTCCTGCGAGAAGCACGATCAGGAGCGATGTTCGGCTATGACCCAACCGAGTAGTTTAATGCCAGGCGCGGTGGTCATCGACGCCAATGTCGTGATTGCAATTTGCGCCAAGGAGACCGGCAAAGAGCCCCTTGCACTGGCCGAACTTGCCAAATACTCCAGCCTGGGTTATCAGTTCTATGCGCCGGGCCTCCTTATCTCGGAAGCGCTCTATGTTCTCTGCGGCCAAGAGCAAAGCGGCACACTAACGTCAGCCGACTATGCACACGCTGTTACTGAGTTGGAGAACCTCACCATCGGCATTTTACCCCCACCGCAAGGAGACTCATCTTTGGTGCAACGGGCAGCAGCGATCCGCCTGGGCTATGGATGCAGTCGTGCGGCCGATAGTATCTATCTTGCACTCGCGGAGGCATTAACGCGGGCAAGGCCTACTGTGCTCCTAACCTTTGACCGGGGCGTCCCGAATCAGGCCGCCAGGAATGCATCCACAATCACTGTCCACGTTTTGGTCGTCTGACCCGTTTCCACGTGATAACATAGACTTCGGTTCGCGGTCGTTCCCGCCGCCCTCAGCGAAGTCGTCGGCCGCTCTCAGGAAGAGCTGGAAGCCATCCTCCAAGAGATCGGCATCGACTGGTTCTCCCCACCCACAGCGGTCGGCGTCTAGCTTGCGACATCGCCGCACCAATGAAGGTCAATTCAATGGAGTGATTTGGGGCGCATCGGTATCGATCAAAATGATGCGCCCCGAGCCCGTTCCCGGTTTCGGCGTCTCAGCAGGCTTAAACCTATCATTCCAAAGCCCGCAAATAGAGAACAGATTCCGGGTTCGGGAACCGCTTGTAACGTGCGGACGCGGAAGTTCAGCTGCGCCTTGTCAGTAAATCCCCCATTGCCATCAAAAATGACGATTTGACCGCTACGTACGGAGAACGCCGCTAGATTATTGACCTTCAGGTGATCTAGCAACGAACCGCCCAGGTTTGCGTATTGTGAGTATGAACACCTTAATTCTTACCCGAAAACAGATCCAACAGAAGCGTTACGAAGCCGCCGCTCTCTTTGAGCAAGACCTCTCCAA
>JBBQPO010000237.1:0-9820 GCA_038217285.1 Chthonomonadales bacterium
ATGTTTCTTATGTTGGTCGAATACTTCAAATACAAGTTGAGCAAAAGACATTACTTGATTCGATTGTTCTTCCCGGATGAAATCAAAGCCCGTGCGAATGCCTGTCCCATTAATGCAAAGGTCTTGGCGCAGCCAAGGTAATGATATCCCGCATTAGATGCGCCGCGTTTCCACATCGCGGCCTCTTCCGGCGAGATAAGCTTCGCTTCGTATGTTTTCAGATACTCGCGCTGTTGCTCCTCGCTCATGGAGCCGTTGGCATTCGCGCTGTTCTTGTTTTTTGTCCTCAGAAGATACTGCATCTGGCGGGCGTCATCGTATATCTTCGCGATGGCTCCAAGTTTCTCGTCCCAAAACGGCGCAGTCTGAACTGCCATGACGTTGCCTTTGAATTCGGGCAACGATGCGGGCGCTGCCATCGCTTCACGGAACGCCTTGATGTTGTCACTTGCGTTAAGTCCATCCACTCCAAGCACGCCGATGACGAAAGGCATTTTCGGAGCCGCCAGATCCTTGCGGACATCGCGGATGAAATTGGCAAGCCACTCGCCGTATTTGGAGTAGTCGCGTACTTTGTCGCCCGTCTTTGGCGCATAGATGTCACCCGCAACGAGGTCGTTGAAACCTTGAAACCAGACGAAGCCGGCAATCTCGAATCTCTGCTTTTCATCGTACGCAGGACACACGCGCTTGATATCCTTGAGCACGTTTTTCACGTGCTCGATCATGAGCCGATAGTATACGCCGGTGGCTGCGATCTTCTCCTGTTGCTGCTCCGGCTTCGCCTCCCATCTTTTGACTTCCATAGCCGAGGGCACGTAAGGCCCAGCGCTCGGCGGACGAAAATCTGTGTGCAGGCTCTTGCCGCCCCACGCAGTCTTGATGATGAGTACCGGCTCCTGCAAGGACTGGTCCATCGTGATCCCGAAGGTGAACTCCGGCCCGATCTTCCCGCCATCTTCCGTCGGTTTCTGCCGTGAACCATAGCCCGCTGTGAGTTTGCCAAAGCCCTCACCGCTCCCATTGCCGCTGCCGGTGAGATACGAGATCCAGACGTGATCGCACACGCGCGACTTGCCATCAGGTCCGCGCATTTGTTTCAGCAAAGATGCTGTCGCAGGGTCATCGCCGATGTAGTCGAACGTTTCGACCTTAGCGTGTCCTTCCATGTTCGATTGCCCGGCGAGGATGAAGACCTTGAGCGGCTTCCCTTCCGCCGAGTGGAGTGATGTGAGCGCGAAAAGCGCGATGAGAGAGAAGAGGTGTTTCATGGTTTGACTTTCGGGTTGGGTTGCGGACGCTCGGGCAGTTTGCCCCAAATATATGTCATCAGAGCGAAGATTTCAGGCTCGGCCTGTTTCAGTTCCCCCGCGACGAACGGATAAAAATCGTTCGAGCCAAAGTAGCTCTCGGTCATCTCGGCGAAGAACTCCTTCTGGTTGGTCAGCCCGTAGTGCTCGCGCATGTGGCCCGGGCTGGTAAGGACGACCTTGTATTTTCCGCTGTCGTGAAATTTTTTCCAAGCGGCAACCACTCGCGGTTCGTCGAAACCAAGCACCTGGTCGTGATAGGCGTGAGCCAGTTCGTGAAGCACCGCCCAGGGCATCCGATGATTTTCATACGGAGAGAGGAAATCATCGGCGCGCGGGATGTGCACGCACTTCGCGAGCGCCTCGCTGTATTTATGCTCTTTCAACCATCCGGCGTCAGGGTGATATTGCATCGCTGTCAAGGCGCCATATTCGAGGTCGAGTTCGATGGTCACGGTCCGCAACTTCGAGAGGGCGGGCTCGGGCACGACGATCGTGATGGCGACAAGTCGTGCCATGAGCAGCTTCAAAGCACGTTCGCCGACGGGCGCATGGTCACCTGCGAGGAGGCGATCATCCACGCGCACGGACCAGCCTTCCATCTTGCGCATGGTGTGTTTGGTCGGCAGTTCTCCAGTGTCGGCAAGGATGGCGACATTCATCGGATGAGCGTGCGTATCACAGTGAGCAGCCGGAGAAATAGATACATGGACTATCACGATTGCGATTGCTCTCGTTATTGCCGTGATTGCACGTTGCGATGTTAGGTTGCCTGTCATGACCAATAAATCTCCTCTTTCCGGGCTGCTGCGAATGGCACGTTTGCTCTCGTCGAGTTTGCTACGGCGTCCTCGTGTCTTGTTTGTCCGCTCGCTGACCTACGACAATAGGGACGTATCCGGTCTCCATGCCCGCAGGTGGGGTTACGATCATAGCCGGATCAAGGTATTGCGTAAAGCCGCCATCACCTGAGGAATATTGCCACAACGCACTTGGGAGTGGTCTTCCTCCAAAACCACATCGCGGACCACTTCAAACCCAGCGCCATTACGTTGAGACACTCCTCTGCCTCCGGCGCCCCAACGTTTCTGCCGCCTTTACTGGGGGATGGGAATTTTCGGCATCGTAATCGGTGGAGGGGAGATATAGAGGGGCACGAGGTCGAAAGGAGAGTCGGAAGGCAGACAGGCGACGATGTGTTGGTGAGCCAGCCTGCCGATAACCGCTGCGTGCGGGGATCGGTCGTCACCCAGGGAGACACGAATACCGATTGCTGAGAGACGCGCCACCAAATCTTCCCCATAGCGCGGGACCGCTGCGCCGCAGAGGAGAATCCGGGAGACAGATGCCGAAGCCAGTTGTTCTACCAGGGCGTCGAGGGGGAGGGCGTCCGGGACGGTTTCGCCGACCGGCGTTGTGCCGGATACGTCGTAGCGGGCCGTGAAAACCACTCCGGTTCGACAGGGGATTATCGGCACGATACGCACGTCGAGTAGCCCTCGATAGGCCCACGCCAGCCCCTCCAGGCTAATGACACCGTAGAGGGGGATCTCCCGCACGGCGGCCAGGGTCTTCGCGGTCATGACGCCGATACGCGTTCCGGTGAACGAGCCGGGTCCGATACCGACGGCGAGCGCGGTCACGTCTGCAAGTGACGATCCCGCGAACCTCAGCACGGTTTGCAGCGTGTCCAGTAGTCCTTCGGACAGGTGCATGTCGTGCCGGAACGTCTGCTCCACCGTAAGTGCACCGTCGCGCAAGACCGCGACTCCACACAGATCTCCCGACGTCTCTATCGCCACCAGTGTTGTGGTTTGCGGCAGTTCCATCAGTCTACCGCCCTGATCAGCAGACCAATTTCGGGCCGGGCGTTCAACTCATGCAGCAGTTCCACGTACCGTTTTCCGACGGCCAAAGCATGCATGTCGCGCGGTGCGTCCGCCTCCGTGTCCGTCTCATCTGGGAGCGCCAGCGTCAATGTCAGGCGTTCTTCAGGCAGCAGCATCGCGATCTTATCGGCCCATTCCACTACGATCACTCCCCCACGTTCGAAATATTCGTCGAAACCGAACTCTGCCATCGCCTCGGCGCTGTCCAGACGATAGGGATCGAAGTGAAATAGTGGCGCACGGCCGGAATACTCCTGGGCCAGCGCAAAGGTCGGACTGGTGACAGGCCCGACGATCTCCAACCCACGCGCAATCGCCTGCGTCAGGGTCGTTTTGCCTGCGCCCAGGTCGCCGACAAGGGCGATCACATCCCCGGCAGCCAGTCGCTCTCCCAACCGTCGCCCCCATAACTCCGTGGCAATCAGTCCCGGAAATCGATACGCGACTAGCAAAACAGGCGCGGCCATATCACTTCTCCCGCGCGATTTCGGCTGCGATGCGCTCCGCCGCCTCGACGGGGTCCGACGCCGCGACAATCGGCCTACCGATCACCAGATAGCTCGCCCCACATCGAACGGCTTCGCCCGGAGTCATCACCCTGGCCTGATCGCCACGGTCGGATCCGGCAGGGCGGACGCCCGGCGTGATGATCAGAAAGTTCGGATCGGAGACGGCTTGCCGGACAGCGGCGACTTCCAGTGGGGAGGCGATCACACCGGCGCAACCCGCCGCATAAGCCTGTGTCGCCAGAAAGGGAACGTAGCTCTCAAGAGGCATGGTCACCTGAAGTTCCGACTTCAGCATCTCTGCATCGATGCTCGTCAGCACCGTTACTCCCAGAACCTTCGGCCCTGCGACACCAGCTCCGACGGCCTCGTTCCTAGCCGTCTCCACCGCCGCGCGCAGCATGGCCTGCCCGCCGGTCGTATGCACTGTCACGCTCCAGACGCCGAGGCGGACGATGCCCCGCATCGCTCCGGCCACGGTATTCGGAATATCATGCAGTTTGGCGTCGTAGAATATCCGACTGGCTCCGGCGTCGTGCAGCTTTTCGACGATCTCGACACCGGCGGAGTTGATGAGTTCCAGACCTACCTTGAAGACGCCGACATGATCCCGCAACATTCCGACCAGTTGCAGCGCGCGATACGCATTATCCACATCCAGCGCGCAAATGATACGATCTTTGGCTTCCACACGCTCCTCCACTTGATTTCTAACGATACCAGAACTGGTCCCACGCCGCCCAGAAACTGTTCGCTCGTGACACGATAAGCCGTGGATTGACGACTTCCACGCCGGGTTTGCCCAGGAAGTCGTTGGCTTTGTCGGGAGTCGCGAGTTCGACCTCGAAGGCGACCGGTGCGCCGAACTTGAGCGGCTTCGGCCAGTTGCGCCCGGCGAGCGCGGCGTACGTCCCGCCTTCGATCATGGCGCAGGCGTCGGACGCCGGGAGGTGGCGCGCGCTGTAGCGTCCCAACCCCTCCTTGACCGCCGCCTGGACGATGTTCTCTCCGATCAATTCGCTGGCTTCCTTACAGGTCGCCTTGTCGCCCGACACGAAGACACATGGCACGTCGAAGTCCCCGCAGATCGCCGCAACGATCCCGGACTCGCCCACGAGGGTTCCGTTGATTCGCGCGTTGTACCACGCCTGTGAGGAGACGGTGTGGCAAAGAATTCCATCCGGGGTGCCCGCCATGGCATGTGCGCCGACGAAAAGCGCCGCATCGCAGCCATCCTGCAAGGGCTTGATGTAGCGCGCCCAGGGGTAGCCCAGTACATACGAGGCTCCGCTCTCCAATTGCTCCGGGATCAGGCTCTTAAAGCTCCACGGGCCGCCCGCGCCATGGCCGTCCACGACGACGATCTCTGTCGCCCCCGCGCGTTTGCAGCCACGAACCGCTGCGTTGACTTCCGCCGTATAGAGTCGCCGGCCTTCCTCGTAGAGCGCTGCCCCGCCATTTACCTGTTCCCAGACGGAGATCCCGGCAATACCTTCCATGTCGCACCATAGCATAACGCGCATCGGTTGACCGCCCTCCACCCTGTAATGTTCCCCCATGAGTTCCACTCGGACCCCGCTGTTTCCTCCCGAAACGAGTGAGAGCCGGAGACTCTGATCGTCTCCGGCTCTCACTCTTCTCTTCAGACCGACAAACGGACACGGTAATGGGCGGTCTCACTGTCTTCCGTCTGGAAGGAGCAGCGACTTCTAATTTTCCGGTCGGCCCATATCGTAAAGCGTTATCGGCTGCTCGTTCGTCTCTTCCGTTTGCCAGTTATCGCAGTCGAGGCGTTTACAGTGCATCATGCGCCGGCTAGTTCCATTTTCCATCTCCACGGTCGCTATAGCCGCGAAAGAGCAGGCTATACAGAGCGACGGTTCCATGAGACGCACGATGCGCAGCTTCGTATTTCCATTGTCCATAATCGTATCCCTGTGTCTATATTATCAGCGAGGACGCTTTTAATTGTTCTTCGCTATTGCTTCCAATATCTCTTTGTCGGCAGCAGCAGCGCGATTGTTCCGTGACTTTGAAACGCGAAGAAACGGGCGGAGTTATGCGCGGCCTGTAACATTCCGAGTCTCATGGACATCTAACGAACGTAGAGAAGAGGTCACTGCTCCTTTTTCGAACTGTGTGAGGTGAATCGTGTCTCGTTTCCGCCTAAGAACATGCTTTCCGAACTACGCTCCCTGTTTACAGAATGCGTCTTCCGGCCCCCATCGATTTCGGTCGCGGCGCTGGGCCGGTTCTCTTGCCCTGAGCCTCGGACTGGCATCGCTCCCACTCGCGAATGCGAAAGCTGACCCGCCTGCACTGGGAGGCGGCGCTGTCAGCGCCATCGCCTCACGGATCGACAGCCAACCCGGCATCTTTACCGATCTCGTCTTCGGACGAAATGTCAAAGGACCGTATCTGCTCTCCTGGAAAGAGATCCGCGCCGGCAGCGAAGTGGTTACGAGGGACGGCGTCTTGTTGAAGCGCGACACGGACTACACCTTCGATGCGAAATCAGGCGTCCTCGCATTTCCGGCGCCGATCTCCCCAAGCCAGTTTGTACGCGTCGTCTACGCGGCGGATACTCCCGACTCGAAGCCGAATGCGAGCACCCTCAACCTTCCGCTGCAGTGGACGCTCTGGAGCCAAAATAAGAACCAGTTGAGCATTAGCTCCCTGTACCATCCGGATGCGTCCGGCGCGTCCGGCAGCACGGCGCTGGCGACCAACATCAAGTTTTTGGGCGCGTCCCGATTCTCGCGCAGTTCCGACGTGACGTCCGGACTGTTCTTCGATCTGCATGGCGGCGACTGGCTGGGCCGGGGCGGCGCTCGCTTCGCCGAGCATTCCAAATGGCGCAACGCCGACCTCGGCGCGTCGTACTCCTATGCCGGGGCGCTGTTCGGACAGAGTGAAGCGTCCGGGCTGACCGCCGGGCGCGAGATTCTGCAGGCGAACGGTACGTTCACTCCCCTTTCCGGCTTAAAGCTGACCGGCCTGGTACGCGAAACGAGCGAGCTTCCGGACGCATCCAAGCTAAAACCGGGCGATCCCAGAACAGGTAAAGGGACGCTGGAATCGGTGCAGGGACTCTCCCTGACGCTGCCCGAAAAGGGCAAGGTCGAGGCGAACCGTGGCGTGACGACCGTGACCCAGGCAAACGGCGACAGTGTGACTACAACGATCGATGCTCTCAAGGTGCAGCGGCAGATCGTACAGGGCACCCAGACCACCGTCGGCTACGAGGCGCAAACGATCATACCGACATCGAAAATCAAGGGCGAAGAGAAGGACCAGGGAACCTACTCCCAGAAGACGCAGGTGGATGTACGGAGCACTCCTCTCCCGCAGCTCAGTGTCACGGGTTCGTTCCGGAATACTCTGGGTGGCGCGAACGCGGGCGACAGCCAGTCCCTGCACCTGGAGGCGACCCCCTTCTCCTCGATCAAACAGTTCAAAGTGACCACCGGATATGAAGACATCTATCGGGACAGCGGTGTGCAGCGCAGACGTGAGGCTCTGGTCGAACTGCCGACCGTGGCGCTCGTCAAAACCCAGATCTCCGGCGGCGTCCAGCAGTTCGACAACGCGGGTAAAGAGCAGTTCATCGGCATCGTCAATGCGAAGGCGCGCCCGATTCGATACCTCGAGATGAACGGCGGCGCCAAACTTCGCCAGGGTACCCTCGCTGACAACACGCGCGATCCCGATGTCGTCAATACCTACAACTTCAAGTTCGCGGTCGCTCCCAGTCGCTTCTTGAAACTGACTGGCAACATCGCGCACAACCCGGAAGCCGATAGCGGCACGATCAAGCGACTGCTTTCACAGTCGGTCGGACTGGAATCGGACTGGGGACTGCTCCTGTTCAAGGGACAGTACGGTACAGAGAACGCCTATCAGACGGACAAACTCAACAGCCTGTTCAATCTCGGCGTCGATATGCGCCTGACGAAATGGGATCTGTTGACAACCGGCTTTGAGGGCCGCTCACAGTTCGACAAGGATCTGACTTCCAGTTACACCTATCGTCTGGGCTTTACGCATCGCCTGGGTTCCGCGTTCGACCTGAACCTCAACGGCAGTTACACGCAGACGATGCTCAATGGGTTCGCCTCGACGGACAAGCCGGAACTAAAGGCGGAAGCAAAAGTCGGCTTACGGTTCTAATTTCTCATACCTCCTGACCCCGTGCCTGAGCCGACGCGGGGTCCATGCCTGACAATCTGAAAGCAGCTATGCCTGAACCAGACCTGACGGTCCTCTTCGAACGCCGCAAAGCCGGCATCGACTGCCCTATGTGCCCGGATCCCAGCGACGACGGTGTGGTCGCCATGTTGCCGTCCGGACAGGTACATTTGCAAAATGACGCCGACTATCGCGGATACTGCATTCTAGTCTTCCGGCGACATGTCGTGGAGTTGCACGAGCTGACTCCACAGGAACGACACGAATGGATCGAAGACATCGCTCGGGTCGGAAACGCCATCACGCAGGTTTGCGCGCCCGCCAAACTCAACGTCTCCATGCTTGGCAATCTGTGTCCTCACCTCCACTGCCACATCATGCCGCGCTATGTCGGCGATCCCGAATGGGTCGGTCCGCCCGTGTTTCGGTCCGCCGATCAGCGATCACCACTTTCTTCGGAGGCGCTTGCATCCTTGACGCAGGCGCTGAAAACGGCCCTTGTTTAGGGTAGAATCTGCACATCAAATTTTAGGAATGGGAGACGCCCGCATGGGAGACCTGACCACATCGGCGGAAGTGAAATATCCTGGAGCCATCAGCTTCGGAGAGATCGCTACCTATCAACAGAAGTTCGAAGCCGAGCCACGCAACCGCCTGGCTCTGAATGCCGTGACCAAAACCACCGTCAAGCACGTGGCCATGAACCGCGCGGCGGTCATTCGGCAGAACCACACCTTTTCTCATCAGGTCAAGGCAGGCGCCGCCACAAGCCAGAACTCCAGCGGACGCTGCTGGATGTTCGCGGGCCTCAACCTGTTCCGCATGATCGCTGCCAAAGAGATGAATATGGAAGACTTCGAGCTGTCGCAGAACTATATGATGTTCTGGGACAAACTGGAAAAGTCCAACTATTTCCTCGAAAGTATCCTGAGCACCCTTGAAGAGCCGACCGATGGTCGTCTCATCTCGTGGCTCGTCGCCTCCCCCATCCAGGACGGTGGGCAGTGGGATATGTTCGTCAACCTGATCAAGAAGTACGGTATTGTTCCGAAAACCGCGATGCCGGAAACCGAGAGCAGCAGTTCGACCAGTGCAATGAACGACTGTATCACGACGAAACTGCGTGAATTCGCGACAGTGCTCCGAAAAGGCCACACTTCCGGGTATCCGATCGACGTCCTCCGCTCTCAGAAAGAGCAGATGCTGGAGGAGATCTACCGGATGCTGGCGATTCATCTCGGTGAGCCGCCTGCGGCGTTCGACTGGCAGTGGCGGGACAAAGACAAGGATTTCCACAGGGCCGGAACTCTGACACCGAAAGAGTTCTACGCGAAATATGTCCGCTTCGACCTCGATTCGATGGTCTGCCTGATCCACTGCCCGCAGTCCACAAAAAAGTTCAACACGCTCTACACGATCAACTATCTCGGAAACATTATCGGTGGGCACGGAATCCGCTATCTCAATGTCGAGATGGACGTCCTGAAACAGGCCACCGTCGCGATGATAAAGGACGAGAAACCCGTCTGGTTCGGCTGCGATGTCGGCAAGATGTTCGACCGCGAGCTCGGCCTGATGGACATGGACCTCTACGACTACGAGGCGATCTACGGCACGAAGTTTCATATGGACAAGGCGGAGCGTCTCGATTACGGTTCGAGCCTGATGACCCATGCGATGGTCTTCACCGGAGTCGACATCGACGAGGCCCAGAAACCGACCAAATGGCGCGTGGAGAACAGTTGGGGAGAGAAGACCGGTGACAAAGGCTTCATGGTGATGACAGACCCGTGGTTCGATGAGTACAACTACGAAGTCGTCGTCGAGAAGAAGTATGTCCCGAACGAACTTCTCCAACTGCTGGATTCCGAACCGGTGGCGCTGCATCCCTGGGATCCGATGGGTTCTCTCGCCTCGGCTGAATGAC
>JBBQPO010000238.1:0-9747 GCA_038217285.1 Chthonomonadales bacterium
ATCCACGCGATGTGATCGCCCCCGGTCAAACCTTCGTCTACGAATTCGAAGTGATAAACCGCGCAGGCACCTACTGGTACCATCCCCACCCTCACGACCGGACGGGATCTCAGGTCTATCCAGGATTGGCCGGACTGTTGATTATTGACGATGAGGAGGAGGAGCGTCTCGGTCTCCCTTCCGGCGCGTATGATCTGCCTCTCGTTCTCCAGGATCGCAGCGTAGATGAAGAGAATCAGCTTCTTTACCTGTCGAACGGAATGATGGATGGCATGAACGGGTTCCTGGGCGACCGCATCCTTGTCAACGGGAAGCCAAGTTTCACTCTTTCGGTGGCGACGCGGATCTATCGGGTACGCCTGCTCAACGGATCGAACTCACGTGTCTACAAACTGGCATGGAGCGATGGAACCCCTTTGACGGTGATCGGAACCGATGGCGGGCTGTTAGAGAAGCCGGTAACGCGCCATTATGTAACCCTGGCTCCCGCCGAACGGATCGAACTGCTCGTCGATTTCCGCAAGTATCCGCTCAACACGAAACTGGAATTGCGGAGCCTGGAGTTTGCCGGATCTCCGGTCGGTGGGATGGGAATGGATGTGACTTTGCCCAATGGCGCTCCTTTTTCGGTTCTCAAAGTCCAGGTAACGCGGAAAGAGCAGGAACGGTTCGCCATCCCGGCAACGCTCACTCCGATCACGCGCTATCACCTCCAGGACGCCGTCAACGCCGCCACCCCACGCCGTTTCACTCTGTCGGCGGGACACATGACCTGGCTGATCAACGGGCGCAATTTTCACAGGAACGAGGTTGCGGACGATGAAATGGTCCGCCTCAACACGTTAGAGGTATGGGAGTTCGTCAACAAGACGCAGTCTTCCGGGAGAATGGGCGGAATGGGGATGATGGGCGGAATGGCTATGGCCCATCCCCTGCACATTCATGGCGTACAGTTTCAGGTGATAGAGCGTCAGATCGCTCCGGAGTTCATGGCCCAGTGGAAGAGCGTTCGGGACGGCTTCGTGGACGCGGGATGGAAAGACACGGTGCTGATCATGCCGGGCGAAACCGTCAAGTTACTGCTGCGGTTCGATACGTATCCAGGCATCTTTCTCTATCACTGCCATATTCTGGAACACGAAGATATGGGCATGATGCGAAATTATCGGATTAGCGCCTGATGCCTGCTTCGAGGACATCATGGGCGAGAACGGAGACGAGGCATGATCCCTGATCACTATGTCTGGCTTGTCTGGTCCAGCGCCCTGCTTGTTCCCTGGACCATTAACGGAGGAACATTCGCCTGGCATAGGATGTCATCGCTTCTATAGCCAGTAGAAATCCCCTCTGTGGACATTCCACAATCCGCCGTTTAGGGGATCGTTCCCGCTCGGCTTCTGTTCATAATAGCAACAGCTTTCTGCGTAGAGGATTAAACGCGCAGATCCCAAGGAGATCAAAACAATGTTCGAGACTCTGAAACAGACCGTCGTTGCCAGTTATGGCAGCCACAACGCCGCCGAAGAATCCGTGCGCAAACTGGAACGCGGCGGTGTGCCGATGGCTCACATTTCCATCATCGGTCGTGACTGGCAGATGCGTGAAGATGTCCAGGGCTTCTACACTCCCGATGACGCTGTGAAGGAAGGCGCGAAACAGGGCGCGTGGTTCGGCGGATTTTTCGGCCTGTTCATGGGAATGGGGATGTTCGTGTTTCCGATCGCGGGGACGCTCATCGTTCTCGGCCCACTGGCAGGACTCATCGCAGGTGCCATCGGCGGAGCCGGAATCGGCGCGCTGACCAGCGGACTGATAGCGATGGGCATTCCCAAAGATCAGGCGTTGAAGTACGAGGGTCAGCTTCAGGCCGGCGCGTTCCTGGTCGTCGTGCATGATGCGACGCTGGAAGAGACCACACTCGCTCACCAGATCTTACAGGCCACGTCGAACACGAGCATCGACTCCCACGGCGCTCAGTCTGCCGTAGAACTGGTGGCGTGACCTCATGAAAATGCCCATGCCTTCACACGATCTGTCCACGCACGACATGCAGGGCGAAAAAGGCGCTGCACAGCCTGGAAATAAGGACGCGGGCATGGGGCATGACATGAGCGACCCCGCCATGGCCGCAGATATGGAAGCGGACATCCGTAAACGCTTCTTTGTGGCACTGGCGCTCTCGATTGCCATCGTCCTGCTCTCCCCAATGGGCGCAATGATTGGCATTCATCTGCCTCTCACAACTGCCGTGCGCTCCTGGACTCTGCTCGTCCTGACGACACCTGTGGTGTTCTGGTGCGGCTGGATGTTTATTTCCGGAGCCTACCACGCCCTCCGTAACCGCAGCCTGGATATGTCCGTCCTTATCGCGGTCGGAGTGCTTGCCGCCTATCTCGCTTCCGTCTATCTGACCATTATCGGCTCGAAAGACCTCTTTTACGAAGCGGCGGCCATGCTCGTGACCTTCGTTCTCTTCGGACACTGGATGGAGATGAAGTCGCGGCATGGAACCAACGATGCCCTGAAGGCGCTCTTCAATCTGGTCCCACCGCAGGCGCGCGTCTTGCGGGAGGGCAAGGAGAGCGAGATTCCCACCGCCGAGGTCGTGCTGGGAGATCTGGTTCTGCTGCGGCCTGGGGACCGCGTGCCCGTCGATGGGGAAGTGACGGTGGGCGAGACCGCTGTCGATGAAGCCCTGGTGACCGGGGAGAGCGTTCCGGTCGAGAAGAAGGTCGGCGATAAGGTGATCGGGGGTTCGGTGAACGGCGCGGGCGCGATCACCGTGCGGGCAACCGCCGTCGGCGAAGACGCGACGCTGAGCCGCATCGCCAAACTGGTCGAGACGGCGCAGAACTCGAAAGCGCCCGGTCAGCGCATCGCCGACAAGGCGGCAGGCTATCTGGTGGTGCTGGCCGTCGGTGCAGGAATCATCACCTTCGTGGCCTGGCGTTGGGGCGCGGGAGCCTCCTTCCTGACGGCGCTTACCTTTGCCATCTCCGCCATTGTGATCGCCTGCCCGGACGCGCTTGGCCTCGCCACGCCGACCGCTGTCGCCGTGGGAACCGGATTAGGCGCGAAACATCATATCCTTATCAAGGATGCCGCCACACTCGAAGGCGCGTCGAAAATTACCGCTGTGGTGCTGGACAAGACTGGTACGCTCACCGAAGGCAAGCCGCGTGTCACCGATGTCGCGGTTGCAGAGGGAGTGCAAGAGAACGAGGCGCTTCGCCTGCTCGCCGCAGCGGAAAAAAGCTCTAGCCATCCCCTGGCCGTTGCCATCCTGGACGAGGCGAAGCGGCGCAATCTGTCGCTCCCCGAGAGCGTCGAAGACTTTCAGAACGTCGCCGGACATGGCCTCAAAGCCACGGTGGAAGGCAAGCGACTGCTGGTCGGTAACGCCCGCTTCCTCACGGATGCGAGCGTCTCCCTCACGCCGATCCAGCCCCATATTGATCGCCTGATTACCGCAGGTCGAACACTGATTCTATTAGCCGTCGATGGCAAAGCAGCAGGCGTCGTGGGCGTTACCGATCCGATCAAAGCGTCTGCCAAACGCGCGATCACCGAGTTGAAGAAGCTGGGCATCGAAACCGCGATGGTCAGCGGGGACAACAAAGCCGTTGCCGAGGCTGTTGCAAAAGAAGTCGGGATAGAGCGCGTTTTTGCGGAGGTCTTGCCGGAGAACAAGGCCGACTACGTGAAGAAGCTCCAAAAGGAAGGTAAGTTTGTGGCGATGGTCGGCGACGGCGTCAACGACGCCCCGGCTCTGGCGACCGCCGATATCGGCATCGCCATCGGCGCAGGTACGGATGTGGCGACGGAAGCGGCCAAGATCGTCTTGATGCAGTCGGACCCACTCGACATCCTCAACGCCATCATCCTCTCGAAAGCGACCGTGGGCAAGATGAAGCAGAACCTCGTGTGGGCCAGCGTCTACAACCTCCTCGCGATCCCGGTCGCGGCCGGGGCGTTGTATCACTGGTTAGGCTGGTCACTCCGACCGGAGTTCTCGGCTCTCCTGATGTCGGCTTCGTCCATCATCGTCGCCGTCAATGCGGTGATGCTGCGACGCTCCGAAGGCAGCCTGCTCACCGCACAAGCGTGATCGTAGTAGCGCCCATTCACCTCTTCGCCGATCATCGCGAAGTCGGCACGTGAAGCAGCGAGTGGATCGGATGTCCAGGAGAAACGTAAGGAGGGCACATCTATGCGCGCTTCCAGTTGCGCTATCGCTCGGAAGCCTTCCACACGGAAATGCTTGGCTGCATTCTCATAAAGGATCTTTTCGTCTGTCGCCTTCCAGACGAGCCGAAAACTCATTCGTGCGGAGGTGGCGCGGGCATCGAGCGCGGGCCAACGCGGTTGATCGATCACAGCAACGTTTTTCACAGTCCTGTCTCCTTCCCAACCAGGTTGTGGCTGGTCACTGTCTCTTACGTTTATTCTCTTCAAAACGGCTCTGCTGCTCCTCGTTTGCGGGGCTCTCCTCGCTGCCGGCTTCACTGCTCGTCTCCGTGGCCGGATGGCGACGCAACAGGCAGATAGAAACGACGAGCGACAGCACCAGGAACGCCAGCAGAGTTAGTTCGAGCATGGAGGCGCGAAAGATCGCCGCGCTGCCGGCAGTCCATTTCGCCGGTTCCGTCAAGCTGGCGGCTTCCAGTGTGATGACCAGCATGCGCCGGATAGAGGCGATCAGGCCGACAATCAGGAACGGCTCTGTGACGAGACGATGCGACCGTATAGAGATGCGAACCGTATGCAAAATCTCGACAAGCATCAGTACAAACAATAGCCGATCCATGATCTTGAACACGCCGCTCGGTTGCGACAGATGCTGGACGCTGTCCCAAAGAATCGGCACGACACCTCCCAGAGCGAGCAGGCCCGTGAGGGAGAGCAGTATTCCCAGGATTATATAGATGCTGACTTCGACAAGGTCCAGGCCGCCGCAAAAAAGCAGGCGCAGTCGATTTTCTTGTGGGCGCGTAGGCGGATCAGAGGCCATGCTGTTCACTCCAATTATCGCTTCCAGAGGGTGGATTGCTTCCGAATCGCCGCACATAGCAGCTTGCTTTCCAGTCCCTTAAGAGGGCGCCGGGGTCGTCTTCAACAAAAGCCCCAGGGCCGTGCTAAAACCATTCCATACGATTTGCACACCAATGGCGAGCAGGATGAACGCAGAAAGGCGTACCACGATGTCGGCGCCGGTCGGCCCCATCCACTTCACGACGCGCCCCGCGTTGCTATAGCACACAGCCACGACAGTGCACACCAGTGCCATCCCCAACATTGCCGACAGGAACGGCAAGGTGAAGAGAGAGGGATTCATACTGTTGTCGAAGATGCGCGCCGATGGTGATGGCTATTGCCACGCATCCTGGTCCTACGGTTATCGGGAATGTGAGAGGATAGAAGGCATGTCCCAAAGCTTCCTCCTGGGTTGCCTGACCTGTCGCCTGGGAGAGCTCACCCGGATCACTGTGAAGTATATTCCAACCGGTGTGCGCCAGCAACAACCCGCCTGCCATCTGCACAACATAGATCTTGACCCCAAAAAAGAGAAGGATGCTTGTGCCGAACATCAAACACGAAACGAGAATCAAAAAGCCGTAGAGAGCAATTTTGCGCGCCAACAGGATCTGGACAGCAGGAGGATATTTCCTGGCCAGGCCCAGAAAGATCGGAGCGCCACCCAGGGGATTAATGACCGGGAAAAGGGCTGCAAAACTTAGTGTTGCAGCCTTTATCAGAATGAACCATTGCATCCGTCTTCGTCTCTCCCCCAGGCAGCATTCACGTCGAGCCCGTCAATGACACATCACGCGGCATAGATCCGTTCGATGGTTGTCTTACTTATTTGGACAGGATTTTTACCGTGTTGTCGTTATCGTTCGTGAAATAGATGGAGAGGTTGCCGGCGTTATCTGCCGTGGCCACCAGGCCAAACAGGGCCGCCCCTGCTCCCGTCATAGGATTGACGACCGTGGAATCGACGGTTTTGGTGCCGACGATCTGACCTGCCGAAGTGATCTCCACAAGATTGTTATCGCCCTGATTGGCTGCTATGAGATTCCCATTGAGAGGATTGACAGTCAGACCGGCGGGCTGGTTGAGCGGCTTGCCGTGGAAGATGACCTTCCCCTGTGTCGGCCCGGAGGTCGTGCTGTTGGGAATGGCGATAATGGAGCTAGTCGTTCCGTCAGCGACATAGAGCGTATCGTCGGCGGTATGGACCAGACCCTGAGGCCCGACTGCAGTGTTCGCATCCGTGCCGCTATGCCCCAGATCGCCGGTCAGCGGATCGATCGTGAACGTCGGCTTACCGTTTGCAATCGTAATGTTGATACGCGAAACAACACCGGTGCTGACGTTGGTTGTGAAGAAAGCCAATTTGCCTCCGAAACCGCCGTTGAACGCCTGGCCCCAGCCTGCGGTCACTCCCGGGTCCGTAAATGCTTTGTTCACGATACCGGCGGGGGAGACGATCTGAACGTTGCCATCGGCGCCGCTCGCGCCATAATTGGCGATCCACAAGTTTCCATTGGGCGCGAAAGCGATGGCGACAGGCCCGGAAGCGCTCACACTGGTTCCTGTTGCGGTCAGCGCGCCAGTCTCCAGATATACACGCACCGGCTGACCGTTGCGGATGGCTTCTACCGTGGCGCCCGCGCCGTTCATACCTGCTGCATTGCTGAAATTGGAAACCACTATGTCGCCCGGCTGAACGTGCGCCGGATTGCCATCGCCGACAAATCCGGAGCCGGCGGCCGGAGCAATAGCCACGGCATAGGGGTTCTGATCTTTGTTCTGAGCATCTACGGTGCTGCCGAGGGTCGTGACATGCTGCAAACTCACGAGGGTCGTACTTTTAGCATCGGTGTTGTTGCTGCCGGATCCACCACATCCGTAGAAGCCCGCGACCGAGAGGAGAGCCACCGATAGGCAGACGACGCCCTGGAGGCGTTGGGGAACGTTGGTAAGTGTCATCATTGTGCTTTCTTTCCGCATAAGTGCGAAGGCGTCTCCTGCCGTTAAAGGTATTTGCAGGAGTCTGTACGGAGAAACAGTTCCACAGGTTCTGGGACAGAAGAGATTTAAGGCAGAGCGCCACCTGTGCCGATATCGTGGCCTATAGCCTTACACGATATCCTGGAACATCTACGAATCACCCATCCCAATAGTGTGCAGGGCCTGACGAAGGCGCATTGGCTGCTCGGTCTGGTTCAGATCCGCTCTGGAGTAACGCCGATGCCCCTTGGCCTTACGCCGGACGGGTGGGAGCAGGCCGATACGCCCATAGTAGCGCAGTGTATCCCGACTTAGACCGGTGTCTATGACGACTTGCCGCATCGTGAACTCTTTCGGTGCAGCCCTTCCATTGCCAGTGGGCCGGGATCATAAGCGCTGTGTTGAGCCTGTTCCACCTGCCAATCCTGACTGACAATGGCGGCCTGCGCCTTCGGATGACCCGCACGTCACGCGACGATGCGCAAGATAATGAGCAACGACAAACTGCTTATGAATCCCCAGAGAAGCATCCCTTGCAGCAACGGTTTCCAGCCCACCGCTTTCAGGGTCGCTTTCGACAGGCTGGTCCCGATCAGAAAGAGGGTCAGTGTCAATCCGACCACCGCGAGATGCGCCATCAGCAGGGCGAGGCTCGCGACGCCGGGAACGGCGCTCCGGGCCACCGAGGCCAGCAGAAACAGACCGATGAACCAGGGTATCTGAAGGCGGTTGGCATGCGGCCCGGCGGCCTGAGCGGGATCGAATCCGATAGTCGCTCCCTCCGTGCTCTGAATGCGTGGGGCGCGGAAGGCGAAAGCGGTTCCGAAGGCGACCGGCACGATCCAGAGCGCACGCGACAGTTTCACGGCGGTCGCGGTCTGCAGGGCATTCAGGCCATAGTGTGAGGCGGCGCCCACCACGGAGGAGATGTCGTGAATGGCGACTCCGGCCCAGGTTCCAAACTGCGTTTGCGACAGGTGCAGCGCATGCCCGATGGGAGGAAAGATATAGAGCGCGACCGCGTTCAGCACGAACACCGTTCCCATAGCGACCGTCATCTCCCCTTCTTCCGCGCCCACGACAGAGCCGACGGCAGCGATCGCCGAGCCGCCGCAGATCGCGGTTCCTGCCGAAATCAAGGCGGAGGTCCTGGGATGAATATGCAGCATGCGTCCCAGCAGCACACCCAGCAGGAGGGTAAGACCGATGCTGCCGGCCGCAAACAGCATGCCACTGGCTCCGGCGTGCAGCACGACCAGAAGGTTCATGCCGAAGCCGAGCAGCACCACACAGGCTTTGAGCAGGAAGGCGGCCACTTTCTTACTCGCTTTTGGGAAGGGATTGTCGGCGCAAAGAGCCAACGCTATTCCCAGTGTCAATGCCAGGGGTGGCGATGCCCAGGCTGTCAGGCAGAAGACGATGCCTGCCACAAACAGGGCAATTTTGAAGGGGCGGGCGTCGCCACTCGTCTGGATCCCTCTGCCCCAGATGCGTTGAATGTCAAGCCGATACTTCGCAGGATGAATCATGTCCCTGTCTTCTCTCTGTGCGACGGTGTGATGAATACAGGATACAGGAGAATAAGGTATAATACCAATACATCGTTTCTATGCTAGACATTCATTTTAGTTATGCCTGATTTCCGCCATGAATCTCAATCACCTCACCATTTTTCACGCCGTCGCAGCGGAGCGCAACATCACGCGGGGAGCCGAGCGTCTGTTCATCAGCCAGCCGGCGGTCTCCAAGCAGTTGGCGGAGTTGGAGCGCCATCTGGGAACGCGTCTCTTTGACCGCTTGCCGCAGGGAGTGCGTCTGACAGAGGCGGGCGAGTTGCTCTATGCGCATTCGCGACGGCTATTCGCCATCGAGGCGGAGGCGGAACGAGCGCTTGCGGAGTTGCAAGGACTGCAGCGCGGCCGGCTGGCGGTCGGAGCCAGCACTACCATCGGCGTCTATCTGTTGCCGGAAATTCTCGCCCGGTTCCATCTGCGGCATCCCGGTATTGAAATCAGTTTGGAGATCGCGAATACGGAGGAGATCCAACGCCATCTGCTGGAAGGGACGCTGGATCTGGGCATGACGGAAGGCTTTGTGGTTTCTGAGGAGCTGGTTGTCGAGGTGTTTATGGAGGACGAACTAGCAGCGATCACGGCGCCCGGCCATCCGATCCTAAAGGAACCTTTGGTGACGATCAAAAGGCTGTGCCAGGAGCCATTTGTGCTGCGTGAACCGGGGTCCGGAACCAGAGCGGTCGTGGAGCGCGCGCTGGCCGAGAGAGGAGTGACCGTGCATCCGATCCTGTCCCTGGGCAGCACGGAGGCAATCAAGCGCGCCGTGGCAGCCGGAGCGGGCGTTGCGATCGTATCGCGCCTCTCCATCCTCATCGAGCAAGAGATCGGACGGCTTGCCGTCGTGCCGGTGTCGGATCTGAATATTCTTCGACCGCTTCACTGGCTGTCTCTGCGCGGGAAATACGAAACCAAGGCATCCCGTGCCTTCCAGACATTCCTGCGACAGGAGCTGGCACTCTCCGGCACCTCTCCTTGACAATCTGGATACATAGTGGCATGACTATATTTATATTATAGAGGACATGAGGAAAGAGAAAACGCACAAGGTTGTCATCGAGGTCAACGTCGAGGCCCAGGAAGCCTGGGCAGGGATACTCAACAACGTCGAAAACCTGTCCGCTATGAGGTTCGGATGAACCGGGTTCTGTTCGATTTCATC
>JBBQPO010000239.1:0-9530 GCA_038217285.1 Chthonomonadales bacterium
TTCGCTACCTATAGTGTCTGCCGATCAATTTAAAAACCGATCGCAGGATTTTTCGACTGACGGCGTTGTCTGATTTCTAGCGGTAGTCGCAAAATCATGGATTTGTCCACAGACAGTGGCAAATATGCCTGTGTAGTAACCACATATTGGTGTGATCTGGGCACGAAATGGCAAACGTTACGTATTAGAACGTGCGACGGCATTGCCGCCGCATAGGAAAGACCGGGCCATGACTGTCCGAAACTTCCAGGAGGTCGTCGGTGTCTCACGTCAAGGGAGCGCCGACGGCCTCTATTAAGACGGGCTGTTTTCTCGATATGTTCCCCGGACTGCCGTCTCCTCCGCCGGCGTTGCAGGAACACATTCCTCTGGTTAGCGCAAGCCGCCGTTGGCGCCCAGTATCTGTCCTGTGATCCAGCGGGCATCGTGTGAGGTGAGGAAGGCGACCACATCGGCCACGTCTTCCGGCGTTCCCAGGCGACGCATCGCGGTCGTCTGTATCATCGCCTGCTGGGCGGCGGGCGGAATATTGGCTTGCAGCATATCCGTCTCCGTGATACCGGGTGCGACGGCGTTGACCCGGATCTGTCGCGGGCCCAACTCTGCCGCGTGGCTTCGGGTCATGGCCTCGACGGCCGCTTTCGTCGCGCTATAGACAGAGGTTCCCGGCGGCGCGGACTGCGCCGCGCCGGACGTTATATTGACGATGCAGCCGCCCTCCGCTCCGAAGCGCAGGGCCGCCTCCTGCGTGGCAAAGAGCAGGCCGCGCACATTGACATCGAACTGGTGGGCGTAGTGGTCGGCATCGATGGATTCCAGCGGACGAAACTCGGCGACACCGGCGTTGTTGATCAGGATGTCCAGACGTCCAAAGCCGCGCATCGTCTCCGCAAACAGCCGCTTCACCTGCGCCAGATCCGCGACATCCGCCTGAATCGCCTCTGCCTCCCCTCCCGCTCCCTCGATCTCCGCGACCACGGCTTGCGCAGCCTCCAGGTTACGGCTGTAACCGACGATCACAACCATCCCTTCCCGTGCCAACCGCCTCGCAATCGCCGCCCCGATCCCGCGCGATCCCCCCGTGACGACCGCAACTCTGCCATTCCCTCCACTCATAACGACCTCCTTAAACGGGTGAAATGCCCAGGCATGATTTATTTGGTAGGCATCGGCTGTCCCTGCACGGCCGACGCGGGAGGTTGGCGGTCCTTCTGGAGGCGACGGCGCTGCGATTCCAGAAAGAGGAACGGCAGGCCAAACCAGGCCAACCCGCGCAGAACGTAGAGCGCCAGCATCGCGCCCCGGCGCAGCACGCGTCCGCTATCGACAAGGCCCAGACGGTAGGTCTGCGGCTGCGACGGGAGGTAGGTAACGACCAGGGGGTTGCCCATCCGCAGGTTCTTCAGCTCGTTGCGAGAGATCTCCATCTGCCCGGTGGCGACGACGGTCCCCACGCGGAAAGCGTAGCCGATCTGTCGGGTCGTTCGGGTCGCGCCGACCGTCTGGATCGTGATGATCTGCGCCTCCGTGGTGCGGCCTTCCGTCTGGAGTGCGCGTACCTCGCGAAAGTCGCTCCCTCCCATCCAGAGCCCGAATCCACTGACGGCGATCACTCCCAACAGCAGCATCAGGCGCAGGGCCTGCGTCGCGACCCGCAGGTCGCGGCTCCAGAGCAGTTGCGCGCGGGGCAGGAGCAGCCCGCAGAGTCCCAGAGCCAGCAGCGCTGCACCGACCACTTCCAGGGTGAGGCCAGCCAGTTGTCGGCTCGATTCGGGAGCTGCCAACGTGGTCAGCGCATTGGCACCCGCCAGTCCTGCCGCTCCCAGCGCGATCAGAAGCGCCTGCCTTGTTCGTGTGCCCGGTTCCATCATAGAATCTGCTCCTGCAATATCGCTGTCATGCCTTTGCGAACCGTTTCGCAACGCGGCGTCCTGTCTTCCTTTACGAACGGCAGCACGCCCGTGTTCTGGCAGTTTGGCCCTTTAGAAACCGTGTTCTTCGAGCCATTGAATGATCGTCGCGCGAGAGCGGTCGGGGGCGTCGATGTGCGCTGCATCGAGCGCGACGACCGAGGCCTTCGCTCCGGCCAGCGCCGCCAGCGCTTCCACACGGGCGACTGGAAGCAGGACATCCTGCCTGGCCGCGATAAAGAGGGCGGGAAGGTCGCCTATCTCCGCCGCCGTCTGCACCAGTGCATTCAGTCCTATCAGCAGATCCAGCGGCGGAGCGCCAGCCACATAGTCGCGCCGCTGCGCCAGCATCGCCCGCCCGATCTGGCCCTCGAATCCGACGGCCGGTTCCAGCCCCATGCAGATACTGACCAGCCCTGCCAGCGGAGGAGTTGCCGGACGCAGACGCTCCCAGGCCGCGACTTGCAAGCCAGCGGCCGCGCCCATCGAATGCCCCACCAGCACGACCTGCGCGACCTCAAGGTGGACGCGCACCCAGATCAGCGCGTCCCTCAGATTCTCCGCAGCCTGGAGGGTCTGGAGCATCTCCCCGCCGGTTCCACCCAGTTTATGCCCGATCAGATCGAAGGTCAGTCCGGGGTAGCCGCGTCCTGCGAGATAGCCCGCCAGCGTATCAAGGCTGTATTTTCCCGAGGTAAAGCCGTGGGTATAGAGGATCGCGGTCGGTCGGACGCGCCCCTCCGGCACGTAGTGCAGCCCGGCCAGCATTGCGCCTTCCGCCGGGATACGCACACTCTCCAGTTTCACGCCGCGCCTCCTGTCGGTGGCTGTGCGCGATGTTTCCAGAGAGCAGTGGCAAGCAGAACGGCGCAGGCCAGCACGAACCAGTCGCCCAGACGGACATAGAGCGTCAGGCCGTCGCGCAGACGGACAGTCTGTTTCAGGACCGCTTTGGTGTCGAGCGGCGCGCGGGTCAGGACGTTGCCTCGGGCATCGATGAAGCAGGTCACGCCCGTCGTCGTGGAACGCACGATCTCGCGGCGGGTCTCGACGGCCCGCAGCACGACGGCGGCCACATGTTGCTCCATCGCGGCCTCGCTCTGAAACCAGTCGTCGTTGCTCTGCGTCACCAGCAGGTTCGCGCCCTGTCGGGTCATGGCGCGGGCATAGGCGGGATACATCGACTCGTAGCAGATAAAGGGGCCGAGCGCGACTGTTCCGACCTGCGGATCCTGGAAACGCAGCAGGGTCGTCTCGCTGCCGGGCGTCACGTCGTTGCGGGGGATCGCGAGAGGCTCTTCGAACTGCGATGGGATCAGGCCGCGTAAGGGGATAAACTCCCCGTAAGGCACCAACTGCTGCTTGTTATAGCGGGAAGGTTTGCTCTTATCCGACGGGAAAAGAACCGCCGCGTTCGATTCGATCTCCACACGACGGCCCTTCTCGTAGCGCACCTCCAGAAGACGCGACCCGACCAGCACGGGAGCCTGCGCTCGATTCGCGAGGGTCCGCAGGAAGTTGAACGTGCTATAGTCCGTCAGCGCGTCGCGTGGTGACGCGGACTCGCCCCAGACGTAGAGTGCGGGGCGCGGCGAGGCGGACAGCGCCTCGCGGGTAAGAGAGGCAAAGGTGCGAAAATCCTGGTCCGTCGATTCCCGGGCGTCGTTGGACTTGAAGTTGCCCTGCATCGCCGCGACGACGAGGGGTTGGCCTGCGTCGGGAATCGCCAGTCGGATCGCGCCGAAAAGAGAGACGAGTGCGACCAGAGCCAGTACACGCAGGACGGGTTTCCGACTGGCAGGATCGTCACGGTTCATCCAGTGATACGCCAGTGCGGCATTGAGCAGCAGGATAAGGAAGCTGACGCCGTAGGCTCCGGTGAACTCCGCGATCTGCAACACAGGCAGGAAGTGATACTGCGAATAACTCAACTGCGCCCAGGGCATCGTGACCGACCCTATGGTCCGCAGCCACTCGACGAGCACCCAGAGCGCCGCAGGTGCCACAAACCGCCAGTGCCCGGTCACTCGCCGGGAAACCCACCAGGTCATTGCGCCCCAGAGTCCGTAGTAGAGAGCCAGAATCAGGGTCAGCATGAACCAGGCGAGGGCTCCCACGATGCCTGAGTGGGTGACACCGGCGATCGTCAGCCCGGTCCAGTACCAGGTTGGGCCCAGAAAGGCCCAGCCGAAGAGATAGCCGCGCCACAGCGCCTGTCGCCAGCGAGTCGCGCGGCTCACGCTGATGATCAGCGGCACGACCGCGACCCAGGCGAGCGGCCAGAGGGTGAAGGGCGGATTCGCGAGAAAGAGCAGCAGGCCCGCCAGGAGAGCCAGCCGCAGACCGGGAAGGCGCTTCAAAGATGTCGAGGGGGGCTTCGGTTGCGGTGATGGAACCGCTTCGGCTATAATGGAGAAGAGAGTGTTCACATGCGCCATTGTACCCGAAACCTGTTGCCACGCAAATCCACCCTGGAATCAGCCCGGACAATTGCCTTTTGTTCCGGCTTGGAATCAGCCGGATATAGAAAGAGCCTGCCGTCATGCCAAACCTATTTTCCGTGCCCTTTCGCGCGGCCTCAATCATGGGAATGCGCCACCGCACGTGTGGCCTCGCCGCCTGCCTTCTCAGCAGCATGGCGCTGCTCTCCGGCTGTGCGAAGCAGCCGCCGGGCCAGAGCAGCAACATCCCGCTTTCAGGCAAACGTCTGGTCGTGACGATGCACTTTCAAGAGCCCGTGAACCCGAACAATCACTACTTTTTTCTCATCAACTACGATACCAGCCAGGGTGGGGCCATAGGAGCGGGCAATCCGAACGCGCCTGGCCCGGTGGCCGTTCTCGGTCCGAGCAACGCCAATCAGGGGTATGGCAATGGCTTCGCGACCGGTTCCAGCGGAAACGTGACGACAGGTTTTACCGACTTCGTGCGGTTCGAAGGCAACTCCTATCGGCTGTTTCATGTCAAGGGATCCGCCACGAATCCGAACCTGAACAACTTCGCTGATGAGGGTCAGCCTATCGCCTTCACCCTGCCCAACTCCGCCGATCCCCATTTCCTCCGATTCGAAATCGATCTGGCGCAGCTCGTCGTGCAGTCCTCCGGAGCCTCACTGGACGACCCGACGAAGACTGTCAATCTCGCAAAAAATATACGGTGGCTTCAGGTGAATTTCGTCGCCACCGACGTTATCCCTGTCAACCAGACGACGGCAGTTATCAAGCAGGTCGATTCGCTGGGCAACACCCAGACACAGTTAGGAGCTTCCAGCTTTCTGATCCTCGACATGTCGCAGACTCAGTCGTATTCCAACCAGGACTTCGTCGGTCGGGACGTTTTCGAACCGGCAGGCGATGTGTATGGCGCTGCGAACCCCGACCTGTCCCTGGATCTCATCGATTACAACATCAAGGTCGTGCAGCAGTAGCGAGACGGGGCCTGCCTGTAAAGGGGGGTTGAACAAAATCCAATCGCCCTGGAAATCAGCCGGGTATAGAAAGACGATGCCAAGGCAACTTCCTTTTCCTTTTTTGTAAGCTGTCTCAAATACTTGTGATCGTGGGCGGGAACCTTTTACCGAAAAACGCACATACAGCAGATACGATGAAGAGCTATACACTCCACAATCGAATATTGATGACCTGGCTGCTTTCGCTTACGCTCTTTGCGGCGTCGTTGCCATCGGGTGCTGCGTGGCAATGCCTGACAGGTACGTCCTGCCCTCCGAACTGCTCGATGGTGAGCGGAAGGGCTGCGCCTTTGCCTGCACATCTCGACAAAAGAACGTACCGGGAACACCTCGTTCCGAAAGGGAAAATGAAATGAAAGCTCTTACGGGTGGCCTTTTGGCCCTCATCGCGTCCGGATCTCTGCTTGGCGTTACCCTCCAGGCGAACGCGCAGACCAATACAAAGAAGCCAGCTCATACAAAACCGGCGAAAGCCACAGCCGCAGTGACGTATAAGGCGCATTGCGGCATGGTGTACTCTGCCGCCGATGCCAAGAAGAACCACTATATCTGCCCGATGGATCACAAGCCGCTCGTCAAAATGGCCGCTGCAGACAAGAGCGCCCACGCGGGGAAAATGAAGATGGGTAAATGACCCGAAGCGTTTAGTGGTCCTCGGGCGATCTACCAGGAGAGAAAAACCAACGGGCAGGGAGTACTTCCCCTGCCCGTTGGCACACCCGGCTACTGGCATTCACAAGAGCAGGGACAGTTCGAGGTATCCGGGCAATCCGAGCCGCAAGGACAGTCAGGGCATTCGCAGCAGTCCATCATTTTCACCTCCCTCCGTTACAATCTGATGCCTCTATTGTCACATAAGCATTCGGTATCAGGCATTATTTCTCAGTTTTCCGAGCGGATACCGTGTTGCTCCAACTATGAATGCCAGTCGGGCAGGAAGTGCGCGAGCAACAAGAAATGCGCCTCGCCGGTGGAAGTCACTCCTTCCGTCCTTTCAGGCGGCGCAGTCACAATTCCCCTGGAAGAAGGGCATTTTTAGGCGGGTATGATGGCGAATTCAAAGTCAAGTAACACGGTCGTGGTAGAGGCTCCAAAACAGGGCATCCCCTTTGTACAGCCGGTTCTGGTGATGCTCGGCGTCCTGATGGTGGTCGCGGTCTTCGTCTGGCAGGCAATCTCTGCCAGTGGAAACCCGGACCCGCTCACCAAGGGAATCAGCCCGACAGCGATGCTGCTGAGCACCGGCGTTCTGGTGTTCCGCGAAGGACTGGAAGCGATCCTCGTCCTGGCCGCCGTGACCGCAGGCATGGCGCGCGGCAACCAGAAAGAGTACCTGCGGGCCGTTCCGGTCGGCGCATTATTTGCCTTCCTCGCAACGATAGCGACCTGGTTTATAGTCGTGGCGATTATCTCGGAGGTCAACGCGCCGGAACTCGCTATTCAAGCGGGAACCGGCCTCCTGGCAATCGTGGTGCTGCTGGTTATCATGAACTGGTTCTTCCACAAGGTCTATTGGACAGGCTGGATCGCACACCACAGCAACCGCCGCCGTCGCATCATGGAGACCGCAACCGAAACCGGGGCGCAACCGTTCTGGGGCCTCGTGCTGCTGGGCTTCACCGCCATCTATCGGGAAGGTTTCGAGATCGTCCTGTTCCTTCAAAATCTGCGACTGCGCGCCGGTATGCCGCTGATCATGAAGGGAACGGCGCTCGGCCTGGGCTTGACGCTTATCGTTGCCGCGCTCACCTTCATTGCCCACAAGGGCCTACCCTATAAGAAAATGCTGGTCTATACCGGCATCCTGCTCGGTGGCGTTCTGCTTGTCATGGTAGGCGAGAGCGTCCAGGAGATGCAGCAGGCCGGATGGCTCGCCACAACTCCCATCGGTATCCATTTCCCGGAATGGATCGGATTGTGGTTCTCCGTCTTCGCGAACGTGCAGGGTCTTGCCGCGCAAGGTCTGGCGGCATTGCTGGTTATTGGCTCCTACTTCTCGGCACAATTTCTCCGTGTGGGCCGTCCGAAGCGGAATGCGGCAGCCAAAGAGAACGAAGCAAATAGCGGATCAGAAAGGCAATGAGTCCGGTAAATGCGATGCAGCGAGCATTAAAGCTCGAAGCCCTAACTATCGCCTGGATGGTGCTGGAAGCGGCGGGCGCTATCGGCGCGGGCATCGTGGCGAGAAGTGTGTTGTTGCTAGCTTTCGGAGCAGACAGCATCATAGAACTTGTCTCTGCGGCTCTCCTCTATCGCAGGCTTTCGTTTGAAGCCCAGGCCACGCCGGAAGATATGCAGCACATCGAGGCCATCGAGCAGAAGACGGCGCGGGCAAGCGGTTATCTCCTCTATGCGCTGGCCTTCTATGTCGTCATGCAATCGGGCTATGGCCTTCTGCACCGTCACGCTGCCGAGAATTCATGGTTGGGCCTGGCCATCGCTGTGGTGGCCGCACTCGGCATGCCGCTCCTCGCAAAAGCAAAGATGCGCGCAGCCGAGGAGATCGGCAGCAAGGCGCTCCGCGCGGACGCGATGGAGACATTTACCTGCGGCTATCTCTCCTGGGTGCTTCTGGCGGGGCTGGCAGCGAATGCGCTCCTGCATTGGTGGTGGCTGGACAGCGTGTCCGCGCTGGTGCTGGTTCCGTTCCTGATCAAAGAGGGGCGCGAAGCCATCTCTGGAGAGTGCGCCTGTCATCCTGAACACGAATAGTCCGTCTGGGATAACTGGGACATCATTTCCCTGGTCGCTCTTTCCGCTTGTGACGTGTGCTCCATAGTAGAAGTATGTGGGCACATGCTCCACAGAACCTGGAGATCTACCGGAGGATACAAAATGAACAGTCAGATCGAAAATGCCAAGAATGAGTTCTTGAAGGCCAAGCAAGGCCTCGTTCACGCGCTCACCAACACGCCCGAGGAGCGCTGGAACTGGTCGCGCATGCGGCCCAGGCCATCGGTCTACTTACCGATATGCTGGACGGTTGTCCCTACGCTCCTCCGACCCTTGCGGAGGCAGACCGGGACTTCCGGGAATTTGAGAAGGGCTTTACGAGCCGCGAAGAGGCCGTTTGTCTCCTCGACGCAAAGTCTGACGCATTCGTCGTCTGGCTCGATGGTCTCGCGCCGGAGAAGTTGGGAACCCTGGTCACCACGCCCTTCGGCATGGACCCGATGCCCATCGAAGTAGTGATCACGTTTCCGGCATTTCACAAAGAACATGCCAGGAGGCCCCTGCCTTCAGGCGGGGGAGGAATGGCATCCTCTCTGCCGAAGGCTCCTCTCTTGTTCCTTTGTGTGACAGTGAACGCTTGATAAAAGTACGTTTGTCTGGTATAAGAGAAGCATGAAACTGGTTCTCAAACTCAAACTGCTAACCGACAACCAGACGGACGAAATGCTCCGCGAAACCTCCCAGGAGTACAGGCAAGTCTGTAACTTTCTGTCGCGTGCTGCCTTTGAAAACCGGGCGTTCGGCAAGTTTGAACTTCAACGCATCGCCTATCATCCTGCGATGCAAAAGTTCCACATTCCCTCCCAACTGGTGATAAGAGCGATCGCCAACGTCTGTTCCTCCTATAAAACCCTCCTGGCACAAATCGGTAAACACAACAAAGAGGTCGAGCATTTCAACTTCTGTTGCGAGCCGAAAGATCGCAAGCAATACCGAGTCCTGACTCAGATCGAGTTTGAGCCCAACACCTCGGTAACTTACGACCAACGTGTGATGATCCTTGATGCCGAACAGTACCGCGTATCCCTGCGCACTCTCTCCAAGAGAGTATGGCTTTCGTTCCAGGCCGGAGAGAAACGCAAGCACCTCCTCCAATATGCAAAAGGTCAGGCCGATCTCAAGCGTTCCGGCAAAGACTGGTATCTGTTCCAGACCCTCGACGTGCCCGAAGGCGATCCTATCCTGACGACCAACCATCTCGGGGTTGATCTGGGAATCTGTACGGTTGCTTCTGCCACCGATGGAGTCAAAACCATTCGGTTCCCCGGAGGCAAGATCAGGGCTGTGCGCTCCCACCATTACGAACTCCGGCGAGGACTTCAAAGGCACAACACCAAATCCTCTCGCAAGCGAGTACGCACTCTGCAGGGCAAAGAGTCTCGTCGTGTGCGTGACTACAACCATCTCATTTCCCGTCG
>JBBQPO010000240.1:0-9469 GCA_038217285.1 Chthonomonadales bacterium
CTGGTCGCCAAAGGGGCTCTACGTCGCGGTGGATGTCGCGGATTCGAAGGCGAGCGCCCCCGACCCTCGCAGCTTCTGGGTGGGCGATGTGCTTGAACTCTTCGTCGATACCCGGGATAAGAAGACGCCGCGCAAGTACGAGCCGGGCGACCATCAGTTCTGGCTCACGCCGCTCGCCGATCGGCAACGCGCCTTCGTCGGCCAGTGGAAGCGGGGCGAAGAGATTGCGGAGACGCGCTACGACCTGCCGGGAGTCCAGAGCAGGGTCGTGCGCAAGAAGAACGGCTACATCATGGAGTGCTTCCTGCCTGCGGCGCTGCTGACCGGTTTCAGGCCGACGCTGGGGGCGCGCCTGGGCCTCAACCTCAACCTCTCCGTCAAAGGCGTGAAGCAGGATCGCGAACTGTTCTGGACCCTGCCCAAGGCGGAGAGCGTCGATGAGCCGGCGGCCTGGGCGACCGTGATTCTTGGGAACTGAAGCCGGGGAAGAGGGGACGCCTGGTTCCCCTTCCCCTACATATCGATCCAGTGGCGCAAACCCGCTTGCCGGATCGTATCCTCACGGACCTTGTAGACCAGTTCCGGCTCCAGGCGCTTCTTCTCCAGAATCTCCACGGCCTCCGCTTCGAACAGGTCTGTGTCGCAGTCCGGGTCCGCCAGCATCTGCTCGTACTCCTCCTGAAGAAGGTGATAGTACAAACCCGAGCTGGCCTGCGCGCTTCGGCCGCCGCCTACCGCCGCCTTGCCTGCTTCTCTCACTTTTCGCATTGCCGCGTTCTCCTTCTTGGCTGAGACATCGTGAGAGACTACTCTCTACGGCTCCAACTCAGTTCGACGTTCAACCCCAGGTCCGCTATTGCGGATAGAGGAGATCCTCTTACCACTACGTATGTTACCTCCACAGTGTGCCGGAGGAGATGTTTTAAGGACCATGGAGAGCAACGTCAGGCAGGGTTGCTATCGGCGATGTGATTACCGGGCGGGCAAAAAACAGGGCGATCTCCTCATTCGAGTCTGCTAAATCGTAGAGGGTTGCATCAAAGCCACAGAACTGAAAACCGGACCACCGGTAGAAGCGGATGGCCGGTGCGTTGACATTCTGCGTTTCCAGCCACACGTATCGCGCTCCTGTTGAGCGCGCGAAAGCGTCAACGGCGGAAAGTAGACGCGACCCTACGCCCTGACGCCGAAAGGCGGGCGCGACGTAGAGATGCCAGAGAACGACCCGCCGGTTCCACGCGACATACTGCGCGGCAGCGAAGCCCGCGAGCGTACTATCTTCTTCGGCAACTGCGGTATAGTCCCAACTCTGCCGTTCCTCCGCGTCTGCGGGCTGGAAGGGATAGCGTTTCTGGAGAGGCGGTGCAACGGCCTCCTCTTTCATCTGGAAGGACAACTCCTCGCGAACAGGTCGGTAGATGGTTTCCGTCACGACCGCCGTATCTAAGGAAGAAAGGGCCGCAATATCTTGCGGCCATAACGCTGATCGGATCGTTAGCATGGGAGAACCTTTCCTGGAGAATAACCCGCTCTCTCGGCAGGTGCGGCGAAGGACGGCACGATAGCTTCGGGCTTCAGGACGCGAATTCATTCTTTTTTGAGCAGACGGATAGCGGCAGAAGGAGGAACCAGTCGCCAGTACGAAAGGTGGTAGATGTGATTGCGTAAACGGGAGAGGGAAGAGAGGGTTCGCAAATGGAAATCACGGAGGGCAACTCGACCCTGATGAAGATGTTGGCCACAGGCGCTTTTACCGTTGCCGTGCTCACGGTGATATTCGGACCCCTCATAACGAGCCGGGCTATTCCGGCACGGGTCGTGACCTGCGCCGGGAATGAAAAACAGATGGGACTGTGCCTCTTGATGTACGCCGAAGATTACGATGGACGCCTGCCCCGCGCTTCGGAATGGATGGACATGACGCTTCCCTACGTAAAAAACAAAGGCGTCTTCCGCTGCCCGGAACGAATCCCGTCCCAGCCGACCGACTTCGGCTATGCGTTCAACGCCTCCCTTTCGATGCAAATGCTGCCTGCCGTCAAATCACCGGACAAGGCTGTCATGTTTTATGACGCCACCAATCTGCGGTGGAACTTCAACGCGCCGGGCCGCACAGGAGTGGCGAACCCTCCGCGTCATAAGGGCGGAGATTACTTCGGATTCGCAGACGGTCACGTCAAATGGCAGAGCCTGACACCGGGGGGCAACTAATGGCTTGAGTAACCGCGACAGGCCAGAGGCGACGCTCTTTAAATCGACGAGGCGGGCGAAACAGGGCAGGAGGCAGGCGCAGGTTTGTCGAAAACAACCTTTCCTTGCGCGGTTTTGTCGGGAGTATTCCGACCGCCGATTGCGTATAAGAATAAACGACCGTTGCAGCGACCGCTGCACGGCCTTTACCAACGCGTATTCATCCTCGCCCGCTGCATTGGAAAGGCTCTATGCGGACCTGCCGGCAAGCCAGGGGGCGCGAGGAAAGGTTATAGACTCGATGATTAGACGTCAACCGTTAGGTATCGCAGTTGCCCTGGGCCTCTCTCTGGTCGGTTGCGGCTTTGTAGCCCATTCACGACAGGTGGACCAGGCCGGCAGCTTCCCCATCGTCATGCTCAAACCGACCGATGGTGTCCTGGTCGCGCAGAACGGACCGTCCAGTCTGCCGTCGCGACTCCGGCCCGGCCCTGACGACTCCAGCGTAGCGCAGGTGACGGCGCAGTTGTTCTCCAAAAGTCACTATTTGAAACACCCCCTCGACGCGGAGATCTCCGGAAAGTTCCTGGACGAGTACCTGAGTACTCTCGATCCGCGCCACTTCTATTTCGTGCAGACCGACCTGAAAGAGTTCGACATCTGGCGGCCCACGCTCGGGAAGATGCTGCGTGACGGCGACACCTCGCCCTCAAACGTCATTTTTACCCGACTGCTGAAGCGCGTCGATGAGCATGTCGCCTATGCCACCAACCTGCTGAAGACGGAGAAGTTCACGTTCGACGCCCCGGACACGATCGCGCTCGACCGCAAGACCGCGCCATATCCGAAAGATGCGAACGAGCAGGAGGTGCAGTGGCGCGAATATCTGCGCTACGAGTATCTGCAGGAGAAGCTGAATAAGAAAAAGCCGGACGAGATCGTCTCGACGCTGACCCGCCGCTACAATCGTCTGGCGAAAACCTACCACGACTACGCCTCCGACGATGTGTTCGAAATCTATCTGAATGCGCTGGCACATGCTTACGACCCGCACTCCGACTACATGGGCAAGTCCGCGATGGAGAGCTTCAATATCCAGATGCGACTCTCGCTGTTCGGTATCGGGGCGCTGCTGCAGACGGAAGACGGCTACTGCAAGATCATCGAATTGACCCCCGGTGGCCCCGCGATCAAGAGCGGCAAGCTCAAAGTCGGCGATAAGATCGCCGCCGTCGCGCAGGGTGCCAAAGAGCCGGTCGATGTCGTGGATATGAAGATCGACAAGATCGTGGAGATGATCCGCGGGCAGAAGGGGACCGAAGTTCGCCTGACGATCCTTCCCGCCGATGCGCCCGACACCTCCACCCGCAAAGTCGTCATCCTGAACCGTGACGAGATCAAGCTGTCCGACTCCGAGGCGAAAGGTAAGATCATGGACATTCCCGGCGCCGATGGCAAAAATCTGCGCCTGGGAATGATCGATCTGCCCTCCTTCTACGCCAGCGAAGATTCGCGCAGCGGCAAAGGCAGGAGCACCACGGCGGATGTCGCCAAACTGATTCGCAAACTGAAAACCGAGAACGTTCAGGGCCTGGTCCTCGATCTGCGCCGCAATCCCGGCGGCTCCCTACAAGAGGTCATCCGACTGACCGGCCTGTTTGTCAAATCTGGACCCGTCGTTCAGGTCAAAGACTCCAAAGGCGACATTCAGGTAGACGACAGTCACGAAAGCGGTGTTCTCTATACCGGCCCTCTGATCGTGCTGACCAGCCGTCTCAGCGCCTCCGCGTCGGAGATTCTGGCGGGAGCGCTGCAGGACTACGGGCGCGCCCTGATCATTGGCGACACCGCGACCTTCGGCAAGGGCAGCGTTCAGACGGTCCTGCCGCTCGGAGAGCTGATGTCCAGCAACGGCATTTCGCTCAAAGGCGATCCCGGTGCGCTGAAGCTGACGATCCAGAAATTCTATCGGGCCAGCGGCGCTTCCACGCAACTGCGCGGCGTAGCTTCCGATATCGTCCTGCCCTCGCTGACCGACTACATCGACGTGGGCGAGAAGTCGCTGGAAAACGCCATGCCGTGGGATACGGTGACCTCCTCTTCCTACGACAAGCTCAATATGGTGCAGCCCTATCTGGCGGAACTGAAACGCCGTTCGGCCAGCCGTATCGCGACAGACCCGGATTTCGCCTATCTGAAAGACGAGATCGTGCGCTTCCGGAAACTCATGGCGGAGAAGACCTACTCGCTCAACGAGAAGCAGCGTAGCACCGAGAAGCAGGACGCTGCCGCGCGCATGAAGAAGCGCAAAGCCGATCTGCTCGCACGGCCCGCCTCGAAAGAGAAGGACTACCTTATCACCCTGAGCAACGCGACGACGCCCGGACTGCCGGCGCCCATCGATCTGAAGACGGAAGCCAAAAAGGTCGTTCGTAACTCGGAAGACCCGATTGCCGCCCCGGATTCCGAGGGCCTGCCCGTGATCGATACGACGCTGACGGAGAGCGAACATATTCTCGCCGACCTGATCAGTTTGATGTCCGGCTCCAAACAGGCTTCGACCGCTCGCCCGTAACGGATCGAACCCAACGGGACAGCCCCCCGCTTCCGGCTCTGGAAGAGGGGGGCTGTTTTTGTCCGCCCTGCCGACTCTCGACCGGTTTCACTGCAGGGCGTCTAGCCTCGTCAGAAGAGTGATTCCGTGTTGATAATGCGGCACGGCGGCTCGATGTGCGCAGGCCCCAGCAGGTTGTCCCGCAGATCGCAGTGGGAGAAGGTGGCCTCGGCCTGATGGGAGGCGTGGAATCCAAAGCCGCCGTTGCGGACAAGGCGGCAGCGCTGCAGGAGCGGATGCGCGGCGGCGTTGAGGTGCACGCCGCCCAGCGTGTTGCCGGAAAGCTCGCAGTCTTCGGCCTGGCCTGTACCGCCGCCCCAGAAGAGCAGACCGTACTGGCGGCTGTCGCGCAGCGTGCAGCGGCGCATATCGAGGCGACCCCTGTCGCCAACGGCGGCGTTGGACATGGCGTTGGCGTAGAGGTCGCACTCCTCCATGACCGCCTCACCGCCCTGGACGAGCAGGCCGGGATAGTGGCCGTGATGCAGTTTGCAGTTGCGGAGGACCACAGACCCGCCCGCGGGCGCCTCGATCCCGGCTCCGGCGTTGGCGTAGATTTCGCAGCCTTCGAGCCGACCCTCCCCCGCGAAGCGCGCTCCGGCCTCTGCGCCGTCGTGGAGCAGGCATTGGCGCAGGAGCAGCGCGCCGTGGGCCTCGACCTGGGCATGTGCCTGCAGATTGGTGTGGAGATCACAGTCGGTCAAAGTGGCCTTGCCGTGCGCCTGCACCAGAATCCCGGCGCGCTTGCCGCCGAAGAGGCTGGTGCGCAGCAGGACGGGACTGCCGCCCTTCGCAACCTTGATTCCGGCGAAGGCGTTGCCGGTGACGGAGCAGTCTTCCAGAAGCCCCTGGCCGCCGTCTGAGACCGTGAGGCCGTTGGCGCGTCCGTCACGCAGGGTACAGCGGCGAAAGACGGGGTTCGCATGTTGCGTCAGCGTCACGCCCGTAAGCCCGTTGGCAAAGATGTCGCACTCCTCGAACAGCCCCTGCGCGCCGCTGCGCGCCGCGACTCCTGCCTGCTGCCCCTCGTAGATCCGGCACTGGCGAAAGGTCGGCGCGGCGTTATCGCTGATCTGGACGTTCGGCCCGACGTTGGCATAGATATTGCAGTCTTCGAAGAGACCAAGGCCGCCCTCCGCGACGACGACGCCCGCGTCCCGCCCGCTATGAATGCGGCAGGCCCGGATGAGTGGATCGGCGGCGGTGCGCAGGACGATGCCGGGGCCGCTGTTCGTGTCGATCTCACACTCCTCCAGGGTTCCGGCGGCCTGATCCATGAAGACAATGCCACCGGTCTTCCCGTCGTGCAGACGGCAGCGGCGCAGGATAGGCCGCGCGTTCACGCCCTGCACGGAGACAACTCCCTGTGAGCCGCAGAGCAGATCGCAGTCTTCCAGCAGCGGTTCGCCCCCGGTGATCTCGACGGCGTAGTGGCGACGTCCGTCCACGCCCGTGCGGCTATGGAGGGACAACCCGCGCAGGGTAGGCTTTCCGGTGCGCACCACCAGGCAGGCCGCGCCTTTCGCCTCCACCACGACACTGCCCGGTGCGCCGTCTGCAACGATTTCGATCTCTTTGTCCAGCAGCAGCGTTTCATGATAGGCACCGGGGCGGACGCGGATGCGGTCGCCTGCTTCCACGCTGCGAATCGCCTCACCGATGCTGCGGTAGTCGGCGCTACGGTCGAGCGAAACCACAACCTCCCGGACGGTGGGCATCGCGGCGACCGGTGTCCCGGCATCGAGACGCGCATAGAATCCGGCGGCGAGATCGGGAGAGGGCATTGCGGCGGAGGGGGCGGTCGCGTGGAAAGCCGCCAGAACCCGCGCCATAGTCCAGCGCTGCGCCGGGTCTCGGCGCAGGCAGCCACGCAGGATAGCGTCGAAGGGGGCCGGCAGGCTGTCAGGCCAGGTCGGCTCTTGACTGGCGACGGCGATGCGGTACTGCTGGGGCGTAGACGCCGCAAACGGCAGGCTGCCGAGCAGACTCTCGTAGAGCAGAATCCCGAACGACCAGACATCCCAGCCTGGAGAGAGCAGGCCCTCGTAGCTCTCCGGGGGTGCATAAGCCGGTGTGCCGACCCGCGTCTCCACTGCCCCACCGCCTGTCTCGGGCATGGCCCTCAGCAGCCCGAAATCTCCCAGCTTCCAGCTCTGCCCGACCCGCAGGACGTTGCCCGGCTTGACGTCGCGATGCACCAGCGGACGGGGCTGCGAATGCAGATAAGCCAGCGCCCCGCCCAGTCGTTCCGCCAGCGCCTCCACTCCTGCCGCCGGAAGCGGCCCCTGGCGCAGGCGGTCGGCCAGCGACTCCTGGGCCAGTTCCGTCACTAGAGAGAGCAGCAGTCTGCCTTCTATCTCGACCTGACCGGGTGCGATGCACCGTAGCAGCGCAGGATGGTCGAGATTCGCCGCTGCGATAAGCTCTGCGAACTGCGTTTCGGTCTGCGCCGCTTCCGGCTCGATCAGCTTGACCGCGACCTGGCGGATCAGTCGGTCCGCCACCACCTCGTCCGCCACAAAGACCGCCCCAAAACTGCCGGTTCCGATCAGGCGCTGCAGATAGTACTTGCCATCGACCGTCTTACCTTCGAAATCCCGCCATGTCGTCGCTGCCTGCATTCTTAACCGCGCCTTTCCTCGATCCTCGCTGCTTAGTACGCCTATTCTACCCGACGAAAGGGAGGTTGACGGATGTCATTTCTCGCCCCGCGCCCTTGGCCTGCCTGGGCGCACTCAGCAGGAGAAAACGGAGGGTTTCGAGAAAGAGAGGGCAGAAGAATTTGCGGTGTGAAGGAGATCGGAATGCGAAGAGGAGTAGGACTTGGGTGTCTGGCCCTATTGATGACGGGAGCGGTGCGCGCGCAGGAGCCGCCCCTGGCGCAGCAGGAGTCGGCGACGGGAATTCGGCATGCGGTGCTGGCGACGGGCGCCGAGACGTTCATCCTCGATAGCGAGGGCAAGACCGTCTGGACCTACCCTCACTCGACCCGCGACGGCTGGATGCTGCCGAACGGCAATCTGCTGCTCGATGTCTCGGCAAGCACAGAATATCCGCATGGCGCTATCGTCGAGGTCGATAGGGCCGGCAAGACGCTGTTCGAGTACAGGGGCACGCAGAGCGAAGTGGACTGTGTGCAGCCGTTGCCGGGAGGGCACATCCTGCTGACGGAGTCGGGCGCGAAGCCGCGTCTGATGGAGATCGACCGCAAAGGCAAGGTCTGCGTCGAGTTCCCATTGAAGTGCCAGCTCGGCAACCCGCACATGCAGACCCGCATGGCGCGCAAGCTGCCGAACGGCCACTACCTCGTGCCGCACCTGCTCGACAACGTCGTGCGCGAGTACAACGCGAAAGGGGACGTCGTCTGGGAAGCACAGACCAAAGACTGGCCCTTCACCGCGATCCGCCTGCCCAACGGCCATACGCTGCTCAACTGCACGCGCGGCAACGACAGTATCGAAGTAGACAAAGCGGGCAAAGAGGTCTGGCGCCTCTCCAACGACGACCTGCCGGGTGCGCCCATCCACGATGCTTGCGGCGCGGCGCGCCTCCCCAACGGCGATACCGTCATCGAAAGCTACGGAGCCGGAGACCCGAACGCCATCAAACTGTTCGAAGTCACCCCCGACAAAAAGATCGTCTGGACCCTCAAAACCTTCCGCCCCCACGGCATCCACGAGTTCCAAATCCTCGATGCCGACCTCAAACCCCTCAAAGGCAAGCAGATGCGGTAGCACTGAACGCGTTCAAGTGGCTTCGAGCGATTGTCGTATATCCTTGAACAGCAAGAGAAGATGCAAAGGGTTAGTCGGGGATTCTTCCATTCCGAATTTCACATAGAAGGCGCGGGCCTCCTCGTCTTTGGCGTGAACGAGGAACGCTCGTCCGCCGATAGCTTCCGCCCCGCTGAGCGCCCGACGCAACGCATCTCGAAACAGGGCTTTGCCATAGCCTTTACCATGTTCGCCCTGGTCAACTGCGAAACGCGCCATGAGAATGACCGGCACAGGATAGCGTCCCTGGCCTTTCATGACGCGGACAGAAGCGTCTTCCGGAGAGATTGATGCCGGTGCAAGGCTATAGTAGCCAATCACGCGGTTGTCGCGTGCGAGAACATAGGTTCTGGCTCCGCCGCTTGCCTGATTTTGCAAGGCGTACTTGCACAGAAAATCGTTCAGCGGTGGCTTGCCGCAATCAAACCCGGCGATCTCATGGGCTTTCGTAAGCAGAACTGGGGCATTGAGCGGTTGCTCCCGTTCAGACATCAAACGGCTCTGCTTCGCTGAACAGTTGGCGCAACGCAGGTATGGTTCTGGCGGGAGCATCCAGTAGCTCACAGAACGCTTCCCACTGCTCCGGTGGCAGGCGGAAATCGGTCTGATCCACGAGAATAGCGTGCGCGGCATCTAAGGACGTCTGCAACACGAATTGGCTGGTGTTCATACGGCGCGCCCGCGCCGCCTGGGCTAAAATTGCCTTTTCCGGCTCGGAGGCGCGTATAGAGAGTCGGGACTCTTTCGGCAGAGCAGACGTTTTGGGCATAGTCTTCCTTCCTCTTCTGTACATTCACATCTAATATACCACGTTGTGCTCCCATTGTACACCCACTCATTTCAAAGCCAGCTCGGCTGCCTGCCCCAGGGTGAGGGTGCGGCCTTCGGTAAG
>JBBQPO010000241.1:0-9382 GCA_038217285.1 Chthonomonadales bacterium
CTTCTCGAAGAAGCTCCATTGCAGAGCGGGCCAGTCTATCTTGGTATGGAAGAAGCGATGCACAGTGCGATAGCTGGCTCCTTCATTTGTCCATCGGGAGATGCCCAACTGGGTGATGCGTCCTGTCATGGCGAGCATGGCATCGACAATGAGATGGAGTTGCCGAATGGAAGTTTTGGACAAATCGGGTGTCAGAGCGAGTAAGAGTGGTAAAATAGGGAGCATGGGTTTTCGGGCTCCGAAAGTTGTTGAGTTGACGCTTACAACTACGATCCGAAAGCCCTGTTCTCATTCAGGATCAGCCACACGTTTTGGCGAAGGTATTGAACGAGGTGAAGGCATATTATGACCGTCAATCTTAGAGCCTGCTGGAAACTCCTCGTTGTCCTCGCCGCTGTGCTGGTTATGGGCGTGGTGTCATGTCTTCTCATTAGCAAAGTACACGAGCGGAAGGAATTCGTTGGGAATATCGATGAGGCATCGGGGTATCGGTGCCGGTTCAGCCTCGCCTCTTCCTGGCGAGTCACAGGCAGGAATATAGCCCTCTCGCTGGGAGTGCTGGACAACGCCACTTTCAAACCTGCACGGAGTCCGATCCGTGAATGGATTGACCGCGTCCTGCTTCACCGTCAGACCGCTATCCAACCATTGATCGGGCTGAGGGCTGTCACAAAGGACACTGCCAGTTGGTCCGATTTCACATACCAAGCGGGGTATCCTGAACTGTGGTTGGGACCTCGTGAACACATTCTTACGCGACGTCGCTTATGGATTGACAACTGTCCCGCGACCGTCGTGTCGTTTGAATTGGCTCGTTCTCATCCACACACGCTTCTGAGCGTTGCGGTACCGGATCACTCGGTTGTCTTTATGATCAGGGACGGTAACTTAAAGTCCGAGGATTTGAACCGCGAGATGCAGGCAATCATCTCCTCTTTCCACATTGAAAAGGTTGCGGCGGGAGCGGGCGGCAAGCGGTGAGAAGGCGGAGAAGAGGCAGACGATGAGCGAGAAGCCACGGAAGAGGTTGGTGGGTTGGTCGCAATATTTGCAGATGATCGGAGAGACCGGACAAGAGAGCGACATAGAATCGTTAAGCGCGTCCGATGGACATCTCTTATTAGACTTCGCAGTTTGCGGATCTCTTCTTTGTTGGTGAGGGGGTCTTTCCGCAGCCGACCGGGTGCCAGCGCTTGTCATGCTCGGCGCTTCTGAATTAGGGTATACTATGGTACAACAAAAGGCGTATACCGCCATTCATAATCGACCGCTAGGGGAGCCTCCATGCGAGGCTGAGAGGGCTTTGTGCCGACCCTGGTACCTGAACCGGATCATGCCGGCGTAGGGAAGCGGACGCAAGTTTTGATATCTGCCTGTTCAGGTGTCCAAACCGCCGTTTCCGCTTTATGAAGGAATGGCGGTTTTTTGTATGTCATCCACAGGAGGCCCATCCATGTCAGGTCTATTAGAAAAATCCTCGGAAGAGGCGATTCGGAATACCGCGAACACAAACGGCGCTGCTTCTCCTCAAGCGAGCGTTGCGACGGTGACGAACGAAATCGACGCCAAGGACTATCGCTTTCCCGCGTCGCGGAAAGTCTATGTGTCGGGTGAACTGCACCCCGACATACGCGTCCCTATGCGCGAAATCGCGCTGACGCCCACGCGTGGACACAACAATGGGCCTACCGAGCAGAACCCGCCCCTTCGCGTATACGACACAAGCGGCCCGCGTACCGATTTGGAGATCCTCATCGATGTGCGGCAAGGGCTTCCGCCCCTGCGCCAATCCTGGATCCGGCAGCGCGCAAACGCCACCTATGTCGAGACCGCTCCCAGCTACCGACCGATTGCCGGACACAGCGACAGCAGTCTGTCCTTGCCGCCCGCGCGGAAAGCGCTGCGCGGCACAGGGCTGGTGACGCAGATGCAGCTTGCCCGCGCCGGCGTTATCACTCCCGAAATGGAGTTCGTGGCGATCCGAGAAAACCAGGGGCGAGAACAGTGTCTCTCCCAGCATCCCGGTCACTCCTTTGGGGCCGCCATCCCCTCGCGCATCACGCCGGAGTTCGTGCGCGACGAAATCGCGCGCGGTCGCGCCATTCTGCCCGTCAACATCAATCATCCCGAATGCGAACCGATGACCATCGGGCGCAACTTCCTGGTCAAGATCAACGCCAACATCGGCAACAGCGCCGTCACGTCCTCCATTGAAGAAGAGGTCGAGAAAATGACTTGGGCCACCCTGTGGGGCGCGGACACGGTCATGGATCTCTCGACGGGCAAAAACATCCATGAGACGCGCGAGTGGATTCTGCGCAATTCGCCCGTGCCTATCGGCACCGTGCCTAACTATCAGGCGCTGGAGAAAGTAAACGGGAAGGCGGAAGACCTCACCTGGGAGATCTACCGCGACACCCTTATCGAGCAGGCGGAGCAGGGCGTCGACTATTTCACGGTGCATGCCGGTGTTCTGCTGCGCTATGTCCCCCTTACTGCGCGGCGTCTTACCGGGATCGTGAGCAGGGGTGGCTCCATTATGGCGAAGTGGTGTCTGGCGCACCATAAGGAGAGCTTCCTCTATACCCATTTCCATGAGATCTGCGAGATCATGGCCGCCTACGACGTCTCCTTCTCCCTTGGCGACGGTCTGCGTCCCGGCTGCATCGCCGACGCGAACGACGAGGCGCAGTTCGCGGAGCTGCAGACGCAGGGAGAGCTGAATAAGATCGCCTGGGAGCACGGCTGTCAGGTGATGAACGAGGGGCCTGGCCACGTTCCCATGCACCTGATCAAAGAGAATATGGAGAAGCAGTTGGAGTGGTGTGGCGAAGCCCCCTTCTACACGCTCGGGCCGCTGACGACCGACATCGCGCCGGGATACGATCACATCACCAGCGCCATCGGCGCGGCCATGATCGGCTGGTACGGCACGGCGATGCTCTGCTACGTGACGCCCAAAGAGCATCTGGGCCTACCCAACAAGAAAGACGTCAAGGACGGCGTCATCACGTACAAAATCGCCGCGCATGCCGCAGATCTCGCCAAGGGACATCCCGGCGCGCAGGCCTGGGACGATGCCATCAGCAAGGCGCGGTTCGAGTTCCGCTGGGAAGATCAGTTCAATCTGGCACTCGACCCGCAAACCGCCCGCGCGTTCCACGACGAGACCCTGCCACAGGAAGGCGCGAAAGTAGCGCATTTCTGCTCCATGTGCGGGCCGCATTTCTGCTCCATGAAGATCACGCAAGATGTGCGCGCCTATGCCGCGAAGCAAAAACTGGATGCCGAGCAGGCGGTGGCGGTCGGCATGGCGGAGAAGGCGCGTGAGTTCCGCGCCAACGGCAGTGAAATCTATCTGGCCACGGAGGCGGTAACCGTGCCCGAAGCTGGAAAGGCAGAGGTACGATGACAACGGCCAAAACCCTTCCGCTGCCGACGCAGGCAGCGGATGAGCAGCCTCTGCTGCAGATCGGGGGCAAAACGTTCCGATCACGCCTGATGCTCGGCACGGGCAAATATCGCAACGCCGAGGAGATGAACGCGGCTCTGGAAGCGTCCGGCTGCGAGATCGTCACGGTGGCCCTGCGACGGATCGACCTGGACGCCCCGACCCGCAGCATTCTGGATGAGATCGACTGGAAGCGCTATCATATCCTGCCCAACACGGCGGGTGCGCGCACGGCGGAGGAGGCGATCCGGACAGCGCGCATGGCGCGCGCGATGGGACTCTCCGACTGGATCAAGGTGGAAGTGATCCCCGATCCGAAGTACCTCCTGCCCGATCCTATCGGCACATTCGAAGCGTGTAAGGTGCTGGTCGAGGAGGGGTTCGTCGTCCTGCCATACATAAATGCCGACCCGGTGCTGGCATTGCGCCTGCAGGAGATCGGCACGGCGACCGTCATGCCGCTGGCTTCCCCGATCGGCAGCGGACAGGGCATGAAAACGCTGGACAGCATCCGGATCATCATCGAGCAGGCGACCGTTCCCATCGTGGTAGATGCCGGGATAGGCGTTCCTTCCGAGGCGGCTCTGGCGATGGAACTCGGGGCTTCCGCCTGTCTCATCAACACGGCGATCGCCCGCGCCCGGAACCCGGCGCAGATGGCGCTCGCGATGCGACTGGGAGTCGAAGCAGGCAGAAACGCCTACCTGGCGGGCCGGATGCCGGTCTTGCCATTCGCCTCAGCGAGCAGTCCGGCCGAAGGCGTAGTGCGGTGAAGGCGGATGCGCGGCAGCAAGCCATCCAGGCGGAGGAAAGGACGCTCTCTTCTCGCCTGGGCCTACCGCGCCCCTGCCTGATGCTGGTGACGGAGCCGATGGAACGCGCGCGTCTGATCGCCACAATCCGGGCTGCCGTCTCCGGAGGCGTGGACATCGTGCAGATACGCGACAGAACCGCGCAGCCAAAAGAGTTGAACGATATCGTCTCCCAACTCAGGCTCTCCATGACGCAAACGCTGCTGGTGCTTAACAGCGTCAGGCCAGGGGAGGGAGCCGACAGCGGGAGCGGCGTACATCTGCCCGAGGAGGGGCCGAGCCTCGGCCAGGTGCGGGCATCCCTGGAAGCAGGGGCGTTGGTGGGACGTTCCGTACATTCAGTGACGGCTGCACAGCAGGCGGAGAGGGAAGGCGCCGACTATCTCGTGGCCGGAACGATCTTCGCTTCGGCTTCGCATCCGGACATCACCCCCGCAGGGCTGGCGTTCCTGGAGCAGATCTGTCGTGCCGTCTCCGTGCCCGTCATCGCCATCGGCGGGATTACTCCCGAGCGCGTCGGGGGCTGCCTGCGCGTTGGCGCGGCCGGGGTGGCTGTCCTCTCTGCGATCCTGCACGCCACCGACCCTTTCACGGCCGCATCGCAGTACCGAGCGGCGCTGGACGCCGTTCGGCGGAATCTGCCATAGGAGATATAGGATGATCGAACTGACGATAAATGGGGAAGTGCGGTCGCTTCCGTGTGCGATGGGCCTGAACGAATTTCTGGACGTGCATGGTCTCCATGCACAGAGGGTCGTCGTGGAACGCAACCGGGAGATCGTGCCGCGCCACACCTACGCCGAAGTCGTGCTGCATGCGGGCGATGAAGTCGAGATCGTGCAGATGATGGCGGGAGGATAGAATATGACCGTACCGACGAGGTTCGCTTCCGACGTGGTGGTGGTCGGCGGCGGCGTGATCGGGCTGTCCGTCGCCTGGGCTCTGAGGCAGCAGGGAGCCTCTGTGGTGGTCCTGGAGAGGGGGCAGGTAGGCGGGCAGGCTACGGGAGCGGCGGCCGGAATGCTCGCCCCGTTGGCCGAAGCAAAAGGCACGGGGCCCTTCGTCGAACTCGGGCTGGCCAGCTTGCAGCGCTATCCCGCCTTCGTGAACGCACTGCGTGAGGAGACCGGTCTGGACCCGGAGCTTATCGGGCCAGGTATGCTGCGCGTGGCCCATAGCGAGTACGAAGAGGCTGCGCTGGCTCAGGAGTTTGCGTGGCAGCGGACGCTGGGGCTGCCAATAGAGTGGTTGAGCGGCGGCGAAGCGCGCAAATTGGAGCCTGCGCTCCGCCCCGATGTGCGCGCCGCAGTGCTCTCTGTCCGGGAGCAGAATGTGGAGCCCCGGCGATTGGTATGCGCGCTGGCACAGGCCTGCAGTCGGCGCGGCGTCCGGATTCTGGAAAACGCACCTGTCGTTGGATTTACGACGGCGGGCGCATGCGTCACCGAGGTGCAGACCGTGAACGAACGTCTCTCGTGCGCCGCCGTCGTCGTGGCAGGGGGCGCCTGGACGGAAATGATCGCGGGTTGGCTGCGTACTGCGCTTCCGATCTCTCCCATACGCGGGCAGATTCTGGCGCTGGCCTGCCTGCCGCCGCCGCTGCGCCACACGCTCTATACGCATGCGGGCTACCTGGTTCCGAAAGCGGACGGTCGTGTGGTGGTCGGAGCGACCGAGGATAGAGCAGGCTTCGAGACGCGCCCGACAGCGCAGGGACTCTTGCGTCTCCTGACGATGGCCACACATTTGTTGCCTGCGCTGGAGAACGCTCCGTTCGAAAGCGCCTGGGCCGGTCTGCGGCCTGCCAGCGCCGACGGCCTGCCCGTCCTGGGCCGATTGCCAGGCTGGGAAAACGCGCATGTGGCGGCGGGGCATTTTCGCAACGGCATTCTGCTGGCGCCTATCACCGGCGAGATCATGGCACAGGACGTGCTCGGCGGCCCCACGCACTCTCTGCTGTCAGCCTTTCTCCCCGACCGCTTTACCCACAACAACGACAATAGGGAGATTTAGCCCTTGAAACCTTCTGTGCTCACCATCGCCGGTTCGGATCCCTCCGGAGGCGCGGGGATTCAGGCGGACCTGCGCGTGTTCGCCGCCCTGGATGTCGTCGGCCTGTCCGCCGTGACGGCGCTGACCGTGCAAAATAGCCAGGGCGTACAGTCCTGCCATCCTGTTCCTGCCGAACTGCTGGCCGCCCAGATAGAAAGCATCCTGACCGACAGCGCTGTACGCGCGGTAAAGATCGGTATGCTCGGGGGAGCCGCTCAGGTCCGCACGGTTGCAGCTATGCTGCGTCGCTTCGATCCCCCCTATGTGGTTCTGGATCCTGTCCTGGCCTCCACGGGAGGCGTGCCTTTGCTGGATGAGGACGGGATACGCGCGCTCCTGGAGGAGCTTCTGCCGCTATGTACCGTCGTGACGCCGAACATCCCCGAGGCGCACACGCTCACGGGTATCGCTCCGAACCAGGATTTCCTCGACCTCTCTTTGGCGCAGCGGCTTTTCGAGTTGGGAGCAAAGGCTGTCCTGATCAAGGGAGGGCACGCTTCGCCAGGCAGTGACGACGCTCTTGTGGACACGCTGTTTGTCAGGGGCGAGGGAGCCGTGCGGCTCGCGGGCAAGCGCGTACAGACGCCGCATACGCACGGAACCGGCTGCCTGCACGCCTCTGCTATCGCAGCCTGTCTCGCCAAAGGTATCTCTCTGCGAGATGCGGCCGGTTACGCGCAGACGCTGGTATCGGATGCGCTGGCTGTGCCCGTGGTAGCAGGGCGCGGGAGGGGCTATCCCGATGTCGCGGGTGCAGTAGCCTCCGGACGAACCGCAGACAATCGAACGCATGCACACCGTCTGAGCTTGCTGCGCGGCCTCTATGTGCTGACCGACCCCGATCTGCGTTTGGATCGAACGCCCGAGCAGATCATGCAGGAGGCGCTGGAAGGCGGGGCGCGTATCGTGCAGTTGCGCGACAAGCGGCTGTCCACGTCGGAACTCATTACGTTGGCCCGACGCCTGAACGCGCAGGCCCGCGCGGCAGGCGCACTCTTTATTGTCAACGATCGCGTCGATGTGGCGCTGGCCTCCGGCGCAGACGGGGTGCATCTGGGGCCAGGAGACATGCATCCTGCCGACGCGCGCCGCCTGCTTGGCCCGAACAAGGTGGTGGGCGTCTCCATCAGCACCGTGGAGGAGGCGCTGCCTATCGCGCCATTTGCCTCCTATCTCGGGGTCGGCGCCATCTACGGGTCCAAAACGAAGACCGATGCTGGCGCAGCCATCGGCACGGAGCGTATCCGCGAGATCAAACACGCTTTTCCGGAGCATCCTCTTGTCGCCATCGGAGGCATAGACCAGAGTAATATCAAGGCAGTTCGGCAGGCCGGAGCGGACGCTGCCGCCGTCATCTCGGCAGTCCTCTGTGCCCCCGATATGCGTCAGGCCGCCGAGTGCCTGACGCGAGCCTTGTCCACAGGTGTATCGGAACACATCGCGCCGCTGCCATAGAGCGTTGAGAGGCGCATTCCCGTCGAGGCTTCACCCTGAAAGGAGAGGCGTTCCTCGGTTTGCGTTCGCGGTGTCGAGGGAATCATTCCAGAGAAAAGCCTGGCCGCCCAATTCTTCCGAAGTTGACACAGACCTGTTTTCCCGGTATACTGCCCAAACAACTAAACAATATATGTTGCAGGAACCAGCGATTTTGCGTCGCTGTTCATTGGGGAAAGTTCGGTGCAAATCCGACACAGTCCCGCTACGGTGTGTCCCTTTTATCAGGGATAAGTCCGAATGCCCATCTGCAATGCGTCACGTTAGCCCTTCGCACGAAAGGGTGTGATGGTTAGGGAGGGGCAAATCCATATCGGACGTCTCTCTCGTTACAGCCATCCTTGTCGGGATGGTTTTTTTGTTTTCTCTCTGGCCATCCCATTACGAAACGACTCGATAGAGGCGCCTCATCCATGAAAATTCGTCGCTCGCACATTGCGGATCCTTACGCTTCCATCCCATCGCGATTGGTCTTGCGGCGCTGCCTCACGTTCTGTTTGCTGCTGATTCTGTTCCCCTTCGGCTGCAAATCGTTCGCTCCTGCCACAGGGCCCGTTTTGCCGTCTATCGGCAGTCCAGCCCGGGCATTTCCGAGGACGGTGACGGATGATGCCGGCAGAACCGTCGTCATTGTGAAGCCGCCCCAACGGATCGTCTCCCTGGCAGCGAGCAATACGGAGATATTGTATGCGCTCGGGCTCGGCTCACGTATCGTCGCGGTCGATCAATATTCCGACTATCCCCCGGAGGCTAAGAAGAAACCGCATGTAGGCGGTTACGCCAGCCCCGACATCGAACAGATCGCGGCGAGTACGCCCGATATGATCTTCGCCACCGGGATTCATGCCAAATCCGTGGTTCCTAATCTGGAGACGCATGGGCTTCCTGTCCTGGTGGTCGAGCCGAAGACGCTCGAAGAGGTTCTCAGCCGCATCCTTCTGATCGGCCAGGTGACAGGCGAAGAGGCAAAGGCCCGCGCACTCACCCAGCAGTTGCGCAGTCGGTTGGATCAGGTGACCGCCAGGGTAAAAGGCGCTCCCCGACCGCGCGTCTTTTTTGAGATCTCGACCGAGCTTTATACGGCGGGGCCCGGCTCCTTTATCGACGACATGATCGCGCATGCGGGAGGTCAGAACATCGCGGCGGATACGACAAAGCCCTGGCCGCAGCTCAGTCAGGAAGCGGTCGCTCTGAAAGATCCGGAGGTCATTCTGCTGGGGAACGCCACGGGCGCGGAGAGCGTGGAGAAGGTACGTGCCCGACCGGGCTGGCAGACCATCGCGGCGGTGAAAAGCGGGCGAGTCATCGCCATCGACGCCGATCTCACACATCGCCCCGGCCCGCGGATTTTCGGTGGGCTCGAAGCGATCGCCCGGGCGCTCCATCCGGATCGATTTGAGGGAGCGCCGCCCCGATGAAACTGCTTCCCGAAACGATGCCGCCGGACGCTTTGGACGACGACGCGAAGCGCAGCCGTGCGCGATGGCCGATGGTCGGCGCAACCCTTCTATTGGGGCTGGCTCTGCTCTTTGCGCTACGGTGCGGCAAAGCGCCTATCTCGCCGGATATGCTG
>JBBQPO010000242.1:0-9355 GCA_038217285.1 Chthonomonadales bacterium
GAGGAGTGCTCCCAGCGCGGTGTGATTGAGTCCGACGAGCGCACGGACTTTGTCTTCCGGAAAGGTAAGGAGGGCTTGAATATTCATGGGAGCATTTTACCCGATCCGACGGAGCAAAGAAATAATTCGTCGGATCATCTAATAGGTTTATTGTGTGTTCACCTGTGAAAAAATCAGAGCGCCTGCTCGGTGAAATTCTCGCCGTCGTGAGAGAGTAGGATCGGCTTATCGTCGCGGATCGTTTGCAGATGCACGGGGCGCTTCCAGAGGAAATGGAGGTATTTCAGGGTGCGCGAGGTGTACTCCTGATCGAGGGGTTTGCCGTCGTAGGCATGGGTGAGCAGCAGCTCGCCGCGCCGGTGATAGTCCGCGTCGTCCACATAGATGATCGGGATACCGAAGTTGGTCATGCCGTCCAGCAGCGTGTCGCGCACGCTTCGCCAGTTGGTGTCCTGCACCACCCACGCCTTCTCGCCGTTCACCTCCTGCAGCCGATAGGTGTACATATCGAGTTTATCGACCAGACCCTGCGTCATATATTTGCGCAGCAGAGTCGTGTCGCACTCATCGGTTCGCACCTCAAACAGCTTCTTCAGGCCCTCGCCGGTCGGGCGCGTCAGCTTCTCGTCATGCCAGTTGCTCTCCGGAAAGTCCGGGTCCTCCTCCCCATTCCAGCGCCGTTCGATGTCCCTCAGAATGTTGTAGCCGACGTAGTAGGGGTTGATCGACATAGGCGATCCCGGCGACAGCACGGAGGAGTGCAGTTTGCGGAACTCCAAATGCTCCTCCGGCGTCAGGGGCAGATCCGTCATGATTCGCTCATGCCAGAAGGAGTTGTGATTGACGAAACCGTTGGCGACGTAGGCATGGGCTGTCTCTACGGTAATGTCGTAAACGTCGTTGGTGCGCTGCTCTCTAGCGACGATCTCATCCGTTGTCTCTTCCGCTTTGAACCAGTGATGTTCGTTGACGTACGTATCGAGGGCCTCCCCTTTGCGATCCAACTCGAAACCGATTTCACTCTGGAACCGTTTTGCGGATGCGCCCGTGATGTGAACTTGCGTGCAGCCATCCGACTGCTTGCGCTGTGTGCAGAGAATGCCGAAGTTCAGCAGTAAGACTTGAACGGTGCCTGCCATCTCTTCGCTTGCCGTGGAGAGAATGACGCCTGCCTTGCCGGCGTAGCCGTCGGCATCGAACAGGCCGCTCAGAAAAGCTGCTACAACGCTGCGCGGCGAGCGTAAAATCGCGTCCGGTATGTTTTCGGTGCGCGCGCATGCTTCCAAATTTGCGCCGAGCGATTCCATTGCATGGCTCGTCGCGACGGGCTCCTGCGGCCAGACTTCCGTTCCGTAGGCCAGCGCGATGCTTTCGCCATCCAATACGTCCTTGAGGAAGGCCCACGAGCCATCCGCCAACTGCACCCGATGTTCCAGCCCGCCTTCGATGGTATAGCCGCGACGGGTCTTGATGCGGATTGTCGGGACATTCTCCTCTTTGTGGAAATCGGTGATCGGGTGCTTCGCTCCGGGCTTGCCGCTTGCCACGGCAAGCGCCTGCCGCTCGTTCACGATCGTGTCCAAGCGCAAAAGACCCTGCTCTGTGACCAGCAGAGAATCTTTTGTGGCGCACGCCCAGCCCTCGTTGATGATCTTGGTGCGCATCTGCGGGATGAAGTAGATCATCTCTTCGCGAATCATGTTCAGGATGTCGCGCTGCCATTTTTCCAGGTCGGGGGCATGGTCACGCAGGAAGCCGATCAGGTCTTTGTCCGGCTCCGGGGGAAACTTGCGGGCCGTCGGCTTCTCCGGGCCGACGCTGGTCTGCATCACATCCCAGAGATCGTCGAACTCGGTGGAGGATTTTTTCGGGCGGCGGCGGTCGCTCTCATGCTGCTCCGCCGACTTGCGCCGAAACGAGGTCGTCAGGCCGGTGTCGAAATGCTCCTCGATGGAGAGCACGGCGTCCAGAAACTCCTCGACGACCAGCGGCCCGAACTCCTCCTCGTAGCGCCGAATGCGGTTGCCGTGCAGCCGCACCTTCTCGATCATACGGCGGTCGGTATGCTCGAAATAGACGTTGTTCTTGAAGAAGTCGTTGTGGCCCAGCACATGCGCCACGACGAACTTGTGCGACAGCATGGAGTTGCTGTCCATAAGAAACGCCTGACACGGGTCGGTGTTGAAGACGATCTCGTAGATCTTCGACATCCCGTACTCGTAGCTGGTCTTCTGGCGATGATAGTCGCGCCCGAACGTCCAGTGGGAGAAGCGGGCGGGAAGACTGTAGGAGCCGAGTTCGTAGATGACATGGTCCGGCACGACTTCGAAATGGGTAGGATAGGTGTCGAGCCCATACTCCGCCGCCTTCTCCGTAATGATCTCGATCCACCTCTCCAGTTCCGCCTGTTCGCTTCGATTCATGGTGTTACCCTTCGTCTTGCCCTTCCGCTACATACCGGCCACTTCGGGATGCTTGCTGAAAAACTTCTGCAGGGCGGGCCAGACATCCTCCCGGTTGTTGATCTTGACCAGGCAGACACGCGGTTCCCCGGCGAAAGCGTCCTGATAGGCCTGACCCAGCGGCGCGAAATGCGGCGACTGGCTCCAGAGGTCGTTGGCAATCTCACCATACCCGACCTGATTACAGATCTGCGCCATTTTGCGCACCAGTTCGACGCACTCGGTATCGCCCCAGTTGTAGCCGTCGGAGAAGAGGAACGGGTAGATGTTCCATTCGCGCGGGTTGTAGCGCTTCTCGATGAGTTGCAAAGCCAGCTTGTAGGCTTCGCTCATCTTCGTTCCGCCGGAGTCACCGAGGCCGAAGAACGCATGTTCGTCCACCTCTTTCGCAGTGGTGTGGCAGGTGATGAAGACGATCTCCGCGCTCGTGTACTTCTTTTTGAGGAAACGCAGCATCCAGAAGTAGAACGAGCGGCAGATGTAGGCTTCGAACTCGCCCATCGAGCCGGAGACATCGCGCATGGCGAAGATGACGGCGTTGCGCTGCGGCTCCGTCACATCCTCCCAGGTCTTGTAGCGGCGATCTTCGTTGCGAATCGTCCAGCCTGGCTTGCCTTCGCGGGCGTTGCGCTTGTAGGCTTCCATCAGGGTGCGCTTGCGGTCCAGATTGCCCTCGATGCCCCGCTTGCTGATGGAGTTGAAGTCGGCATGCGTGGAGAGGATCTGCTTGATACCGCGCTCTTCCAGGTTCGGCAGGTGCAGGTCTTCGAAGACGAGGGCGGTAAGTTCATCGATGGTCAGCTCCGCCTCGTAGAAGTCCACACCCGGCTCCTGACCGGCCTGCTTGCCCGCCGCCTCGCCCTCTTCCTGCGGCCCGCGCGCGATGACATCGCCCGGTTTGCTGCCTCCGCCGCCCTGCCCGACGCGCTCCCGCTCCCCGTTGTCGAAGCGGATGCGCGGCAGCTCCAGCCCTCGGACGGGAATCTTGACGATCTTGCCGTTCTCGGCCGTGATGATGTCCTGCTGACTGATGATGTCGCCGAGGTTCTTCTTGATGACATCCTTGACCTTCTCGTTATGGCGCTGCCGGTCCCGCTCCGCGCGTCGGTGCAGATCCCATGGATCGTTACTCAAAGAGTGATTCGGCATAAAAGATCCCCTCATTTCTGGGGCTGGCGGCGCAGGTCAGCGGTTGAGCAGGGTGCCGACATAGCGCAGAAGCTCGTTGGCGGACTCCGGCGTGTAGCCCTGTTCGCGGCACATCCGGTCCACGACCTCGTTCACTTTCTTCAACTGCTCGGCATCGGGCGTCTTCGTGCTGGTCGTGATCTTGACGACGTCCTTGAGGTCGGTGAAGAGTTTCTTCTCGATGGCCTCTTTCAGCCGCTCGTCGGACGCGACTCCGAACGCCTGCCCGCGCCGCATGAGGCTGGCGACGGAGCGCAGAATGCCCTCCCGGAACTCGCGCTTGGCGTTCTCGGTGACGCCTATCTGCTCTTCGATGGAGCGCATCAGCCGCTCATCCGGCTCGACATCCTCCCCGGTGATGGGATGCTTGACCTTTTCGCGGTTGCAGAAAGCCTCCACGTTATCGACATAGTTGTCGAGCAGGGTCTTGACCGACTCTTCGTAGGAGTAGACGAAGGCGCGCTGCACCTCTTTCTTGGCCGCGTCGTCGAACTCCTTACGGACCTCATCGATGAAGCCGAGCAGGCGTCGGCGCTCTTCGTCGTTGTTGGTATATTCGGCGATGCCGTCGCGCAGAGAGCGCAGCACATCGATCGGCGTCACATAAGTTTTCCCGCCTTTGACGAGGGCGGACGAGATGCGATTGATGATGAAGCGGGGCGAGACGCCGTGCATGCCCTCATCCTGGTACTCTTCGCGCAGCTCTTTCACGTGGCGCTGATCCCAGTCGCCGACCTGCTTTTCGCCGTCGTAGAGTTTCATCTTGCTGGCGAGGGTGAGGCCCGCCTTGCGCGGCGGCTTGAGGCGCGTCAGGATGGCGAACATCGAGGCGACCTTCAGGGTGTAGGGGGCGATATGGATGCTGGCCAGATTGAGGATGTTGCCCGCATCCTGGACATCGCTCTGCCCGATCAGCTTCTCGTAGATCCGCACCTCTTCGCTCACGCGCAGATTGTAGGGCACTTTGACCACGAAGATGCGGTCGATCATCGCCTCATTCTCTTTGCTGGAGAAGTAGGAGTTGTACTCGTACTCGTTGGTGTGCGCGATCACGGCCACGTCGCAGTAGATGAGAGCGAAGCGGCTGGCCTTGATGGTCTGCTCTCCGGCGACGGTGTTGAGCTCGTAGAGGAACCGCTTTTCGGCCTTCAGCATCTCGATGAACTCCATCACGCCCCGGTTGGCGATATTGAGCTCGCCATCGAAGTTGTAGGCGCGTGGATCGGACTCCTGTCCGAACTCGGTGAGGGCCTGTATGTTGACGCTGCCCGTAAGCTCCGCCACGTCCTGGCTCTTGGGGTCGGCGGGCTTGAAGGTGCCGATGCCGACGCGGGTCTTCTCTGAGAGCAGAATGCGGTGGACGGGAACGTTCTCGACATGGCCTTCCCACTCATGATCGAGCCGGTAGCGGCAGACAGGGCAGAGATCGCCTTCGATATAGACGCCGAAGTTCTGGCGGAATTCGGCGCGCAGCTCTTCTGGGATGAGGTGCAGCGGCTCCTCATGCATGGGGCAGCCTTTGATGGCGTAGACCGCGCCGACATCCTCTTTGCTGTAGTTCTGGAAGCCGCGTTTGAGCAGCGTGACCAGCGTGGACTTTCCGCCTCCGACCGGCCCGACCAGCATCAGGATTCGTTTGCGAATATCGAGGCGGCGCGAGGCCGGATTCAGGTACTCTTCGACCAGTTGCTGCAGCGTGCGCTCCAGGCCGTAGAGATCTTCCTCGAAGAACTTGTAGCGTCGCACATGCGTCTCCGGAGAGTCCTCGACGCCGGCCGCCATAATCATATTATAGACACGGGCATGGGCGAGGTCGGCGACGTGCGGGTTTTTGGAGACCAGCTCAATATACTCCGCGAACGTTCCTTCCCAGGACAGCGCGCGTTCCTGACTGCGTTGCTCTTCCACCTGTTTTAAAAAGGTTAATGTGTTCATGGCACTCATTCGTCTTGAACCTCCCGCGTGATCGACTTGCAAGACAGGAGGGATCTCCCGACTTGCGGTCCCACGCGCACCATAAACCGCCCGATGCCGACGGATTATTCAGAAAAAAAGCTCGACGTCCTGAAAATCGTGTCTACTGCTCCATACGTAAAGAACGGCGCGTTGTTCACCGCGTGACGACCCTGCAAAAGACCGCCCAGGAAGGCGCGCAGAGGAAGAAGAGAAAGGTGGTGAACGACTGCTCGGCACATAACAGCGGTAGGGGCGGCGACTTGAAGACATTTGGGCACTGTCTGCGATCAGGCCATCATTTTGGGCTCATATCGGATATTTCGGGGGCGAAAATGGTGATTTGACCGCTCATTTCGAACTATTTCAAGATTTTTTTGTTGTAAGCGGCCGGATTTAATCAGTTGGCACAAGACTTGCAATAAGTAGATATACGTAGAGACGGCGCGTTGACACCCGTACGGCGGCTATCTTAAACGCGTTAGAGTTATGTATGTGGATATGCGTAATGACAGTGCGTTGCCGTTCCTATCGCGACGACACTGGATAAAGGAACACAGACCGTCTGATGTTCCCAGGAAAGAGAGGAAATATGAGCTTTCGGAATCTGATGCGCCCAGGCACGATGTTCTTGATGGCAGGGCTTCTGCCACTGGCAGCTTCCCAGGTACGCGCTCAGTCGACGTCGCTGACGTCTGTACTGAGTACGAGTGTGGCCGTCCTGCCGAGCGACACGACGAGCGATAATAACGACGCGAATTTCGATTTGTTCGGTGATTTCACCATGGAAGATACCGATCCTCTGGGTCTCCAGTCGGTCACGCCCATTTCCCATGCGGGCTCCGGGCTCTCCGCCGGTTGGCTGCTCGGTGGCACACTGAGCGCGACGGCCGGTCTGGCCAGTCTCGTTTCCGGTCACGGTTCCGCAGAGGCCCTCCAGCTCCGTACACCTTCGAGCGCGCCCGGCTTGCCCACCGCCGCCGGATTTGTCAACAATACTGCCGTCATCGGTGGCGCTACGGTTGCCAACACTGTCAGTGGCGGCAGTACACTGACATCGTTTGCCCCCAGTTCCGGCAAGGGCGGCAGCGTGGGACCCTTATCCCCACCGGCCAGAGTAACAGTAACCCCGGAACCCGGTTCCATCGCCCTTCTGGGCGGCTTCGGCCTGATGCTCACCGCTGTCAAGATGCGCCGCCGCAAACGCTAATGTTGCGCCGTTCCCTTCGTGACTGCAAATAGTCTGTGTAAAGGTCTGAAAGAAGAGCCTCCCGCCATGGTGGGAGGCTCTTCCTTCTGCGGCCTTCCCCGCAAAACGACCTTGACAGTTCCCCCGGCGTTTGGTATAATAGCTCCGTTTCCGGTCGTTTCCGAGTGCGCCGTGATAGCTCAGTTGGTAGAGCAGTGGACTGAAAATCCACGTGTCCTTGGTTCAAGTCCGAGTCGCGGCATTAACCTCATAGTTGTGATCTCTTGACTCTCGATGACAGTTGCTGCCAACCTGGCAGGCTGTCCGGCGTGAAGGGAACTCTACGTATGACTGGATCTTCCTCCGTTTCCTGGGACGAGGCCCTCCGTGGCTTCGTCCGAACCCAGAAAGCCTCGAAAGCAGAAAAAACAGCCCGGTTCTACGAAATGTATATGCGGGGGGTCGTCCGGTGGTCAAAGGCGCAGCAGATTCCGTTGCAGCGTTTCGGCAAGAGGGACCTCGACGAGTACCTCGTGTGGCGCAAGGAACAGGGCATGGGACTGACAACGGCCCGCTTCGTGTTCTGCTTGATCAGACTTTGGGCGGCGTTCAGGTGCGAGGTCGGGCAACGGCGGCTCACCTCCATCGAATGCGGCTCGACGTCAGGTTTGACCGAATACTCGCTTAGCCCCTCCAGGTGCGCGCATCGAAAAGAATAGATGGACTGGTCGAGGTCGCCTACCACGGAGCAGTTCGTCCTGCTGTCACTGCATAAGAGGCTGATGAACTCCTGGTCGAGCTTGTTCAGATCCTGGTACTCATCTACCAGCACCGCCTTGAACTTCGTCCGCCACTCGGTGTCCGGCTCGCTTGCCATGAACGCATATGCTTCCTTGACCAGTTCTCCGACCATCATGCCCTTGTGGAACTTCAGCCAGTTCAGGAACGCGGTCTCATACCTTGGCTTTATGTCGTCCCCAGGAGCGTTGAGCGGGTCTTCCTGCCGGGTCGCCCACAGCGCCTCGAACTCCTTGATACGCTTGGTCTGTTCGCGTCCTGCCCCGTATTCACTGTTCTCGTGCTGAAGGTCAGCGATCAGTGGGGCCGCCTCGAAGTTCAGGCATCCCGATTTGGTGACGGTAAGCAGGAACCGAGGATGGCGCTTGCGGACGGGCAAGTACTTTTCGTTACCCAGTATCTTGAAGCAGAGGCTGTGGAGAGTGGTGGCCCAGAAATTGCTATGCTTGTCTCCCAGCGCACTGTTTAGCGACTTTTTTAGGTCGGCGGCGGCAGTGCGGGTGAACGTGACGGCGAGTACCTCGCGCGGCTTTACCTTCCTCTGCTGGATCAGCCTAAGGATTCTCTTGCTCATGCAGTAGCTTTTCCCAGTACCGGGTCCGGCCTGGACGCATTGCCGCCTGGCATCGGAGGTTACAATCTCAAGGGCCTTGCCTTCCAGTTTGTCGGCCCACGTTTCCTCCATCTCCTCATCCAATGATTCTTCGTCCTCAATTACGTCGTTTGCAACGCTAACGTCAACCACTTACATCTCCCTTGGTGAATGCGCTTCGCCCAAGGAGCAATTTGCCGCTCGTACGCCAATTTCCTGCACGCCTTCGCCTGGAAAAGGGCTGGGGGAAGGCGATCCCCGCCGCTTATCCGATAAGGCTGTGCCGTATCTCCCTTACTATCGCCTGGGCTTCCTTCCATAGCACCTTCCCTGCCCGCTTGCCGTATACCTTCGCCACCCCGTAGCGCCGCTTCCTGGCCTCTGCAAGCTCGTGGCACGGCCTGCATATCGCCACCACGTCGGACGGCCTCTCCCGCCCCAGGATGCTGCCCTGCGCGTCCCTGTAGTGCCAGTGGTGCAGTTCCACGGCCCTCGCCGCCCGGCACACCTCGCAATAGGGCCGGGCGTGGAGCTGCTCCCGGCTGAAGGTCCGCCAGTGGTCGGACCGGCAGTGACACTGCTGACTACGCTCCCCCTCCTAATCCAGGCGAACGCTTGGTCGTGGGAGGCGATGCCAGTTCCATTCTGCGGATCCACTCCAAGACCGCCCGCGACCGCACCTATGTGCATGCGTCTAACCTGCCCGAAGGCGTCAAACCCGTACGACCGGGCTGGCAGTTTTCCGAGATCGCCGTGCTGCCCAACGAGCAGAGCAGCTTCGTCTATATTCTGGACAACCGCCGTATTGCAAGCGACAGCACCCAGGGGAATGTGATGGCCGAACAACTCCAAGAATCGAGCGAGCGCATTGCACAACGCTTCCTGTTTCTGGGCGATGGTTACTATGGAAGCCAGACCTTCCGAGATCAGACCGATCCGCTCGCATGTGATGTGCTGGTGCGCTTTGCCAAAAACCGAACGCTCTATCGGGAACCCCCTCCGGCCCCTGAGAAGCCAGGGCGAGGCCATCCGACCTGGCACGGCGCTCCTCTGAAACTGAGCGATCCCACCACCCATGGCCCTCCCGAGCAGCAGTGGGAAGGCACCGATGCCAAGGGCAAGAAGATCGAAGTACGCTGCTGGCACGACTTACATTTCCAGAAGGAGCGTCAC
>JBBQPO010000243.1:0-9338 GCA_038217285.1 Chthonomonadales bacterium
CGTCCGTACAGCCATAATATATCACCCGCGTAGCTTCGCTCCAGACCGTTCAGATTGAAACGGAATCAGTGTTCATTTTGAACGCGATTCAGTGTTCATTTTGAAACGGAATCAGTGTTCAAATTCGCCGGAATGTACAAACGGTCATCGCTGGTCTTTTGTTAGGCGCGACGCTCCTACCTACCGTACGCGTACTCGGAGAACAAGCTGTCGATTCTAACGATTCAACGCAACCCCGGACTCGACGCCTCACGCCGCAAATCGTCTTGGCGGGCACCATGGTCGGCATTGCCATGTGCCTGTTCTGGCTAACATTGCATTACAAACACAGCAACCGAATTCAAACGGCGGAGCACATCGAAACGCGCGCGGGAACGATCTTGGCAGGAAGATCAGGCTACCTTGGTGACGGGATGAGCCCATATACTCTCGTCGAATTTGCGGACTATCAGTGCCCACCCTGCCGTGCAAACCGGAGCAATGTCCACGACGTCCTCGCCCGCTACCAGGGAAAGTTGAAACTCGACTTTCGGAACCTCCCTCTACCCGCGTTACATGCACAGGCGATGTATGCCGCGATCGTTGCAGAAGCCGCTAGAAAGCAGGGAAAGTTCTGGGAAGTAAATGCCATTCTCTTCGATGCGACCCTGACCGAACCAGTCATACAGAAGGTAGTTAAGGACCACCTTTCTTCTGGAACTTTGTCAGCCAACCTCCTTGAAACGGCCCGCAATGCCGTGGATGCTGACATGGCACTCGCGAACGAGCTCGGAATAGAAGGCACACCCAGTTTTCTTCTCTGCTGCCCCGATGGCAAGGTCTACAGGCTGCAAACGCCAGAAAGCGTCAGTGAAATCCTCTGATGGATCCTGGGACTGCAATACCTGCATCGAGGAATGAGAAAGCCTCTGGACATCTCGGCAGAGTCCGCTTCGACGCCCTGGAAGCAGCCCTCCTGATAGGCTGCGTGGCGTGGCTTCTGCCGCAAACCTTCATTAGCCGTCCGGTAGAGAGAGGCTTCTGGCTGCTCTTCAATAATCTTGGCATAAGCCAGGCGCTGGGACCAATGACCTTCTATTTCATCGGTCTTGTGCTTCATGTCTGTTTGGTCGTCCGGTACCTTTATGCCCGCTTTATCATGCAGGCGTTCCCTCCTGTGCTGGCACATTTCAATGACGCCTTCACTTTGTTCTCCTGCCTCTATCCGCTCGACTTTTTCATATCGACGGCCAGTCCGTTTATATTCGTGAAGAGCTGGTGGCCGTTCTTCGCCCTGGCTGCGTTTTTCTTCGTCGCCCTCTATTTTAACCGTATGCAGGCGATACGGATGGTACATATGGTCGCGCTGGTGACAGGGATACAAGCGTGTTGCGCCATCTATTTCTATTTCACTGGGCAGCATCAATACTATACGCCGCATTTCGGCAATCGGACCAACGGTACGTTCGCCTCGCCCAATACCCTCTATCCTCTCTGCCTCTTGGGTGCCCCTCTGTGTCTGGCCGTCGCCGGATCCCAGAAGCGGCGAGGGATACGCATCCTGTTCACGTCCGCAGCCGCAGCCAATCTTCTAGCACTGACTTTCACCTATATGCGTTCTGGATGGCTGGGTCTGGCCGCTGCCATCGTCTATCTTCTGGTGGCATGGCGTTCAGTTTGGGTTGCCTATCCCTGGCGACGCGCGGCCCTATTAGCGTTGCTCGCCTGCGTCGTTATGGCTGTTCTGTTGGTTAGGACGAAGGGAGACTGGGTCGGCACGGCAGCAGATCGTTCCACTCTGGGCAGGTTTCAAATCTGGCGTGTCTGTTGGCGGGTTATCGAGGATCATCCCTGGCTAGGCAGCGGGCTTTCGAGTTACCAAGAGGCCCAGGACAAACAGATGACTCCGGCGCTCCGGGCTTTCAATCCCATGAACGGCGAGGCAAAATCTCTGTACTTAAACGTTACCGCCGAATTCGGATTCGTCGGATTGGTGCTCCTGTGTCTGGTGGCCTGGCAATATGCTCGCTGTATCCGCGCAACGCGGATACGGGTAAAGTCCGACCCGCAAATCAGCGCCGTCCTTATCGGCACGACGGCAGGAATGATCGCCCTTGCTGTCGCCGGTCTCACCGATACTCCGATACTAAACTTTGACCGTGCGCCCGGCACTTTCGCGTTGGCAATGCTGATGGGAGCATCGGCTGCCATCGCGCGCGATGCTTTACCCTCCCCGGTAGAGGCGCACGTCAATTTGCGACGACTGCGTCGGGTGGGATGGTCCGTCGTCTCCTTACTCATCGCGATGGCGACATGGACAGCGGTTTCCAGTCTCCTCCTCGTTCATCGAGCAATGCCGCCAATGGACCACTACGTTTCAAAACTGTCGGACTCGCTCCATCCAGGAATGTCACAGCGTCCTCCAGGGCTTTTCGAAGATGCCCTCCTCGCGGCCGAGGACAGAAATTTCTATCTCCATCACGGCATCGATTGGGAGGCCCTTCATTCCGCGCTGCGCCACGATCTGCGGATCGAGGGCGCCACACAGGGTGGTTCTACCATAACGATGCAGGCGGTGCGGTACTCCTTGCTTTCGGTTGACAAGACGCCTGCGCGCAAGATCGCCGAGATGATACTCGCCAACAGGCTCGAAACCCGGCTTTCCAAAATAGACATTCTGCGCCTGTATTGCGATAGTGTGGGTTTTGGCCTTCACGCGGCCGGGCTGACAAATGCGGCTCGCATCTACTTCGCAAAGCAGCCGCGGGATCTGTCGTTGGCAGAATGCGCTTTCCTTGTCGGCGTCATATCCCACCCCCCGCAATCAAACCAGGAGTTGACGGTTGCCTTTACCGAGAAGAGAAAGCTGTCGGTTTTGCGGCGGCTTGAACAGACAAACCCTGGTAAATACGATCCGGAAACCCTGGAGAATGCGCGGCGCGAAACGTTGAAGTTTGCCTGGGACAAGGTTCCGAATAAGCAAAAGGAGTTGAGATGAGAAGAGAAGAGCGCCCCCGAATGAAGGCGCGGAAGGCCTTCACCCTGATTGAGTTGTTGGTTGTCATCGCCGTGATCGCGATACTGGCAGCCCTGTTGCTGCCGGTGTTTCTCAGTGCGAGGGAGGGAGGGAGGCGAACGAACTGTCTCTCCAATTTGCATCAGATGGGCCATGCGTGGGCAATGTACATTCAGGACTATGATGAGCAAACGCCAGGCGGCGTCTACGCTCTCTTCGCCAACCCCGCGACAGGTACGACCATCGATGGACACCGATACACGCCGCTCTGGGTTCTCCTCCCCTATACGAAGTCGCAGGCTATATTCGTCTGTCCTTCGCGCCTGGGCTGGGACTACAGTACGACCGTGCCGGCACTGGACACCCATCGCCCGAGACAGGGCAGCTACGCCTCGAATTTCGAGTTGGTGCAGATCTCTACCGCCAAAATCCCAAGGCCGACCGAGACAATCGTGTTTTGCGACTCCTACAATCCCTGGCAAAACTGCTCTTACGGATGCGAGCAGACATGCACAAAAGGCTGCCACAGTTTTATATGGGATAGGATCGGGCGTGGATGTTATCAAGGGGACTGCACAAAGCCGACGGCATGGCATCACGACGGAATCTGTATGGTCTTTGCCGACGGCCACACCAAATGGAAACGCCTCAGCTCCATCTACTATTCGAACTGGGTCGCGCGGCTCCCGCAAATCGATCCGCACTACAACCGTCCGATCACCCTCGACTGGTAGGTCTTGATCGATTCAGACGTGGGCGTTCCAACCATATAGGTTCATGGCGCGCGTATCTCACTTTCTCTGTCGTGGATCTTGGGGTCAGTCACCTTCAGCGAGGAGCGCCAGGGCGCGGGCGTGGTGGTTGCATTCGTGCGTGATCAGTTGCCGCATGGGAATCGCCGTCAGGCTCTCCTTCGCCGGGGATGCCAGGGCGTTGACGGCTTCAAGAGGCAGCGTAGACCTGGAGGCGACCGCCGTCATAAGTCGCACCGCTTCCTCGTCGTCCACGATAGTCGCATAACCGTTCGCGTTGAGAAAGGTGAGCATGGCGATATAGGCTGTACGCCGATTGCCCGTTAAAAACGGAGATTTGTTCAACATTCGATCCAGAAGAGTCGCGGCCTGCGCGGGAACATCGGTACTTGCACCGTAGGCATACTGCCCGGCGCACGCCGCTTCGAGGGCGAAGTAGTTGAAGGTGTTTACGGTGCCCGTTACGATCTGATTGACCCAGAACAGATCGTGGTTTGTCAAATACTCCATGCCGTTGCGTCTCTCCTGCCTGCGGAAAATAGGTCTCGCTGCGCCTCTCCCCGCAGAGATCGGCGCGAAACCATGTTAGCGTACCCGACCGCGCGTCTGACTGTCAATCGGCCACTTTACCTGCGAAGTCGGCAAGCAGACCCCGGAAAGATGCGGAACGGCTACTGCGCCACCGAACCTATGCAGGGATATTCGCGGCAGGGCTCTCGCCGTAGAGGAGGCACCGCGTAAAGTGCTGCGGCTCCGGTTCGGAGATTTCGGGGTCGTGAACTGGGCACCGATCCGGCAGGCGCTTCGGGCAGCGTTCGAAGAAGGCGCAGCCCGCCGGAAGATGCGCGAGGTCCGGAGGCTGACCGGGAATGCTGATCAAGCGGTGACGATGGGCCGCGTTGATCTGCGGGAGCGCGGCCAGCAGCCCCTGCGTGTATGGGTGCATCGGGTTCCGAAAGAGCTGCTCCACCGTGGCGCTCTCTACGATTCGGCCCGCGTACATCACCAACACTCTGTCGCACACCTCCGCGACGACGCCGAGGTCATGGGTAATGAGCACAACTCCCGCACCCGTTTTCCGCTGCATCTCCGACATCAGCGACAAAACCTGCGCCTGCACGGTGACATCCAGAGCGGTCGTCGGTTCGTCTGCGATGAGAAGCGCGGGACTGCAGGCGAAGGCGATGGCGATCATCACGCGCTGCCGCTGCCCTCCCGAAATCTCGTGCGGGTACTGGCCATAGCGGATTTCCGGCAAGGGAATGCGAACAGACTGAAAGAGTTGAATCACCTGTTCGCGGGCTTCCCGTCTTCCGACCCCGGTATGCAGGCGAATAGGCTCCGCCACCTGTTCCCCAAGCGTCATGGTTGGATTGAGAGACGAGAACGGGTCCTGAAACACCATGGCCATCTTCGCGCCGCGGATCTGTCGAAGCTCTTTCTGGGTGCGCCCCAGCAACTCCTCGCCATCCAACTGGACCGAGCCGCCAACAATGTGTCCGGGCGGAGTCGGTATCAGGCCCATCAGGGAGAGAGCGGTGACACTCTTCCCGGAACCCGACTCACCGACGATCCCCACCGTCTCTCCGCGCTCCACCTGAAAGGAGACGCCTCGGACAGCCTGGACGACGCCACCCGACGTCCTGAATTCAGTCTGTAAATTTTCCACGCGCAGCAGAGGGACGGACAAGATTGCGCTACCTTTCCCCGGACGTCATTTGACAGAGTAAAGCATATACGGCTTTTTTTGTCAAATGCAGAACCGCGATTACGCAAGGAGTTCGACCGTCCGACGCCGAAATAGACCGACAGTGATGAACCAACGATCCCTTTCAAACTTGAAGACGACGTCGCCTCCGGGTATCCGTCGGCTCACGGAGGCAGACGCCCCTGCTGTCGCGGAGCTGTGCGAACGCTTCCCCGTGCGGATGCTGACCTTGCGAATGCATCTGGAAGCATACGGCTACCGCACCGAATCGCTGCTCGTATGGGGCGCATTCGACCCGCCCACAGAGCGACTGGAAGGAATTGTACTGCGACTCAACAACACCTTCATCCTGGCGGATGGGGATGGCGGCTGCGCTGCAGAATTCGCAGGACTCATCGATTCGGAACAGCATGTCGCCGGAGTACGCGGTACGATGGAAACGGTCGCCGGAGTGCAGTCGAGCCTCCGCCATCATTCGTCTACGAACTGGGAGATCAGCACCTGCCTGCGTCTGCTCGAACCGCCGCATATCGCGCCAGACGCACTCGCCATCGTTCGCCGCGCGACGATCAACGATCTCGACCCGCTCGCAGCGCACTATGCAGGGGCAGGCAATATGTACCGCAGTCGTTCCAACGTCGCTTCACGGCTGCAAACGAACCGCGTTTTTGTCGCATCCGAGCCTCATAATCCGGCTTCAAGAGGAGCGATAATCTCCTCGGCACTGCTGAATGTCGAAGGCGTCGACGCGGGCCTGATCGGAGGTGTTTTCACGCATCCGCAAGCACGGGGCAAAGGATATGCGGCGGCTTGCACCGCTGCGCTCGCGCTCGACCTGCTTCGCGACCGGAAGACGCCGGTACTTTTCTTTGAAAATCCCGTAGCGGGCCGGATCTACCGCAAACTCGGCTTTGAAGAGTGTGGTAAATGGGCGCTTCTCTACCTTGCTCCCAACTGAATACGCTCCCCTGGGAGAACCGATGACCAACAGACGAACCAAAATCTCTTTTTTGCTGATCAGACTTCTGACCCTGTTCGCGTGCGTCTGCATGAGCGAAGGCACGTCTCTGGCCCAGGCCGACACGACAGATCAACTACAGATTGTCCCACCGCCAGTTCCACGCTATCGCCGGGAACACCCGGCCTTTGTAACCACGGCGGATCCAGCTCAAAAGCCGCTTCCGCCGCCCCCCAAGGTGGCCATACGGCCTCCCGCCGATCCGGAGCCTCCTTCTGCACCGGAGGCGGTTGTGCCTACTAAAGAGGAGATCGAGAAGAAAAAGGCGCGCCTCCGGGAGATCCAGCGGCAGGAGACAGCGCGAGAGATCCAGCATGAACACCGTGTCGCCATCGGCAAGGGGCTGGTGTTTATCCTGGTCGCACTGGTGGGCATTGTCGCTCTAGCGGACATCGTTCGTCAGTTCCGGGTTGCGAAGCGTGCCGCGGCGATCCCTGTCGATACCGAGGACGACGAGTGGGAACCCTAAGCGCACTTTCGTCCGGTGCCCTCGAGCAGTGGCAGGGTTTCGGCACATTCGTGTCGAATAGGCGACTGTGAACTATCGTCCCTACCGACTTCTGTGCTGTCTTTGGATCCTGCTGTCGTGCGCATATGCACAGGGGCAGGAGGCGCCCGCCCCTGCGGTCGATCCGGCAACCGGTGTTGTGCATTCACAGCGCCTGCGTTCCGGGCTGCCTCTGGGCGGAATCGGCGTCGCAGCGTATCAGTCGATGACGGACGGCACGATCGCTCGGCTGTTCCAACCGAGCGAGGCTGCCTTCCCACAAAGCGAGTCCCCGGCCTGTTTCGGGGCGGTCTGGACGCGGGTACAGGGCAAGAGCGCCGCGCGTGTCCTGGCGCTGCGCAACGCGTACGAACTGCCTGGCATCACGGCGCTGGAATATGATGGTCTCTACCCGCAGGCGCGTCAGAGTTTCCCAGGGTCGTCGCTCCCTGTGGATCTCTCCGTCCTGACCTATTCCCCTCTCATTCCCTTTGACCTGAAGAACTCGTCCCTGCCGGCGGCGGCATTCGTTTTCCGTCTCCACAATCCCTCACCGGTACCGATAGAAGCGGCGGTCGCGCTCTCCTGGGGCGACGGATTTGGTGCGAGCCGTCAGGTCACGGCCGTGCCGGCAGAGAACGGATTTTTCGGTCTGCGGCTCTCCGGACCTCCCACTCCTTCCGAGCGTGGGGCAAAAGCGACCCGAAACGAGGATGGTACCGAAATCACGCTCATGGCCTACCCGCCTCGTCGAGACGCGGTCGTGACGCGCGCCGCCTGGAACCCGTCCGAGCACCATCCGGGCTGGTGGGATAGTTTCGCGGCGGACGGTCAGGTTCCCGATTTTGCCGGTGGAACAACCTCGCCCGGCGCACAGTCTGCCGGGGTCGTCGTCGTACGGCTGACAGTGAAACCCGGAGCCACGATCGAAGTGCCGTTCGCCGTCGCCTGGACCGCCCCCCATCGCTACGCGCCGTCCGGGGAAGACCTCGGACACTATTATCAGATCGCCTTTCCCGACTCCCACGCGGTCGCCCGGTATCTGCTCGACAACTGGAGCACACTCTACAGCCTGACCGAAGAGTGGCAAAAACGGCTCCTCGCTTCCAATATGCCGCTTTGGATGACACGTCGGCTCATCAACAGCGCTGCCGCATTGAGTACATCGGCGCTGCATACACGGGATGGGCGATTCGTATGGCAGCAGGAACCTGGAGCGCCCGATCTGCCGTTGACGTCGCCCTCGCCGGAGACCATCGAACACCGCGAATCCAGACTGGGCGCTTTTTCGCTGCTTCTGGCCTTCTACCCGGCTCTCGCGGCACAGGAGGTGCGACACGCTGGCATCCAGATCGCATTGCACACCGGACCTCCCGATTCCGAAGCTGCCGCCAACTTCACGCTTCTGTTGGCACAGTATGCCCTCTGGACAAACGACTCCGCCTTCCTGCAACGCGAATACCCGCACCTGCGCCGGGCGCTTGCCGCTCTGCTGCCTGAAGCCGCAACGGGGGCCGAAGCCAGTTCTTCTTCCGCCGCAGCTTGGACCCTGCGCCTGGCCGCGCTGGGAGCGGGTAAGGCGCTCGCACAACTGGACAGCGCACAGGCCTTTACAGAGGCATCCGTTGGGGGCCTGACCGGCAATATTGCGGCAGTCCTGCCCCGCATGGAGGCGGACCGTCTGCTTGAAGCCGCCTGCGACGATGCGCTGATGGCAGGCTCGGCTCAGTTCGTCACCCGTCGCTGGACCGGTCACTATTTTGCCGATAACGCCGACCGTATCTGCGCCACAGACCAACTTTTCGGCGCCTGGGTGGCGGCAACACTGGGAACGACGCCGCCGTTGCCGCCGGATAAATCCCGCGAGGCTCTCGTCACCCTGCAGACTCACAACGACACCCTTTCGCAATTTCCTCTGGGCCCCGTGTGGCGCACCGACGCGTCGGGTCGGGCGGCAGGAGAGACGGCCTACTGTCTGATGCCTGCCTCCCTGTTGAGTGAGGCCGTTCTGGCGATCTGGCTGAACCAGCCAGGAGTTGGCGTCGGTCTGCTGCAGCGCCTGGAAACGGCTCGTGACAACACGCTCCGCGAAGTATGGAACACGCCCACCCGCTTTCGGGCCGATACCGGCGAGTTGGCGCCTGCCGAGACGTATGGAACGACACAAGCCGCAGACTGGAATGTCCTCTACGCCCTGGAGGGTTTCGGCTACGACCCGACTGTTGGTCGCCTGACGCTGTCGCCCAAAATTCCCGGCACGTGGCGAACGCTGTCCGCGCCGATATTCGCCCCAACGTTCTGGGGACATCTCGAATACAAGCCGCTGGTGCATGGTGCCCTGCTTACCTTCCGACTGGACCGATTCATGGCCCCACCTG
>JBBQPO010000244.1:0-9318 GCA_038217285.1 Chthonomonadales bacterium
TTCTTCGCGTGACCGCTGCCCCAACTCGAAGCGCCAGCGAAGGCGTTGGCATCGCAGGCGGGCCCGGAGGGCTCGCAGTAGCTGAGGTAGGGGCCGATGTCTGGCCAGCCATAGTGACTCTCGATAATGATCAGCTCATTCGCAGGATAGGTGAGTCCGGCCAGTGTCTGTGGGTAGCTCCCACCGTTGGGGAAGATCGGGGCACTGGTAAAGTCCGGAAGCCACATCAGGTAGCCTGCCGGGTAGATGGGGCTCTCGATGGGGCTGCCGCCCTTGGTGTTGAGGCCGATGAGCGTACCATGTCTGGCAGCATCGTTACTCGGACATTTGAACACGTCGGTGCTCTTAATGTACGGAACCAGCATGCTCTTCCAGGTGCGGCCGTAGCCGACGCCGTCCTTGAACTCCATTTCGAACTGGCACGCTGCTACCGACGAGGTGCAGCCATAGCGTTCCGGCAGCGTCTCGTCGTAGTCCTGGGCATACATAAAGAGGGAAAGCCCGATCTGCTTCATGTTGGAGAGGCAGGCGGTTCGGCGCGCCTGCTCTCGCGCTCTGGCGAAGACAGGGAAAAGAATCGCGGCGAGAATAGCGATGATGGCGATGACCACGAGCAGTTCGATCAGCGTAAAGCCACGACGTTGTTTGGATTGCATGAGACCGTTCTCCTATCGAACCGGCAATGAGCGCCGATATTGATCTGGCATTCATTGCCAGGTCTGTTCCTTTGCAGGAATCGTTTTTCCGGCGCATCGCCGGAACGGTACAGGGCCTTCCGAACCTCTTCTGCTGCGCGCAAGAGAAAGCCAAAAGGGTTGTGGGCGAAACTGTGCCGCTCTACCGCAGCGTTGATGTGTCCCGGCGGCCTGGCGACCGTCCTCCGACTCCGCTCTCCGGCGGCACGCCGCAGGAGTGTCGGATCACCAGCGAGGGAGCGACACGGATCTGGGTCTCCTCCGGCGTCTGCCCGCGTAACCGCTGGGTGAGCAGCGTCAGCGCCTGCGCCGCCATGGCGTAGATCGGCTGACGCATACTGGTCAGCGGCGGGTCGGTATGATCGCAGAGCGCCGTCGAATCGAAGCCGATGATCGCGACGTCTTGCGGCAGGCGCACTCCCTCGCCGCGCAGCGCCCCCATCATCTTGATCGCTACATCGTCGCTCCAGGCGAAGATGGCGGTCGGTCGCTGTTCGACGGGTAAGCGAAAAAGTTCAATCGCCGGCCCAAAATCGGCCAGAGGGGAGACGACCTCCACGATCCAGTCGGGACGAACGGTAAGACCGCCCTGTTCCAATGCCTTGCGGTAGCCGCGCGCGCGCTCCCGCGCAGGACCGGAATGGGGGGAACCGCACAGATGCAGAATGCGCCGGTGCCCCAGCGACAACAGGTGCTCCGTCGCGCACACGCCGCCCCGCAGATTGTCACAATCTATAAACCACTGGTCTGGATCACACGACGAGGTGAACATCAAAACGGCTGGAAATCCGCGCTGTCGTAGGGCCGCCGGCAGCGGATCGTCCACATCGCGCAGCAGCAACGCGCCGTCTACCCGTCCATCCGTGAGTGTGGCGACCTCCGCCTCGACCGGGTCCATCTCTCCGCCCTGCCAGTGCCGCTCCGGCTGCCGAGTCTGGAGCATCACATTGTAACCCTCGGCGACAGCGGCATCGGTCACGCCGTGCATCAGCTCATTCGTAAATCCGGACCAGCCCGAGAACAGGGTCGAATACTGCATGACGATGGCGATGGAGTGCGTACCCTTGTTAGACAGGCTGCGCGCCAGGGCGTTCGGATAGTAGCCCAGCTCCCGCACGGCGCTCAGGATGCGCTCTCGTGTCTCGTCCGGAATGCGCATGGCGACTTCTCGACCATTCAACACGTATGAGACAGTCGCTTTGGACACTCCGGCACGCGCCGCTACCTCTCGCATTGTTACTGACACAGGTTGATCTCTCTTTATTCCGCTTAACCGGCTAAGCGTATGCAAATATTATCACAGTTTTGAAGCGTTGTCAAGGTTCCAGGATAACTTTTTGTGGCGGCTCGCCAAAATTCCAGGCTCGATCCCATGATTTACCGGGAGTAGGCAAATGCTTATTGAACCAGACGATGACTTCCTGACGGGCAGGGCTTGTGAGCAAGCCGGAAGCTCGACGCCTGTCAGACGTTTGCCGAAGCGCTGAGAGATCACAAGGCAGATGTCACTTATTCCTACCTGGATACGCATCAGCTTCTAAAGCACATCCTTGGCCTCGCCAGCGATAACCACAACTTTATCGTCCTGTATCTCTGGTATGAGTGGCCGAGTGCAGAAGCATTGGCCCATCGTGCCGAAATCAACGATTTTGCCCGGCGGGTGAAGGGCGAGGTTTCGTTCTGTTCGACGACCTACAACGAGTTATACGCCGCCCTGCGCCGAAACCAGGGAGCAGACGCAGTCTATCTGGATTACCTTTACGAACGATACTTTCGGATTCCATAGATGTTGCGAGCGGACAAATGACAGGGAACAGGCAGAGAATGGCAGCAGTATCCATATTGGAGGCAACAGGCGCGACTGCCAGGGAGAGAACCGTACGCTGTTGGAAATTGCGATTGGAGACGCCTATGGGGCGGACTTCGAGTATGTGAGCCTGACGATCATTGCAGATGTCAGGGAATTCAGGAGTTCTCACACGATGGAACGTCAGGGCACAATGATGGTCAACTGTTTCTCCAGCGCACTTGCGAACTTAAGGCAGTCGATAGCAATGCGATCCTTCGGATCCTGAACACGGCGTGCGAGAGAAAGATCTCTTGCAGGATAGAGCACATTACCGGTCGCAGTATCTTCCCACGGATATTCGAGTTGCTCCCAGGGTGGATTCTGTCTGCCGGCAACGGCCGGATGGGCGTTTTCGAGGGCAGAAACGAAGTGTTGTACCTGTGAGCTCGCTGTCAAAAGGGCTGTACCTGCCGGATGACGTAGCAGAACTACAAACAGATGGGAGGCAGCCTGGTGTGTACGCGGGAAAGTAAGACCTGAACGTGCATAGGCTGCTTTCGCAAGTTTTTCGAAAACCATCTGTATCAGCATGCACAGCGTGGAAGGAGAATCCGTCGGGGAAATCTGCCATGCGGCCTTCAGATCCTCGCGTGCCTGTTCCAGGAAAGGATCTGCCCAGTCACGCGGCACAGCGGGCATTACAGATCCTCCGCTGTGGTAAGATCCCAGTCCGCAGGCAAAGGAAGGCGTCCCGCTTCAACCTCCTGCCACTCTTCCGGACTCACTAAGATAATGACAGACGGGTAGTCAACTCCCTGTGCCAAATTCTCGCCGAACCGAAAGGGCATTATTTCGCCTGTCGTCGGCGCTGCCGCGGAAACCTCCAGGAGATGTATCTCATTCTGCTGTGCGGTTGAAAAAAACTTCACCAGGCTTGTCTTACGGTCTGTATTGCGATGAGCTTTCGCCAACTCGCGTGCTACTATTTTTAGTGGTCGTGCCATGTTAGTGTTTCCTTTCGCTGGTATTGTACTTCATCCCGTCAACTACCACCGCGTGAACCAGCGGCTTCTGAAAAATTGCTGATACGTCTTATACTACCCGACACCCGGCACAACCGAATGTAACCGCGCTATTATGGGTTGCTACCCCTTTTCCTGCAGATAGGTCCTCCTCTGCCAGACCCGCAGGCCACTCTCCTGATTGTGCAAGCCGATGGCAAGGGCGTCCCGTTGGTCAAGGAGACCGATCCCAAGTCCCTCGTGCGTGCCGGAAAAGGAGCCAAGCCCGGCAAGAAAGAGGCGATCGTCACCACCGTCTATACCCTCGCCCCAGCTCCTCGCACTCCCGAGAGTGTGCTCGCCTCCCTGTTCCATCCCGAGAGGGAGACCCAACCCCTTCCCCGCAGTGGCCCCCACAACAAATGGCTCTTTGCAACGCTTGAGCGAAGCGGGAGAAATACCTTCGCTTGCTTCGCTCATCCGAGAACGTGCCGAGCAACTCAACCTGGGTGCATCCTGGGAGACGGCATGATCACGTCCCCGCGTTATTGAGGTGATACCGAAAATGGACGGACCATGACTAATCGCCTGGCAACACCTGACGCGCCGACCATGTCCATCTTTCAGACCGCCCCTCCATTGGATGGCAGCCTACGCGTTCTATTCGACAATACCTTCACCAGATAATGTAGCCCTACCCGGGTGTGCCAACCTCGGGGTTATTCGCCGTGATGGACTTCCGGTCGTTCCCGCAAGGCAGTGGCGACTTACAAAGTGGTCTACAAGGCTGCAGCCGCGACCGAAATCGTGGAAGCAGCGCCCTCTGCGGCTGTTTCCACGCCTTCTAAGGCGGCTTAGAACCGAGGGACGACAAAAACCGACTGACAATGAACCCGCTCAGCAATGCCGGGGCGTTCGGCAACGTCGGCTTGTAGTCTAAACGTCAAGTGAGCATAAGGCTGTTCTGAACTCCCGGCGCAGCGTAACGCCCGCACGAAATTATTGACTCATCCTGCCTCCTGGAAACAGCAAAAAGAGCGGCGAGCCCGATGACGACGCAAAATGCCGAAGGGAAAGGGAGAGCGACGGCAGGATTTCCCCTCCTAAGAAACGAAAAGAAAGCGGACGCTGTTCCCTAACTTGAAATTTCCATGCAAGGAGTTGCCCTTAAGAATGAAGATACACGAATACCAGGCGAAAGAGGTGCTGGCAAAGTACGGCATCGCCGTACCGAAGAACGCCGGTATCGCCACGACACCGCAGGAGGTACGCGCCGCCGTGGAGGCCCTCGGCGGGCGCGGGGTCATCAAAGCCCAGGTTCACTCCGGCGGACGTGGGAAGGCGGGCGGCATCAAAGTCGCGAACTCACCGGAAGAGGCGGAGGAACTGGCGGCGAAAATGCTGGGCATGCTGCTGAAGACGCATCAGGTTCCGGAAGGTCTCACGGTCGAGAAGGTGCTGATCGAAGAGCCGATCCAGATCGAGAAAGAGTACTACCTGGGTATTGTACCCGACCGCGATACGCAGCGCGATGTGCTGATCGTCAGCGCCAAAGGGGGAATGGACATCGAGGCCGTCGCGGAGGAAGATCCGGACGCCATCGCCCACCTCTTCGTAGACCCCCTGGAAGGAATCTGCGACTTCCAACTGCGGCAGGTCTGCTACGACGCCAAACTGGACCCGGCCATCATCAACAAGGCGATGGTGTTCCTGCGCCAACTCTACAACGCCTATGTGGCGTCCGATGGCTCGCTCGCCGAGATCAACCCGCTGGCCGTCACGGCGGACGGACGGGTGCTGGCAGCCGACGCCAAGTTCCAGGTCGATGACAGCGCCCTGTTCCGACATCCCGAGTTTGCGGCCTATGCCGACGACAGCGCCGAAGATCCGATCGAAGCCGAAGCGCATAAGGATGACATCGCGTATGTGCGCCTCGGCGGCAACATCGGCATCATCTGCAACGGGGCCGGACTGACCATGACGACCATGGACGAAGTGAAGCGCGCGGGCGGAGAGGCGGCCGACTTCCTGGACGTGGGCGGCGGCGCGCAGGCCGAGCGAGTCCGCAAATGTCTGGGCATCGTGCTCTCGGACTCGAATGTGAAGGGCGTCCTGATCAACATTTTCGGCGGCATCACGCGCTGTGATGAAGTGGCGAAAGGCGTGATCGCCGCGACCGAGGTGATGAATATCAAGGTGCCCATTGTGGTGCGACTGGCCGGTACAAGGGCGGAAGAGGGGGCGGCCATTCTGGCGCAGTCCAACCTGATCCCGGCGAAAACCATGCAGGAGGCGGCCGCGAAGATCGTCGCCCTGGTCCAGCAGGCAGCCTGACGCTGCCCCGATGCACCGACAAGAAAGGCCAGGCTCCCGGTGGAAGATCAACTCGATCCTCTCCAAAAGGTGGACATCGCGCTCCTACGCGCCGAATACCAGAAACGCTTCCAGGTGATGATCAACGCCATCAAAGAACTGGTCGGCGAGGGGATCGAGTATCGCAACGCGGTCGTGCGGGTCGTCGTCTCGGAGACGGGAGCCTACTACGAACTCAACGACCTGCCGGAGGAGTTCTGCGGAGCCGTGGGCGATGACCTGGAGCGGCGCTTCGTAGCACCCGCCGAGGCCATCGCCCTTCTCACACGGGCGGTAGAAGCCGCAGGCCGGGCAACGCCGGAAAACACCCGCTCTCTCTCCATCATGACCCTCTACACCCGGCGCGGCCTGGTAGATCGCAAAAACTGCTTTCTCTGCGACTACACGCCGCATGAGACGATGGCCCGCGTACCCGTCACTATCGGGAAGTTTCAGCCCAACGTCATGCCCCTTTTCTTCAAGGTCAAAATGGAGGCGGACTTTGCCGAAGAGGTGCTGGGGTTTCGGGGCGGCCTCGTCTTCTGCATGGCGAACGCCGGGGATCGCCACCTGCTGATCCAGATGCGGCATACGGGCGATCAGATAACAGATCTCAGCGCGCTGCCTCTCTCCGAAACCCTGCACTGAATTCGTTCTTTCCCCCTCGCGTCGCCTTGATTTTGAACCGCGATGCTGATATAATAGTAATAGATAGTTGTAGATACTGAGCGCAGTTCATTCGTGGTTCGGGCCAAGAATGTGAAACCGAAACGCGTCGTGAAGCGTCTATATCATCACTCGTTGATCGAAAGCGAGCTTCGATGCTGAAGAGACCCGGATCGGGAACTTTCGTCCTCTTTACGCTGTTCCACTCTATGCCGGGAAGCGCGGAAGAGAGAGACAGGAAGTCACAATCCCGCTCGGGATAAGTTCCTAAAAGATAGATCTTTATGACCGGTGTGCGGCGGCGCACCCGGAGCCGGACGGCCCTTCTTTTGAGGCGACTCAACATTTGGGATCTCCGTCGAACCATATAATTCACCGCAAGAGGGAGGCGGGTTATGAACTCTGGAAACGTACACGAAGCGGCGCTGGAGACTCCTAGAGACCACGCCGAATTCGAGAGACTGTTGGAGCGGACCCAGCGGCAGGCGTACAATATCGCCTATCGCATGACCGGTAACCGGGACGATGCCGAAGACCTGACGCAGGAGGCCTATCTCCGCGCCTACCGTTCCTTCGGCACCTACAACCGACAACTGCCTTTCGAGAGCTGGTTCTTCCGCATCCTGTCCAATCTGTTTATCGACCTGATGCGCCGCAAACCCAAGCAGAAAGCGCTTTCGCTGGATCAACCGGTGGGAGACGACGAGGGCGATGACAACCTGCTCCTGCAGATTGCGGACGACAACGCCAACCCGGAACGCAATCTGATGGACAGCGTCATGGACGAGCGGCTGCAGGTCGCGTTGGGTGCCTTGCCGGAAGCGTTTCGTACAGCGGTCATGCTGTGTGATGTAGAAGGCAAATCGTATGAAGAGATTGCCCAGACTATGGGCTCGTCGATCGGAACGGTGCGCTCGCGCATTCACCGGGGCCGGACCATGCTGCGCCGCCTGATGAACAGCCCGATCAAACCGGTGAAGTCGGAAGAGCGGGGACGCAGCCAGCCGTTGCCCTCCCTGTTCACCGCCCAACCCGCATAACGACGAGTCGGATCCTGGTGAGCCGTCGAGCGTTCCCGTCCTCCGCGACGGGAACGCTCTTTTGATACACCGGGCATGTGCCCGTTCCCGGAGGGACAAGTCCTCTGCGGAGGAGGGAACCCCTCCCGCCAAGCAGAGGCGAGGGCATCTCTGCTCGATGCTCAGGCCGGGAGCGTGACGATCACGGTGGTGCCGACTCCGACTGTGCTCTGAATAGCCAACTCTCCGTGGTGCGCCTGCACGATGCTGCGGCAGATGGAAAGTCCCAGGCCGGTGCCGCCATCGGATCGGGTGCGGGAAGTATCGACACGGTAGAAGCGTTCGCCCAGATGCGGCAGATGTTCGGGCGCGATGCCGATATCGGTATCGGCGATCATGACGCGGACATCTTGGCCTTCCGGCGTGGCGGTCACGGTGATCTGCCCATCGAGGGGAGTATAGTTGACGGCGTTGCCAAGCAGATTTGTGAAGAGGCGCAGCAACTCTTGCTCGTTGCCGTGCACCGTCAGGGAGGCGGGGATGTTCCAGTGGATGACGGCGGCGGGGCGCGAACCGATGCGGCTCGCGGCGCGCTGCAGGACTTCGCTGACCAGAAGTTCTATCGGGTTGCCTCCCAACTGCCCATCGTCGGACCGGGCCAGCAGCAGCAGATCCTGCACCAGACGGTTCATCGTGTCCGCCGCCTGGTCGATCTCCTGAAGAGCCGGAACACTGGCTGCATCGGCGCGGGGGCTGCCCAGGAGCAGACCGGCATTGCCCTTGACGATCGTCAACGGGGTTTTCAGCTCATGGGAGGCGTCCGCCGTAAAGCGGCGCTGCTGCTCGATCAACCGTTCCTGTTTCTGGAACGCCGTCTGCAGGCGTCCCAGAAGACTGTTGAAGGTCTGCGCCAGTTCTGAAAACTCGTCGGCGCCAGCGGCAGGCAGGCGCTCCGAAAGTTCCTGCACGCTGATGCGGCCCGCCGCCTGTGTCAGACGGCGAACCCGTCGTAACACCTGATCGGTCAGAAAGGCGCCCACCATACCCGCCCCGATCAGGCCGATAGGAGCGAGCAGCAGAAGCGCGCTGTTGAGGCTATCGATGGCGAGATACATCTCCGTCAGGGGGTAGGGCGCCTGCACGACTCCTTCCGGAGGGCCCTCCTGCGGAAACGGGCGAGACAGTACGCGCATCGGTTCGCCGTCCACCAACACATTGCCCCGATGAATGCGGCCCTGCAGCGCCTCCTGAAATCCTTTCGGATCCAGCGGTTGCGTGTAGTTGGAGTTCTCGACGGTATGTCCATTCACGTCGAAATGAACAGGCCGATAGGGATTCTTGACATCCTCTCGCGGCTGACGTGGCGGTCCGGGATCGTTGCCCGGTTCAGGGCCCCGTCGTGGACCCTCCGGACGGGGCGGAGCGTCTCGCGCCGGTCCAGGCCCTTGCTCGTCGAAGGGCGCGTTGGCGCGTGGAGGAGCGTTGGGGCCGGGACCACGGGGTGGGGAGGGTTGCCTGTGCGGACGGGTACGCACGTCCAGTTCCCGGTCTATCGAGGCCATCATACTGGAAAGGACGATAGCGCGCGTTACCACGCCCAGAATGCCGAGCAGCACGGCGAGCGTCAGCACATTCCAGAAAATGAGCCGGGTTCGCAGCGAGTCCCATCGGAAGAGTCCGCACCATCCGCCCGCATTCCGTGACAGGACTCCTCTCACGACCGCTCCTCTCCTTCCGCAAGACGCAGAGTATAGCCGGTTCCACGCACGGTCTGAATCAGCTTGACCGAATGGGCC